>JAJQEU010000084.1:1433-11956 GCA_021201535.1 Clostridiales bacterium | reverse complement strand
TTGAATAATTTCTTTTACCCGCTCCGAAGTTATGTGAATGAGTTTTTCATGTGCCTGCATGTTCTGTTTATCTATGTTTTCACTTTATAAGTATCTTGATTTTCATCCTGCAGTCTTTTCAGTTCCAGAAACAGGTCGCGCAGTCCCTGATACCCAAAGGGTTTGTTTTCTGCATTCCATGGCAGGTTCGGGCTGTCCGGGTGATAATACGCGGCGTCCTGTCCGATGGTGATGTCCGCCGCGCGCGCGCTGCAGTTGTAATTCAGCATGGTCGGGGACAGATTCGTATAGATCCGGGTGTCCGGACTTATCGCCGCTATTTTTTTGATGTAAATAAAATTCACATCCGTGACTGTGCCATAGATTTCCGGAACCTTATGGCCGTACCGCAGCAGCGCCAGTGTCAGCTCGAAGGAATCCGCGTTCAGCCATTCCCCGACGGCAAAGGAGGTTTCCGGATAACGATCCGAGAAATCACGCACCGCCCGCATAGCCTCTTCATAATACGAGGAATCATCAATCTGTGTACCCAGCGCAGACCCGAGAAGCCTGTACTGGTTTTGTATCTTGTCGATCTGGTAGACACGGGTCATCTCCATGGACGGTATACCCAGCCGTTTTCGGAAATCTTCCGCGGCGAGACGGCTCTCCGGGTTCAACACAATATTGAAGTTCGCCTCCGCCATGGACAGGTATTCCTCGAAGTCCCGGCAGCGGGAAATCTCCCGGATGGTCTGTATTCCGAGATTTTTCAATATCTGATACAGCTCACAGTCGTCATCATAAGGTGCAAATTCGCCGAGAAGATTCACAGCGCGCTGCTTTCTCCCGCGCTTCTCAAGCAGCGCATAAACCGTCTTTCGCACCGACGTCATCGGCGGAACTCGCCCCTCCCGCGTCAGTGCATACATATAACAGGGCAGAACCGGTACCCCGGCAAATTCCGTCGCCTTCCTGCAGACGCGCTCCATGTCGGTACCGAGCAGCGCGTCCACACAGGTGATACAGATCATCACTGCCGTCGGCCTTGTCTCCAGAGAATCCACAACTTCTTTCACCGCCTGGGAAATCCGGTTTAAATGACGGCCGGTCACGATGTCGGTATCATCCTGCAAAAGGTAGAAAAAGCGGTCTCCGTATCCGCCGATCTGATCCAGCATCATGGTGTTTCTGCCGCAGCAGCCCGGAGCCACCAGAAGCATGACGGAACCGGGTATGGCCAGACCCGCCCGCTTCACACCGAAACCCTGTGCCCCCGGCGAGTTGAAAGCCAGTGTCGCCGGAGAACTGTAGATCAGATGTTTTGACGACTGCAGTTCATCGGGAATATTCTCTTTTCCGCGTGCGGCGAGTTCCGCCGCGGTGATACAATAAACGTCATTATGCATATTTCATCTCATTTCACTGTATGATTATGATTGTCAGAGTCTTTCGCATGTTCATCCCATAATTTTTTCGCAAGTTCAAGATAGAGCCGGCTGACCGGGAGTTTTACGTCCCCCTCGATCACCGTCATGCCCTGATCCTCACAGCGGATGATATCCGGACTTCTGGGAATGTCCGCCACGATCTCCAATCCGTTTTCCGCGGCGAAAGCCGAAACTTTTTCATATTCATTCTCTACATTCCTGCGGTTTAAAATAATGCCGCGCACTGAGGCATAGCCGCGATCCTCAAAATTTTTCACCGCCATGTTGATGTTATTGGCGGCATAGAGCGCCATTTTTTCTCCGGAGGTCACGATCAGGATGTGCTCGGCGTAACCCTCGCGAATCGGCGCGGCAAACCCGCCGCAGACTACATCACCCAGTACATCGTACAAAACGACATCCGGCTGACAGGTCTCAAACAGCTCCAGATCCTCCAGCAGGCTGAATGTGGTGATGATCCCACGCCCCGCACAGCCGAGTCCCGGCGTCGGGCCTCCGGTCTCAATGCAGAGAACACCGCCGAATCCCTCTTTCGCTATATCCGACAGCTTCTCCGGCTCCTCGTCATGATCGCGAATGTAATTCATAACCGGAAGCAGCGGATGCCCGCCCAGCAGGTTGATCGTAGAATCCGCCTTCGGATCACAGCCGATCTGAATCACCTTTTTCCCGAGAACCGAAAAAGCCGCCGCGAGGTTCGCCGTCGTGGTCGATTTTCCGATTCCGCCTTTTCCGTATATCGCTAACTTCAGCATACTGTTCTGTTCCTCCATGAGAGTTTTCTGTGCGTAACTGCTGTTCTGATACGCGTCTTCTTTTAGGAAGTGTCCTGTGCCAGTCTGACCGCGATCAGATCAGGATTCACGCAAAAATCTTCCCGATTCACATATTATGAAAGTGTCGTGAATAGACAGTCAGATGGGCAAGCTTGCTTGCACAGATGACTGGATATTCGACGACCAAGACGGTATGAGCAAGTAGGGCGATAGCCCGGATTGCGAATACCGGCGGCGATTGCGGGAGTGCGAAGCACGGAGCAATCGACTTTCATAGATGTTGGCGCGCTGCGACAGCAGCGCATGTGAGTTTACTGTATCAGTCTGACCGCAATCAGATTCGGATTCACACTGTCATAGATACGTCCGGAAAACGCCTCGTGCGGCAGCGGATAAAACCTCTGCCCGCCGCGGACAAGCGGTTGATACAGCGGATCCGCGATCACTCCGGTATAGCTTCCGAGCAGCCGCATCAGGTCGTCCTCCTCCGGTGTGTAAATATCGCCCGGCCGAAGCAGTTCCTTCCCGATATCCAGCGGACAAAGTACATGCGCCTTTACGCCGTACTCCATCTCGATGGCAGCCGCCAGAGACGCAGAGCGCACGGCTTCACCGATGATAGCCAGCGGTTTTTCCGTATCCGGCATATGTTCCGATTCCGCTGCGGACGCTGTTTCTGATTTCCACGGAATGTCTCCCCGGTTCACTGTCGGAACCGACATTTTCTTTCTTCGGAATGCCGTGCAGGTATATGCAAGGCGATTGTCTGAAGACAGGACCGCATCCCTGATAATATCTTCAAAACAGCCGGAAAACCTCTCTCCAACCGGAACCCCCGCCACATAAGGTGTCCCGAATCGCTCCCGCAGTGTCTTAGCGGCCGCGAGTCCGCCGGCGGACACCACCAGATTCACCTGCGCCTGTCCGGCCATCCTGACCTCCTCCAGCGAACAGCCCATGGACAGACAGACACCGTTTGTCATTCCGCGATCCGTGATCCACCTCTGTATGGAGGCGACACTGCCGTTCAGAGAAAAATCAAGCGGCGTTGCGCCGATAATGTTTACCACACATCCGTCATCTCTGACAGCCGTCTTTTTTTCTTCTTTTATGCCAATGGCTTCCTCTGAATCCCTGCTCCCATGTACTTTTTCAGCCCGATTCAACTTCCAACCCGGTTGTCTGTACGATTGTCTGTATATCTGAGCAGAATGAATTTCCGGTTCCCTGACCGCATATTCTCTCACAATCCGTTCAAGCGCCATCGAAACGCCCACGGTATAATCACGCATGCCATTTGCGGCAAAGGCAAAACAGCGGATTCCCGTTCTCCGGCTGACAATCGCCGCGATCGCATCCAGATCTGTGCCGATCATATAGGGAATCGGCGCTCCGACCAGCGCGATAAACTTCGGATGCAGTTCCTGCGCCGTCTCAATCAGGTCATCGATCAGCTTGTCATCGTCGCCAAGAATAGCCTCCGTCTCAGAAATGGCTGATATATAAATCATGCTGTCCATATCATACCAGCGCGGCTCATCATGTGTCGTATAGGTCGAATTGCACCCGGAAGCGTCATGCATGACCACCATCCCGCCCAGCTCATAAAGAGCAGAACAGATACCGAACTCATCGGATGAATAGGTCGAAGTCAGTCCTGTCACCTGTCTCATAAGCAGCTCTCGCACCCGTATCCCTTTCTCTGAATCACCGTCTGTCTGTCTTTTTTATGTAAAAACGCGTCTTCCATCAATCCCATAATCTGCACAATCCCGTCAAAACCATAGTATCCGCCGCTCTCCGCCACATTGACAAAGTAATCGGTTGCGGCAAAATATGCGGCTTTCTGACCGATCGCCAGAACCTTCGGCGCAGCCTTTCCTGCGGCCTTTGCATGAACCGCTTTCTGTTCCCGCTCCACAGACAGTTCTCTTCCTGCGCCCGGTTCCGTTTTTGTGCTCTGCGTTTCCGGACATTCCCGGTCGGTACCACAGCGATTTTCGGAACCGTGCAGGAACCGCATCGCCGGTCGGTTGGTGGATGATATCACGATCCCCTGATATTTCTCCCGGATCCACTCAAAATCCCCCCGATCCTCAGGCAAAAATGCGTCTGCGTAAATCTCTGCTACATGAAATCCGTATTCCAGAAGAAGTCTCGCAAAACTCAGAATACGAAACGTAAATGTATAGTCAACCGCAATCGGCGTATCGCCGATCAGATTCTTCGCATGCGAGATCGCACGGAGCGCCCGTTCCTGATCCGCCGTAAAATCCGGTCTGGGGATATGAAGCTTTTCTGCCAGCCTGTTATAATTCTGTTCCAGTTCCCCAAAATCATAGCTGAAAGAAAGATAGATATACTCCTGCCCCAGCCTTTTTTTCAGATCCTCCGCGGCCATCAGCGCCGCCGGTTCATAGACCAGATTCAGAGGAGCTTTTGCCATTCCCAGATAATCCTCAAAATTCCTGCAGCGGTACAGATCCCAGAATTCATAACCGGCATCCTCCACCATGCGAACCAGCTCTGAAGAATGGGACGTCTGCAGGTTGCTTCCGATCAGATTCACCCGTTTCAGTTCAAACGGCTGCGGTTCCCACATGCTGTACATCTGAATCCGCATCTTCTGATCCGGCGTCAGCCCGCTCTTGCGAAGCGTCGGAATCATATAACAGTCAGTAAAATGAATTTCCGGAAAACGCTCCCTCAGGACGGAAAACACCAGTTCCTGGTCATAGGCGAGAAAAAAATGCTGACAGCTGATAAACAGCAGGATCGCCTTCGGCTGATAGCGGAGCTTCCGGATGATATCCGAAACACCCTCGATCATCAGTTCCTCCATCCCGCCGTCCAGGACATTCTCCTCCCGAATCTGTATGGAAGAATAGCGGTCAAGCGCGTTCATCTCCGCCGCGGTCAGGACAACCCCGCGCAGACAGCCGAGCGCGCAGACAAAAATCTGGTGTGACTCCGGAATCAGCATGCCGGTGTGAACGATATTCCATGTGCCGCGTGCAGGCGAACTGTACTCCAGCCCTTCATGGAAAGGAGCCGGAAACTGAGCATCCGCGATTGTCGTCTTCACATTTTTCTGCTTCTCTGTCTCGCCAACCCGTTTCAGCAATTCGCTGTCCTCCTTAAATGGGGTCAGACCCCGGGAATTATTCATAAAATTTTTATAAACATTTGATAAATTTGCGGACACATGGTATGCATCACATCGCTTTTGCAGAAAATTCGTAATTGGCGTCATCATACGTACTTCGCAACAAGTGTAAAGTACTATCCTGAATAGCGCCTAAAATTCAATTAATTATGACGCGCTGCACCAGACGTCGAAAACTCTCCGCCATATCACTGTCCGGATACGCCTCCATCAGGGTAAGCTTCCTCTCGTCCGCATCCTGAATCAGCTCAGAAAACTTGATGATGCCTGTAATTCCTGTCTGAAAATCAACGCACAATTCCAGAACCTTTTCTGTCTCGCGCTTTACATTGCGCCGGTTTAAGATAACGCCGCCAAGCGAGGCATAGCCGCGCCCCCTGAAATTCTGAATCGCGGTCGCGATATTCGCCGCCGCGTAGATGGACATATTCTCGCCGGATGTAACGATATATACTTCATCAGCATAACCGCTCCGCATCGGCATGGAAAATCCGCCGCAGACCACATCGCCCAGTACGTCATAAAACACTATATCCGGACAGTATTTCTCATAAATGCCCTTCGCCTCAACCTTTTCCAGTGCGGTAATGATCCCCCTGCCCGCGCATCCCATACCGGGAACCGGCCCGCCGGCCTCCACGCAGATCACCCCTGCGTAACCGATCCGTACAATCTCCTCCGCCGAAAAATCATTTTTCTTCTGCCGGAAAGTCTCCAGCACAGTCGGCAGCGGCTCTCCATGGCGCAGAGTGATGGTGGAATCCGCCTTCGGATCACAGCCGATCTGCATCACCCGGTAACCCTGCTGTGACAGAGCGACCGCCATGTTAGAGACGATGGTGGATTTCCCGATGCCGCCCTTTCCGTATACTGCTATTTTTTTCATGATAATCTCCATTCCGCCGCCCTTTGGCTGGCGGCACAAATAGCAATGAAAGACTTCTTTCACACTGATCTCCATTCCGCCACAAGCCGGCGGCACAAATAGTAATGAAAAAATCTATATTCTTTCACAGTGTCTCTCTCAAGAAAAAACGGAGTTAGGATTTTGCCATTTTACGCTAAAACGCCAGACAAACCATTTACAAAACCATAAGCAGCGTCCCCGCACCGATCAGAACATATCTCATCAAATCATTACCTACAGCTTCTCATACAAATACGGAAACACCTCTACGCTTCTTTTTAAAATGCCTTTCAGGTACGCGATCATAACCCCGTAATTCGTAAACGGCACGCCCTGGTCGAGCGAACATTTCATGCGGTATTTCATCTCGCGCTCGTTCAGCATACATCCGCCGCAGTGGATCACCATCTTATATCCGGTCACATCGTCCGGAAACTCCGTGCCGGAGGTCGTCTCAAAACGGATATCCTTTCCGGTATACTGCCGCAGCCATCGCGGGAGCTTCACCGTGCCGATATCATCACACTGCCGGTGATGAGTACAGCCCTCGGAAATCAGAACCACATCGCCGTCCTGCAGTTCATCAACCGTGCGGACACAATCCACGGCCGTGTTCAGAAATCCCTTATATCTCGCCATCAGAATAGAAAATGATGTCAGCAAAATATCATCGGGTACAACACGCGCCACCTCCTCAAATGCCTGACTGTCCGTAATCACGATCGAAGGTTTTTTACCGGCATTTCGAAGCGTCTCTGCCAAACCGTTTTCCTTCACGACCAGCGCTGTCGCGTCCGCCTCCAGAACATCACGGATCGTCTGCTGCTGCGGCAAAATCAGCCTGCCCTTCGGCGCTGCGGAATCGATGGGGACGACCAGAACGACAAAATCGTCCGGGGAAATCAGATCGCCGACGATCCGCAGGCGCTCATCATCCATCACCACAGATCTGCCAATCAGTTCCTTCAACTCGTAGATACCTTCTCTGTGAAGAGCGCTCACATAAATCTCATTAGCAGCCGGTTCCGGATGCCCGTCAATCAGATCCAGCTTATTATAAACCACCACATATGGGATTTCTTTTTCGGTAAAAAGGGATACCAGTTCCTCATCACATCTTTGCTTTCCCTCCGCCGCATCCACGATCAGAACAGCCACATCCGTTTTGTTCAGAACCTGTCTGGTCTTTTTAACGCGGAGCTCACCCAGACTCCCCTCGTCGTCAAACCCCGGTGTGTCAATGATCACTACCGGTCCCATGGGCAAAAGCTCCATGGATTTGTATACCGGGTCAGTCGTCGTTCCTTTCATCTCCGATACGACCGCCAGATCCTGCCCGGTCACGGCATTCACCACGCTGGACTTTCCGGCATTCCTTCGTCCGAAAAAACCGATATGAATCCGGTTGGCGGACGGTGTGCTGTTTAATCCCATATTCGCGCCTCCTATTACAAAAAAAGCCCCTGCGCCCAAAAACGGGTACAAGGGTAACATAGCTGTTGCTTTCACATAAGCGGACATGTCTATTGCACAGTCAACACCAAATAGTAAAAGCAGTTACTTTCTGCCACGATCACTTGTCTTCCCCTTCAGGTCTCATTCCTTATGGTCAGATGAATGACTTCAGTTGTTTTTTCCATTATACGCCCGCGTCTTGCAAAAGTCAAACAAACATTTTAGAATATAAACCACAATACAGATTACAAATCTGAGTGAGGAAGAATTTCGGTTACACCTGATACGGTTATCTCTGCTCTTGGGAAAGGAGAATGCTGACATGACCATCAATCAAATCGAATGTTTTGTAGAAACCGCGAAAACAGGCAACATTTCAAAAGCAGCAAAAAATCTGTTTATCACACAGCAGGCGGCGAGCACCCAGCTGCGCGCGCTGGAAAATGAACTGGGTTTCGATTTGCTGATCAGAGGAAACAGAGGAGTTTCTCTCACAAAAGAGGGCGATATTCTTTTCGGAACCTGGCACGAGCTTATGGAAAAATTTCGTATCTCCGTAGACCAGGCCAAGGATTTCCATACCAGAAAAAGCGGTCGTCTCAGAATCGGATTGGAGGACATGGGGACATGCAGCGCGGATATCATGACAGCGTTTTCTGTGTTTGAAGAAAAGTATCATCATTTATCTGTCAGTCTCGAAATCATGTCTCCCGGAAAGATTCTGGAACAGTTTCAGATTGATGCCCTGGACATGGCAATCGCATATGGCAGCGAGTTTCAGGGAAACTCCATGCTTAAAAGCCTGCCTCTCCATGAAAAAAGGCTGAACGTATGTATCTACCTCTCGGAATCGCATCCGCTGGCAAAAAAAGCTGATCTTTCACTGAACGATATAAAAGATGTCCCGCTGGGAATTTTAAGAGGTGACAGCTCTCTGGATTTTGAGCAGAAAATGAAATCAGTTTTTCGCCTTAACGGTATGGAAGCACCTGTCAGATACTGTATCTATGAATCCAGAAGAGAGCTTGAAATCAATCTGATTGCGGCACGCTGCGCAGCCATTACATACGAGACCCTGTTTGACCGCAAAAACGATTGTCTGATCTCCAGAAAAATAGATGTCGGAACACTCTCCTCCTGCATCACACTCTTCTGGAAATCCGAAGAGATTGACGTAAAAGCCCGCACTCTGCAAACTATTCTGCAGGATAAATTAAAAAAATATGATCAAAGTTAGTCACAACGACTCTATTGTAACAGGCTTTATTTTTTTTGTTGGCTTTCCGAGCAGCTGATAAGATATAATATGATACATATAAAAAACATAAGAAATGTCAGCATCGGCATGCAGCAGGTGAGAAAGTGAGGTCACATATGGAAAAAGTCATGTTTAACGGCGGGCAGAGACATATCTATCAGCCCGGGGAACCGATTGAAAAATACGAACGGGTACCCTTTGATAAGGCAGAAGTCATCACAACGGAGGCGGCTCTGGAGTTTCATCCGAAGTTTGCGGATCCGGAAAAAATAATCTTCAGTGATGTCACGGAATTCATCCCGGATGTCAACGCAAAGATGATGGACTGGTGGCTGGCTAATATGGAAAAAGGCTATCACGCCTGGGCGCCCGGCGAGCACTATGGGTTTGACTGGATCGTACCGCCCTGCGAGGTCGGTTATGAGGGTTCTGTGGAAAGAGCTTACGAATTTGATCTGGAGCACCCGATTGTCATAACCAGACAAAGCATCACAAAATATCCGTTTACGGAATGTTATGAACACTGCTGGATGGGTGCGACACATCTGGGCCCGGCTGATACCCTGCTGATCCACATGTATCAGGACGTGGAAGGCGGCATGTACTGGCGATCCATAGTGGTCACATCAAAAGAAGGCGTTGATTTCGTAATCGCCCATCAGGATGAGATTCCTCTAGCGTCCCATATGCAGTATGAATCCGGCAGACTGAAGGATTTTTTACCGCCGCTGTACCGCCTGTGGAAGGACGTACCGGATCCATGGGAAAATGTGCAGTACGATCTGACAACCGTCCGGCAGCCGGACGGCACCTGGAAACATAAGTACGACAATAAACCGCATAAAAATGTCAATCTGTAAATTCTTTAAAGAGGCTGCCACACGAGAAGATCCGTGCGGCAGCCTCTTATTTATCTGAAACACATCGGTCCGCCGCATTCGTGTAGCGGTTTCTTTTATTTCAATCAGCGAAAAGCGCTATATACTACTCCGTTTGACATACCGCCACGCAAGAGTGCCATTTCTTCCACAGTAACCAACTGATATCCTCTGCTGATCAGGCCCGGGATAATCGTCAGAGATGCGGTAGCCGTAGCACTGTATAAATCATGCATCAGAACAATATCCCCGTCCTGCACATGATTTAAAACCGAGCTGACCGTAGATGCCGAATTTCTGGTCTTCCAGTCAAGCGTGTCAATCGACCATAAGATGATCGGCATTCCGACTGTACTTTTTACCGTGGAATTATATGATCCCCCCGGCGGCCTCATAACGGTCGGCGAAACACCCGTAACATTTTTTACAGCAGTATTTGTAGCATTGATCTGATTTTGGATCACAGCTGTACTCACACTCGTTAATATCGTGTGATTATATGTATGATTTCCGATCTGACAGCCCAGACTGTACTCCCGCTTCACGATGCTGCTATAGGCACCGACACGTTCTCCCACCACAAAAAATGTCGCTTTGCCTCCATATTTTTCCAGTGTATCCAGGATAATTGAAGTGTATTGAGATGGACCGTC
>JAJQEU010000084.1:0-1333 GCA_021201535.1 Clostridiales bacterium | reverse complement strand
TCTTTATAATAACCACTGTTTGCGCCCGGCGCTGTACCTGCCTTTGGAACCAGACGAATTTCAATCGCCTCTATCCTGTAAGAAATCCCCGTTGTCCCGGCCGTCTGACCGTTCTTCGCCCATCCCAGCCAGCCATATTGCTCTACATGAACGCGGTACCACACATCACAATAGTTTGCTATATCACCGCTCAGCCTGATTTCAATCGCTTCCAAACGCCTGGAAAGCCCCGTTGTCCCGGCCAGAGAACCATCCGACACCCAGTTCTGCCATCCTTCTTTCTGCACATGAACCCGGTACTGCACACTTCCGCTGACGGTTCCGCCCGACAAAGATATACTGACTGCCTCCATACGTTTCGCTGCGCCGGTCGTTCCCAATGTTGTCCCATTGGAAACCGCAGTCAGATTTCCATACGTCTGCTGATGACCACTGTACACAATGCTCCCCATATCCGATCCGGTCAGATAAGACCATGACCCGTCATTCGTCGGCACCGTGCCATTCTTCTCCACCAGAACGATCCGGATGGCTTCTACCCGGAGAGACAGACCGTTGGTACCGCACCATCCGGCACTGCCATCTGTGCTGTCTCCCTCAGCCAGTCCCCTGGTCCACTTCGTCCATCCGTATTTCTGAACATGGACAGCATAATAAATATCATACTGTTCTGATAAATCTCCGGTCAATCTGATCTGAATAGCCTCAATCCGTTTCGCCTGTCCGGTCGTCCCTGCGAGCGCACCATCAGCCACCCAGTCCTGCGTGCCATAAGACTGGACATGCACGCGATACATAATACTGCCATCCACATCCGCAATATTTTCTCCTTTGGAAATCCGAATTGCCTCCAGACGTTTTGCCTGTCCGGTCGTTCCCAATACAGCCCAGTCAGCCACGGATGCCATATCTCCATAGCTCTGCAGATGACCGGAATAAAGAATCAGATTCCCGGCCTCCCGGTCATCCGACTGTAATTCCACCAATTCATCTGTCTGTTCTGCTTCCGGCTTATACTCTGACGCTTCATTTTCCGATGCCGAAGCATTTTCAAAATCCTTTGCAGATACCGTGCAAATCGGAATCATTGTCACCGATAAAACAACAGCCAGTAAAAATGCCAGCCAACGACTTCCCCTCTTTTTCATAACAAAGCTCTCCCTTTTCTTACATGTACGGAAGATTTCAAACGATGCAATCGCTCCGAAACACATGGCTGAAATCTTTCGACTCTCCTTGCGGTTAAAGAGCGATCCGTTGTTTCTCCCGGATTTATGTTACACAAAGAATATACTATATCCGGCGTCATTTTGCAATAAACAGTTCCTGTTTA
>JAJQEU010000088.1 GCA_021201535.1 Clostridiales bacterium | reverse complement strand
GTATAATGTATACAACAAAACGTTAAAATATTAACAATATGAAGGGGATGACTGATGATGGTTGCTGATGAGAATGTAATCAAAATCAAACATGATATCTTATATGAGGTGGCGAAGCTTGCATTTGCGGGCACACTGGAGGAGAAGCGCGATCAGATTCCGTACGAAATGATCACAGGTCCGACACCGAAGTTCCGCTGCTGTATCTACAGGGAGCGTGAGATCATCCGACAGCGCATCCGTCTCGCGGAGGGGAAAGCGCCGGGATCGGAGGATGATGGAAATATCATACAGGTCATCAGCTCGGCCTGCGAGGACTGCCCGATCTCCAGCTATACGGTGACGGAAAACTGTCAGAACTGTATGGGGAAGGCATGTATACATGCATGTAAGTTTCAGGCAATCACGCCGGGAAAATACAGGTCGCATATTGAGGCTTCCAAATGTAAGGAGTGCGGACAGTGTGCGAAGGCGTGTCCCTATAACGCGATTGCGCATCTGGTGCGCCCCTGTAAATTCGCCTGCCCGGTTGACGCGATTACCTACGACGAGTATGGTCTGTCTGTGATCGATAAAGACAAGTGTATCCGCTGCGGACAGTGCATCCACAGCTGCCCGTTCGGTGCAATCGGTACGAAGAGCTCGATCGTGCCGGTGATCGATGCCTTAAAGACCGGAAAACGTGTATATGCCATGGCTGCGCCGGCTACCGAGGGTCAGTATGGAGCGGATATTACCATGGCGAGCTGGAAACAGGCCATGACAGAACTGGGATTCACTGATTTCTATGATGTCGGGTTGGGCGGGGATATGACGGCGGCCAGCGAGGCGGAGGAATGGAGTGAGGCGTATCGTGAGGGAGAAAAGAAGGTGACGTCCTGTTGCCCGGCGTTCGTGAATCTGGTGAGGATGCATTATCCTCAGCTGGCAGAATGTATCTCCGATACGGTCTCACCGATGTGCGCGGTTTCCCGCATGATCAAAGCCATGGATCCGGATGCGGTAACGGTGTTTATCGGTCCCTGCACAGCAAAAAAATCTGAGATCACAGACCGGCAGATCGAGGGAAATGCGGACTATGTGCTGACTTACAGTGAGATTCATGCGATCATGCGTGCGAAAAATATAGAGTTACAGCCATGCGCCAGTGAAGGACAGACGGCATCTGTCTATGGAAAACGGTTTGCAAATGCCGGCGGGGTGAGTGACGCGGTTTTGCAGAGCATGAGGGAATCCGGAGAAACGGTTCAGGTAAAGGTGTGCAGAGCCAACGGTGCCGTCGAGTGTAAAAAAATGCTGACGCTTCTGAAGATCGGCCGCCTTCCGGGAGACTTTATCGAAGGCATGGCCTGCGAGGGCGGATGCGTGGGCGGTCCCAATGCCCATCAGGATCAGGTGACCTGCAGACGCAGCAGGGAACGGCTCATGGGGGATGCGGACGACAGAGGTATCCATGAAAATTTAAGGAATTATGATATGAGTGGTTTTTCGATGATGACTGAATCATAATTTTGAGTTTACAGCAGGTAAAAAGGAAGGTACAATGGCAATATGTCTCTCAGCAGCCGGGAGTTTTACTGAGCGTGCTGAAAGCAGAATTGTTTAAGGAGTCATTTATATATGGATATTATGAAAACACTTGCGCAGGAGCTGGAGATTCGTCCTGCACAGGCTGAAGCCGCGATAAAACTGATTGATGAAGGAAATACAATTCCGTTTATTGCCAGATACCGCAAGGAGGCGACCGGTTCTCTGAATGATGAGGTGCTTCGCAAACTGATGGAACGTCTGAACTATCTGCGAAATCTGGAAGAAAAAAAGGAGCAGGTGCTCTCGGCGATTGAAAAGCAGGGAAAGCTGAATCCGGAGTTGAAAAAACAGATTGAGGAAGCGGCAACGCTTGTAATCGTGGAGGATATGTATCGTCCTTATCGCCCGAAGCGCCGTACGCGTGCGACCCTTGCGAGAGAAAAGGGGCTGGAGCCGCTGGCAGATCTGATGATGCTGCAGATGGCAAAGCAACCGCTGGTGAAAGAGGCGGAAGCTTTTCTTTCTGAGGAAAAAGAGGTACATACCGTGGAGGAAGCCGTTGCGGGCGCCTGCGACATTCTGGCGGAAAGGATTTCGGATGAGGCGGATTATCGTATTCGCATCCGGGAGATGACGATGCGGTACGGGCTGATTGTCAGCAAAGCGAAGGATGAAAAGGTACAGTCTGTTTATGAGACCTATTATCAGTATACGGAACGTCTCTCGGGAGTGGCCGGACATCGCGTCCTGGCTCTGAACCGCGGAGAAAAAGAAAAGCTGCTGAATGTCAGCATCGAAGCGCCGGAGGAGCGTATTCTGCAATATCTGGAGCGAAGGATTATTGTCCGGGAGAATCCGTATACGACGCCGGTGCTGAAAACAACTATACTGGATGCATACCGCCGTTTGATCGGGCCGGCGGTTGAACGGGAAATCCGGAGTGAACTGACCGAAAAAGCCCAGGAGGGAGCGATATCGGTTTTCGGAAAAAATCTGGAGCAGCTTCTGATGCAGCCGCCGATTGCCGGACAGGTGGTTCTTGGATGGGATCCGGCTTTCCGCACGGGCTGCAAGCTCGCGGTTGTGGACGCGACGGGCAAGGTGCTCGACACGGCTGTCGTCTATCCGACCGCGCCGACCAATGAGTTTAAAATTCAGGCTGCCAAGGATACGGTGAAAAAGTTGATACAGAAGTACGGTGTCACTCTGATTTCCGTGGGGAATGGGACAGCCTCCCGCGAATCGGAGCAGATAATTGTCGGGATTTTAAAAGAGATCCCGCAGAAGGTTTCCTATGTGATCACGAATGAAGCGGGCGCTTCGGTTTATTCCGCGAGTGAACTGGCGACGGAGGAGTTTCCTCACTTTGATGTCGGACAGCGAAGTGCGGCTTCCATTGCCCGCCGCGTGCAGGATCCGCTGGCGGAGCTGGTTAAAATTGATCCGAAGTCCATCGGCGTGGGGCAGTACCAGCATGACATGAATCAGAAAAAGCTCGGGGAAGCGCTGAATGGCGTGGTGGAAGACTGTGTAAACCGTGTCGGGGTCGATCTGAATACGGCGTCTGCAGCCCTGATGGAGCATGTGTCCGGTATTACCAGAACGATTGCCAGAAACATTGTTGTATACCGCGAGGCAAACGGACGGTTTCAAAACCGCAGGGAGCTTTTAAAGGTGCCGAAGCTGGGGCCGAAGGCTTACGAGCAGTGTGCGGGATTCATGCGCATTACAGGAGGGACGGAACCGCTGGATGCGACCAGCATTCACCCGGAAAGCTATGAGGCGGCCGGGAGATTGCTGAATCGCCTTGGGTTTACAAAACAGAGTTTTTCCATGCAGAGTGTGAAGCAGATTCGGATCCGGGATTATGGACAGACTGCCGGGGAGATCGGAGTCGGTGAACTGACCCTGCGCGACATTGTGAAAGAACTGTGCCGTCCGGGCCGGGATCCGCGCGATGAGATGCCGAAGCCGATTTTGCGCACAGATGTGTTGGAAATGAAGGATTTAAAGGAAGGTATGGTGCTGAAGGGAACGGTTCGCAATGTGATTGATTTCGGTGCGTTTGTGGACATTGGCGTTCACCAGGATGGACTGGTTCATATCTCGCAGCTTACGGATCAGAAGTTTGTAAAGCATCCGCTGGAAGTGGTGAGTGTCGGCGACATTGTGGATGTCAGGGTGCTCAGCGTGGACCTGTTAAAGAAGCGGATCAGTCTGACGATGCTGATTTAATGCGGCGCAGACGATGACCCGGCAGTATTCCGGATACACAGCAGGGAAACAACGGCCGCGAAGACCTGGCTGACCAGCATGCCCCAGAGGCAGGCTTTCAGGCCGATGGCCGGGACGCCGAGACAGATGAACGCGATGCGGATCAGGGATGCAAAGAGGTTGATCGCCAGCGTCGCGCCCGCTCTGCCCAATCCGTGCAGGACGCTTCCGAGCGTGCTTCCGAGGAAGATGAACGGGCAGATCCAGCACAGGGTTTCCAGATAGATGCCTGCGAGCGTGTTGCCGAAGAGGTGACTGCCGATCCAGCCTCCGCCAAGCAGAAATCCGAACGTGCATAGAAACCCCAGTATAATGCATAGCTCGACGGTTCTCTGTACGGCCCGGCGGATGAGGAACAGATTTCCCTGCGCGCAGGCGCCGGAAATCGAGGGGAGCAGCATCACGGACAGGGAGTTGCTTATCACGGCCGGAAACATGATGGTGGAGAAGACCATGCCGGTCAGGATGCCGTAGACGCTCAGCGCGTCTGTACCCGTGTATCCGAAGAGCCGCAGGGAGTATGGAATCAGAAGGGATTCCGCGCTGGCGGACAGACTGCTGATCAGACGGTTTGCGGTCAGCGGGATCGCCAGCGACAGCAGATTTCTATAGTATTTGAACAGAGAGCGTGGGCTTCGTCTGAGGCTGAGGCTCTCTGTTTGCTGTCGGGCAGTTTCTGTTGCTTTCTGTATTGTCTGTGTGTGTTTTCCATATGGAGATCGTCTCCCCGGTTTTGGTTTCGAACCCTGCAGCAGGCGGTGATTGTCCCGCATGCCGGAAAAACAGACAGCGGTTACGCAGTAAAGCACGGCGCCGACCTCTCCAATGAGGATTCCCCATACTGCGTCAGAGACGGATGGCGTCCGTCCCTGCGCTGACGCAATCTGCATGAGCATCCATACGCTTCCGACACGGATCGTCTGTTCAAAAATCTGGGAAAAGGCCGGAACCATGGCTTTTTTTCTTCCGAAGTAATAACCGCTGATGCAGGAATGCACCGAGGCGAAAGGGATGGCCCATGTCATGATGCGCAGCAGATCCGCGGCGTCCATGCCCTCCATCATAATCTGACAGAACCAGTCCGCGTTTCCGCGGATCAGGAGCATGCAGAGGATGGAAAGTGTGAGAGTTACGGATAATCCGGCAACCAGATAGCCGTTTGCTTCCCGGTCTGACCGGCAGGAGGCGCAGAAGCGGGAGACTGCGGTCTGGATGCCGGCGGAGGACACGGCGAGGAACAGCGCGAAGATCGGAAAGATCAGCTGATACATTCCGAGTCCATCCGCACCAATTTCTCTGGAGAGGAATATCTTATAATAGAAACCGATACATCTGCTGATGATTCCCGTGACCGTCAGGATCAGGGTGCCGGAAATCAGACTGCTGTTGGAAAATATCTTTTTTTTCAAGGATTTGTTCTCCGTGTGAGGATAATGATACCGCGAGCATACTGTTATAAAATCAGGTACAGGCAATTTCTGCATGCATAAGCGAACATGAATGTATCCTTGAATCACACATACAGATGGTAAATCATGAACAGTAAAACTCTGGTATTACAGTCTATGTGCGGAAAATTCGGTGAGAACTGAAAGTTTAAAGGAAACTCTGATGAGACAGACTATATATTTTGACCATGCGGCGACGACCAGACCCTTTCCGGAGGTGCTGGAGGCAATGCTGCCGTACTACAGCGCCAGTTTCGGAAACCCGTCCTCCGCCTATGAGCTGGGGGAGGAGAGCAAACAGGCTGTCGAACAGGCGAGAAAAATGATCGCTGCCACTCTTTCTGTGGAACCGGAAACAATTTATTTTACTTCGGGGGGGAACAGAGTCAGATAACTGGGCTCTTCGATATGCGGTAAGTGAAGCGGGAAGAAAATGCAAACGTAAAGATACGGAACGAAGCGGGCAATGTCAGGACACCATTCGAAATAGCGGCAGCCGGAATCAGAAAAGTGAAAGGAACATCCGCCAGCCCCATATTATAACTACGTCGATCGAGCATCCGGCGGTATTGCGCACCTGTGAAGCTCTGGAACGGGAGGGGGCGCGTGTCACCTATCTTCCGGTTGACAGGGGCGGAATCGTGGAT
Source organism: Clostridiales bacterium (assembly GCA_021201535.1). Taxonomy (GTDB): domain Bacteria; phylum Bacillota; class Clostridia; order Lachnospirales; family Lachnospiraceae; genus Eubacterium_I. The sequence continues at coordinate 40,030 of JAJQEU010000088.1, read as the reverse complement.
TTAAGGGCGCTGGAGCGGGCTGTCTGCCCGGAGACCGTACTGATCTCCGTGATGTATGCGAATAATGAAATCGGAACGATTCAGCCCGTAGCGGAGGCGGCGAGGATTGCCGGACAGAACGGCATTTTATTTCACAGCGACGCTGTGCAGGTTTACGGACAGCTGCCGCTGGATCCGAAGCGGCTGGGCATCGATCTGATGTCAGTCAGCGGCCATAAGCTGAACGGACCCAAAGGCGTCGGTTTTCTGTATGCGGGAGAGGGAATTGATTTGAAGCCTCTGCTGCGTGGCGGATCCCAGGAAAAGAAAATGCGGGCGGGAACCGAGAATGTCCCGGGCATTGTCGGCATGGGGATGGCGGCATGGATGTCGCATCGGATGCTGCGTGAAAAAATGTATCGGGAGACACAACTGCGTAATTACTTTATGAAACGTCTCCTGACAGAGATACCAAAGATAAAGATAAACGGCTCCACGCATCAGCGGCTGCCGAATAATATCAACGTCAGTATCAGCGGTGTCAACGGAGGCGCACTGGTAGCGCTGCTGGATATGGAAGGAATCTGTGTCTCTGCCGCTTCCGCCTGCTCCGCCGGCAGCGACGAACCCTCCCACGTACAGCTCGCCATCGGCAATTCTCTGGAGGAAGCGCAAAGCGCTGTCCGCATCACGCTGGGGCCGGAGAATACGCGGGAGGAAGTGGATATCACGACAGATACTATAAAACGACTGGTGAAGAAGCTCAGGCTTTAATTTTTCTTGTACTTTGTCTCGCAGTATTTGCACCGGTAGACTTCCTTGTCAGGATCGGTCAGATAGAACACCTGATCCAGTTCCTGCTCAATGGAGGAAATACACCGGGGATTCTTGCAGCGGATGACATTTTTGATCTGTTTCGGCAGCTCAAGAACCTTTTTTTCGACAATCTCCTGATCGCGGACAATGTTCACCGTGATGTTGTGGTCAATGAAGCCGAGAATGTCCAGGTCGATGAGCGACGGATCGCATTCGATTTTCAGGATGTCCTTTTTCCCCATTTTATTGCTGCGGGCGTTCATGATCATGGCCACGGTGCAGTCCAGCTCGTCCAGTTTCATATAATGATAGATGGAGAGGCTTGTGCCGGCCTTGATGTGGTCGAGCACATAGCCTTCTCTGATCGCGCCTACGTTTAACATTTTATACCTCCGGCGATGACGGGAGCCCGCAGAGCGGATAAGTGAGACAGGAAATCTCTGATTTCCGTAATCGAACTTATGCGGAGCTGTCATCGATTTTCATAGATGTTGGCGCGCTGCGGCAACAGCGCACAGGAGTTTATACAGCGGTTACACAAGCTCCAGCAGGGTGAGAATCAGCGCCATGCGGACATATACGCCGTACTGCGCCTGCCTGAAGTAAACGGCCCGCGGGTCGTCGTCCACCTCGACGGAGATCTCGTTCACGCGCGGAAGGGGGTGGAGTACCAGCATGTCCTCCGGAGCCAGATCCATCTTCGCCTTGTTCAGGATATAAAAATCCTTCATGCGGATGTAATCTTCCTCATTGAAGAAACGTTCTCTCTGCACTCTCGTCATGTACAGAATGTCCAGCTCGGGGATGGCGTCCTCCAGACGAACGGTCTCCCGGAACGGGATGTTATTTCGAACCAGAACTTCGTCGTGGAGGTTGCTGGGAACGCGCAGCTCCTCCGGGGAGATCAGCACGAACCGGATATTCGGATAACGGATCAGCGCATGGATCAGGGAGTGGACGGTACGGCCGAACTTCAGGTCGCCGCAGAGGCCGATGGTCAGGTTATCAAGTCTGCCCTTCAGACTGTAGATTGTCAGAAGGTCAGTCAGGGTCTGGGTGGGATGCTGATGACCGCCGTCTCCGGCGTTGATGACGGGGATGGCGGATTTCTCAGAGGCTACTAATGGGGCGCCCTCCTTCGGATGGCGCATGGCGCAGATATCCGCGTAACAGGAGATGACGCGCATGGTGTCGGCTACACTTTCCCCCTTGGACGCGGAAGAATTCGCCTCGTCGGCAAACCCGAGCACGCGTCCGCCGAGGTTCAGCATGGCGGCCTCGAAGCTCAGGCGGGTCCGGGTGCTCGGCTCATAAAAGCATGTGGCAAGCGTTTTCCCGTCACAGGCGTGCGCGTATTTTTCCGGATTTTCCTCGATATCATTGGCCAGATGAAGAAGCTGGTCCAGTTCTTCGACGGAAAAATCCAGAGGACTGATCAGATGTCTCATGAATACCTCCTCTTCTCGCTTTTGTACTCGACCGGGTACGAATGAATCGTCCTTGAAATGATGAAGTCCCGGGAGTACGTTAGTCATGGTGTGAGAATCTATGATTTATGTTTACTTATCAATGTTTCATTATCGTTTCTATCATAGCCCAGCGGGTTTTAAAATTCAATAGAAACTTGTGCTTTTCGGGGGGAGGTATCTGAAAAGAGACAATCTGCTCCGCCGGAGCGCAAATCTTTTGCGGGTTCTTTGAAATGCGCATATTCGACTGCGATGTTAGCGATTGAAATCTTTCTTTTTCCGGCGTCTTGTAATCCGCTTTGAGAGGGGCTATTATACTTGGGAACTACCGCAAAATAATATGTACATCATTCAGCACAACCTGTATATATTATTTCACGACAGTTTCTTACAATCAATCAGTCGTTTCCGGAATTTACCTGTGTTCCGGACAGCGGAACAGATGAAAAAAGGTTTCAATCTATGGCTTAATCGGTACAAAAACATTAAAACGAAAAAGGAGGAGGTACCCATGATCATACCCAGGTATTATGAGGATATTACCACACTGAATGTGAACTCGGAGCCGGTTCGCGCTTACTACATCCCGACTTCTCCCGATCAGGACATGACCTGGCGGAAACGGCGCGAGACGGATCGGTTTTATCTTCTGAACGGAGACTGGAAATTTTTGTATTTCAGCAGCATCTATGACTGTCAGGAGATATTCTATGAGGAGGGCTACTGTACGGACGAGTTTGACACGATTCCGGTTCCGTCGAACTGGCAGGATCACGGCTACGGGCTGCACCAGTACACGAACACCCGCTATCCGTTTCCCTTTGACCCGCCGTATGTGCCTCATGAGAATCCGTGCGGCGCTTATGTGAGGATGTTTGACTATCATAAGGCGGAGGGAACCGCCACATATCATCTGAATTTTGAGGGCGTGGATTCCTGTTATTATGTGTGGCTGAACGGCGCGTTTATCGGATACCATCAGGTTTCCCACTCGACCGGGGAGTTTGATATTACGGATCAGCTGCGCGAGGGGGAGAATACGCTGGCAGTTCTGGTGCTCCAGTGGTGTGATGGCAGCTACCTCGAGGATCAGGATAAGTTCCGCAATTCCGGTATTTTCCGCGACGTCTACATTCTGGCGCGGCCGGAAAATTATATCCGGGATTATTTTACGACGACGACACTGAAAAATAACTACCGGGACGCCGATGTAAAAATCAGTTTGACATTTGCAGACGGAGAAATCCCGGTTTCTTATAAGCTGATGACCGCGTGCGGCTGCACGGTGGCGGAGGGATGCGCGGACGGTTCGGAGATTTCCTTTTCCGTGTCGGATGTAACGCTCTGGAACGCGGAAGCGCCTTATCTGTACACGCTGGTGCTGTCCACGGAGGGAGAGGTGATCCGCGACCGCGTCGGCTTCCGTGAGATTAAAATATGCGACACGGTTGTCTATCTGAACGGCGAGAAGATCCGTTTCCGCGGTACGAACCGTCACGACAGCAATCCGTTTGTCGGATCGGCGGTGACGATGCACCATGTCAAAAAAGACATGGCGCTTATGAAACAGCACAATTTCAATGCCATCCGCACCAGCCATTATCCCAACGCGCCGGAGTTCTATGAGCTCTGCGATGAGTACGGCTTCTATGTGATCGACGAGACCGATCTGGAAGTGCACGGCGTGGTGGACCTTTATAATGTGAATATTTTTGAGGAGAAGACCGAGCACCCGTTCCCGCCGTTTATCTGCGATAATCCGGACTGGAAACAGCCTATTCTGGACCGTGTGCAGAAATGCGTGCTCCGCGACAAGAACCGTCCCTGCGTGTTGATCTGGTCCATGGGAAATGAGTCCGGGTACGGCTGTACGCTGGAGAACGCCCTGGCATGGACGAAGTCCTTTGATTCCACCCGGCTGACACACTATGAGGGATCCCTGCACCGCCCGCGTAATCCGATCGGCGGCAAAAATGATTACTCGAACATCGATCTGCGCAGCCGCATGTACGCGACCATACCTGAGATGCATGCTTATCTGCAGAATAAACCGGATAAACCGTTTATCCAGTGCGAATTCATCCATGCCATGGGCAACGGCCCCGGAGATATCGAGGATTACTACGAGCTGGAGGAGATGTATGATTCCTTTGTCGGCGGTTTTGTCTGGGAGTGGTGCGACCACGGCGTTTACATGGGCACGACGAATGACGGACATCGGAAGTTCTACTACGGCGGGGATTCCGGCGAGTTTCCCCATGACGGCAACTTCTGTATGGACGGACTCGTCTATCCGGACCGCACGCCGACGACCGGGCTGAAGGAGTATAAGAATGTACATCGACCGGTGCGCGTGAAGGCGGAGGACATCGCGGCCGGCAGATATATCCTGCAGAATAATTTTGATTTCCTGAACCTGAAGGACGCAGTCTATCTGACCTGGTCGGTGTACTGCGACGGCGACCGGATCTCCTCGGGTGAGGTGCGGGATGAGGCTGTCCTGGACGTGGCTCCGAGAACGAAAAAGACCGTGACGCTTCCCATTGAAATACCGCAGCAGGAGGGCAAATCCTATGTGATGATCTGCTCACACCAGCGAAAGGCGGATGCGTTCCGCGAGGAGGGGCTGGAGCGCGGCTTTGACCAGATATTCTTCAACGACGCGCCGACAAAGAAACTGTCCGGGTTCCTCGCTTCCGAGACGACGGACCGTCAGGCGGTGCGTTACCATGAGGATGACCGCTATGTCTATATTGACGGGGAGGAGTTTTCCTACACATATAATAAGCTGACGGGAGTAATCGGCAGGATCGTATACAAAAACCACAGCTTTCTGGATGAACCGATGGAGCTGAATATCTGGCGCGCGCCGACGGACAACGACCGTGTGATCAAGACGGAGTGGTACAAGGCCGGTTATGACTGCATGCAGACGAGGACATACGGCAGTGAATTCTCGTCGCTTCCGGACGGCAGCCTTCAGATCGTCACAAAATCCGCAATGGCGCCCGTGTACCGGCAGAAGTTCCTCGACTTTGAGATTACCTGGACCATCCGCCCGGACGGGACGATCCATGCGCAGTTTGAGGTGGAGCGCGACGCGGTGATGCGCGGCAAATACGCCATGTATTTCAACCATCCGACCGTGCAAAAGGACAGGCACGGCATAGAGGACCGGTTTGAGCTGATCGAGACCTATCTGCCGCGACTGGGACTGCGTCTGCGCCTGCCGAAGAATATGTGCAGGGTGGAGTATTACGGATACGGTCCGTATGAGAGTTACATTGATAAACATCAGGCGAGCTGGATCGGTCAGTTTGACGCGCATGTGTCCGCGATGCATGAGGACTACATCCGTCCGCAGGAGAACGGAAGCCATTACAATTGCGAGTATGTGACGGTGGCCGACCGGACGCACCGCCTCTGCGTCTACAACGAGACGCCGTTTTCCTTCAACCTCTCCGAGTATACGGCGGAGGAGCTGACGAAAAAAGCTCACAACTATGAGCTGGAGAAATCCGGTCATACGATCCTCTGCCTTGACTACCGGCAGAGCGGGATCGGTTCCGGCAGCTGCGGACCGCAGCTGGATCGGAAGTATCAGCTGAACGCGACACATTTCTCCTTCGGGTTTCATATCAGGCCGGAGTAAAATTGGGGTCAGACCCCGGTAAGAATTTATAAACTTTCTTAAAATTATATAAATTATAATCTGGAAAAGTTTATACTTTTTTTCCGGGGTCTGACCCTGTATATTCGTATAACCTGGTGCAAGAGAGGTAGGCATTTCTGAACAAATCGTTTGTATGTTTGTACAATTTTCTGTGTCATAATATTGTATCATATTCTGATGAAAAAATCTTCAGAAAAAAATAAAATATATCTATCAGGATTCGAGATGTAAGAACATTTTTATAAGATACTTTCATCAGAAACGGAGGAAAAACATATGGCAACCGGAAGATTTTTAATTACTCCAATCTGTGGATTGGACTACGAAACACAGACACAGTCCGGACGGACGGACGAAATCGGTACGTTTCGCTATCAGGAAGGCGAGACAGTTACCTTTTCTATCGGTGGTTTCATTCTCGGCTCCTCTCTGGCCATGCCGAAGCTGACGCCTGCTGATTTATCCATTGAGGTTGCGGGGAACCCGGACAAAATCATCAACCGAAAAGTAACCAATATGGCGCGGCTGCTCTTGAGCCTGAACCCCGAAGATCAGATTGAACAGGGCATCCACATCACAGATAAAGTGCGTGATGTATGCCATCAATACAGGAAAACACTGTATTTAAATCAGCCGGAAAATTTCTTCACAGAAGACGAGATCGTGAAAAAGATTATGGCAGAACTGGGCAGCACGCTGGCTTCGCCCGCGAAAGCAAGAAACTATCTGAGACGCGCCATTTACGGCATCATCAAAGAAACAGACGTCAAAATTCCGATGCGGGACGGCGGCTATGTTTTTGCGGACATTTTTAAACCGGAAAAAGAGGGACATTATCCCGTTATTATCAGTTTCGGAGGGTATGGTAAAGCATTTTGGGTAGGCAAGGAGACCTCGGAGGAAGAAACCGAGCTTCACGCGCGGTTGGAGGATGAATATTTCCGCGGCATCACGGAAGAAACAGATTACATCAGCTTCCACATCGCGTCTCTGACTGCAGGAGACCCGACCCCGGCGGTTCCCGGACTCCCTCCGTCAGGCTCCGTGCCGAACCCGATGCTGACACACATCAGCGAAACCTTTGAGCGCGCGAATGTTATGGACTGGGTTCCGGACGGATATGTCGTGATACACGCGGATTCCCGCGGTCTGGGAAAAACGCCCGGTGAGTACTGTCAGTTCGGACGCCCGGAGGCGGAAGATTACTATGACGCAATCGAGTGGGCAGCCGCGCAGGAATGGTCCAATGGAAATGTAGGCACTTACGGCGGTTCCTTCTATGCCATGAACGCCTTTAATGTAGCATCTTTATGTCCACCGCATCTGAAAGCCTTCATCCCGCTGGCCGGAGATATGGATCCCATGAGGGATTACTGTAGATTCGGCGGTCTGCTGAATAAATTCGGCTTTACCCCGAAAATCTGTGAAGGAGAATTCCGGGGTGATGACCTGGCGGTTGTCGCTGCAGCAAATGAATTTGATGAACCGGAGGTATTTAACGAAAACTCAAAAATAGCTATGAAAGGAAATCCGGAGAACATTTCGATTCCGTATTTTACCGCACTCTCATTGGAACAGGCATTCATCCATACCAGAGGAACCAGTGAGATTTTCATCAACTCTTCTACACCGATTGAGAATAAATATATGGATATTATGTCTGAGGTCGGCGTACATTACTGGATGTATGGAAAACACATCTTCAGTAGACATAAGAGATTCTTTGATCACTGGCTGAAGGGTGAAGACACACAGTTGGATCAGCTCAAACCCATTCACATGATGATACGTTCAGGTTACAGTTCTTACTACTGGCAAGATGAAAATGAATGGCCGATTGCAAGAACCGAATACAGAAAATTATATTTAAATGTGGAAAATGAGAACAGTGAAATTCACAAACTTTCTGATACTCCCGCAACGGACGGACAGGTTATCTATCCGGCTGATCAGGAGAAAGAGACCCGGTTTGCGACAGAACCTTTGAAAAGCGATATGACCATCGCCGGATACTGCAAAGCGAACCTTTTCGTCTCCTCTACTCACAATGATATGTCGGTACTGACATATATATATGTTCTGGATGAAGAAGGTTGCAGAATTCCGTTTGTCATGGATCTGAATCCGGCTACTCCTGTTGGAAAAGGAGGATTAAAAATCTCTCACAGAAAACAGGACGAGTCTCTGCGGACTGAGTACCGGCCGTATCATACGCACCGGAAGGAGGATGTGCAGAAGCTGAATCCCGGCGAGATTACAGAGGCGGAGGTTGAAATTCTTCCAACAACGGCGAGACTGAAACGGGGATGGAGGCTGGAATTTGTGATTATGCCGAAGAACAGTGCCGGGGAACTAATTGATCCGCAGGATGATTATAGCGAGGGTGCGCTGAATACGATTTATACGGGAGAAAGTTATCCTTCCTATTTGCAGATACCGGTGATACCGGAAGTGTGATTTGGTATAAAACGAATCTGTCAATGGAATCGTATCCTGCAATTGCTTATTCTAATGAACAAATATTCTATTGACAAGAGGACTGCCTGCGGCAGTCCTCTTTTTGAAAGTGGTGCACCTGAGAACGCACATTTTTAAATAATGATTAGGCACTGATCATGACAGAGGTCGCCTTGATGATCGCGGTCGCTTCCTTGCCGACCTCCAGACCGAGATCGTGTACGGCCTCGATGGAGATGGTGGAGGTAATGCCGATGCCATCCGGCACGTCCAGTTTTACGATGGCGTTCACCGCGCCCTCCTCAATCGAGGAGACGGTGCCGGTCAGCTGGTTCCGTGCGCTGATCTTTAATTTACTGTTGGCCATCATGACGGAAGTCGCCTTGACAACGGCGGTGGCTTCCTTGCCTGCCTTCAGGTCGAGGTCTTTGATGGACTCCATGGAAATGGTGGCGCTGACCTTGTTGCCGCCGGGAAGCGCGAGCTTCACGATGCCGTTCACGGCGCCTTCTTTGACTTCTGTAATCGTTCCTTTGAGTTTGTTTCTTGCACTGATCATAATCTGCTCTCCTTTTATAGTGTGTGGGTCGTCATTCGAACAGTACAGATGAAAAAACGCTTCTGTGCAGTGTTTCGCATGGCTTCCCTATCATAACAGATATTGTGTGCAGATGCAATTATTTTATGCGATATCAGGGCTCAGAAGTCATGAATGGAGCGTTTACGGCAATTTTTTGAACTCCGGCTTCCGGTTCCTGAATACCGTATACCACGAAAATCCGCAGCTTTTCAGAATCTCCGGGATTTGACGGAATGCATACGCAATATCCTCCGGCCGGTGCGCGTCAGATCCGATCGTGAGAATCTCACCGCCCAGTTCTCGGTAGTGTTTCAGAATATCCTCTGTCGGGTTCGGATGTCCGAGTCCGTATTTGAAGCCCGCCGTGTTGACCTCCAGTCCCTTTCCTTTTTCAATCAGAAGCTTTAATATGGTATCAATGATGTCACGGTAAGCGTCATAGCTGTAATCCGCATTTTGATTCGGACCGTAGCGGACAACGTAATCCAGGTGTCCGTAGACATCGAAATCACCAAAGGCACGGATGTTTTCCGGAATGGATGTAAAGTATTCCAGATAGGCTTCCCGTTCCGTGCGCCCCTTATAGTATGTCGGATAATAGGGATCGACGCCGTGTACGACATGGGAGGAGCCGATGACGAAATCGAAATCATGGGCTGCCAGCAGGTCGCGGTGGATTTTTGCGAGATGCGGCTGCAGTCCCAGCTCGATGCCTGTCCGGATGGGAATGGTATGCCGGTACTTTTCACTCAGACGGCGGATGGTCGGAACATAGGTGTCAAGATCCAGCAGAAACAGATCCGGCTCCTCCCGGTAATCCAGATCCAGATGATCCGTCACGCAGATGCCGTCAAGTTCCAGATCGATTGCCTTCTGTATCACGTCCTCCGGGGCAGCGACGCTGTCGCCGGAGAAAGATGTGTGCAAATGTGTATCCCATAACATGGAAAAATCCTCCGAGAACCAAATGAGCTTTAAAAACGCGGCATCATCATACATCATTTTTACCTGTTTGTCAAAAACGGGGTAAAATGTTCTCACTCCGGCCGTAAAATTGTATTTTCTCTGATAATCGAAAATATCTAAAATATCATGGAAAACTATTGAAAAATCTGCCTGAATTGGTTAAAATAGTAAAGGCTTGGGTATTTTATCCAATATCTTAATATGACAGGTTAAGCCTAATATAATTTCTAGGAGGAATGACAAATGGCAGTAAAAGTTGCAATCAATGGTTTTGGCCGTATCGGTCGTCTGGCTTTCAGACAGATGTTTGGCGCAGAGGGATATGAGATCGTGGCGATCAATGATCTGACCAGCCCGAAGATGCTGGCACACTTACTGAAGTATGACTCTTCTCAGGGTAAATACGCAAAAGCAGACACTGTTTGTGCAGGTGAGGATTCCATCACGGTTGACGGACAGGAGATCAAGATCTACGCTGAGCCGGACGCAAACAATTGTCCGTGGGGTAAGCTGGATGTTGACGTTGTTCTGGAGTGCTCCGGATTCTATACCTCCAAAGCCAAAGCACAGGCACATATCAACGCAGGCGCTAAGAAAGTCGTTATCTCTGCTCCGGCAGGCAATGACCTTCCGACCGTTGTTTACAATGTAAACCAGAATATCCTGAAAGCTGAAGATACCATTATTTCCGCTGCTTCCTGTACGACGAACTGCCTCGCTCCGATGGCACAGGCTTTAAATAATCTCGCACCGATCAAGACCGGTATTATGTGCACGATTCACGCTTACACAGGCGACCAGATGACACTGGACGGACCGCAGAGGAAGGGCGATCTGAGACGCTCCCGCGCAGCCGCGGTGAATATCGTTCCTAACAGCACGGGCGCTGCGAAAGCCATCGGTCTTGTTATCCCGGAGCTTTCCGGCAAACTGATCGGCGCTGCTCAGCGTGTACCGACTCCGACCGGTTCCACCACGATTCTGAACGCAGTAGTAGAAGGCGCCGTGACGGTTGATGAGATCAACGCAGCGATGAAAGCGGCAGCCAATGAGTCCTTCGGTTACAACGAGGATGAGATCGTTTCCTGCGATATCATCGGTATGACCTACGGTTCTCTGTTCGACGCGACCCAGACGATGGTTCTTCCGCTGGATAACGGCACGACACAGGTACAGGTTGTTTCCTGGTATGACAATGAGAACAGCTATACCAGCCAGATGGTTCGCACGATCAAGTTCTTCGCAGAACTGGCATAGTTTCAGATCAAAGCGGCTGTACAGACACGTAATCGCGATAGGTTTTTTGGATACAGCCTGACGCAAAGACTCTTAAGGGTCCGGTCATTTAAGGACCGGACCCTTTTATGATGCACAGGGGTGCGAGAGGACTATGACAGCTGAGCTGCCCGCACCCCGCGCGGCGAGTATGAGGCAAAAGCTGCCTCCTGCTCGACTGGATGATATATAAAGGAGTTTCTATTATGGGATTAAATAAAAAATCAGTAGATGACATCAATGTAAAAGGCTTAAAGGTTCTCTGCCGATGTGATTTCAACGTACCTTTAAAGGATGGCGTGATCACGGACGAGAATCGTCTGGTGGCGGCGCTCCCTACGATCAAAAAGCTGATCGCCGACGGCGGCAGAGTGATTCTCTGCTCTCATCTCGGCAAGATTAAGACGGAGGAGGACAAAAAGACAAAGACACTGGCTCCCGTGGCGGCGCGTCTTTCCGAGCTGCTCGGACAGGAAGTGAAGTTTGCGGCAGATCCGGAGGTGGTCGGACCGAATGCGAAGGCGGCCGTTGCGGCGATGCAGGACGGCGATGTGATTCTTCTCGAGAACACCCGTTTCCGCCCGGAGGAGACGAAGAACGGCGAGGCTTTCTCAAAAGACCTGGCTTCTCTCTGCGATGTGTTTGTGAACGACGCTTTCGGTACCGCACACAGAGCTCACTGTTCGAATGTCGGCGTGGCGCAGCTTGTTGACACAGCGGTGGTAGGATATCTGATGCAGAAGGAGATTGATTTCCTCGGCAACGCGGTGGAGACACCGGAGCGGCCTTTTGTTGCCATTCTCGGCGGCGCGAAGGTGGCTGACAAGCTAAACGTGATCTCCAACCTCCTGGAGAAATGCGACACCCTGATCATCGGCGGCGGCATGGCGTACACCTTCCAGAAGGCAAAGGGTTATGAGACCGGCACATCTTTGCTGGATGAGACGAAGATCGATTATTGTAAGGAAATGATGGATAAGGCGGAGCAGCTCGGCAAGAAGCTCCTGCTTCCGGTCGATACGATCGTTGCGGACGCTTTTCCGGATCCGATTGACGCGGAGATCCCGGTCGAGGCCGTTGCGGCGGATGCCATTCCGTCCGACAAGATGGGACTGGATATCGGACCGAAGACACAGGCGCTTTACGCCGACGCCGTGAAGTCCGCGAAGACCGTGGTCTGGAACGGACCGATGGGCGTGTTTGAGAATCCGATCCTGGCGGCAGGCACGATCGCGGTGGCGAAGGCTCTGGCTGAGACGGACGCGACGACGATTATCGGCGGCGGCGATTCCGCGGCGGCTGTCAACCAGCTCGGCTTCGGCGCGCAGATGACGCATATTTCCACGGGCGGCGGCGCCTCCCTTGAGTTCCTGGAGGGCAAGGAGCTTCCGGGTGTAGCGGCGGCGAACGACAGGTAAACGGTTTGTGTGCAGACGTGTGCGGAATGGCTGCATATGCGGCTGTACCAGGCGTGCGGAGCAGGTGAACGATAAACAGATGAATATATGAATCGTTTTGTGCATATAACCCGTATGTGTGACGGGAACCCTGCAAATGAAGCAGACGGAAAGTGAGGAGATTGAATATGGCAAGAAGAATGATCATAGCGGGCAACTGGAAGATGAACAAAACCCCGAGCGAGGCGGTTGCCCTGGTGAATGAACTGAAACCGCTGGTGGCGAATGACGATGTGGATGTGGTTTTCTGCGTACCGGCCATCGATATTATCCCGGCGATGGAGGCTGCGAAGGGCAGCAATATCCAGATCGGCGCCGAGAATATGTACTACGAGGAGAAGGGTGCCTACACCGGCGAGATCGCTCCGGCCATGCTGGTGGACGCGGGCGTGAAATATGTCATCATCGGACATTCTGAGCGGAGAGAATACTTTGCGGAGACGGATGAGACCGTGAATAAAAAGGTGCTGAAGGCATTTGAGCATGACCTCACACCGATCATCTGCTGCGGCGAGACGCTGACCCAGAGGAAGCAGGGCATCTACATCGAGTGGATCCGCATGCAGATCAAAATCGCGTTCCAGAACGTGACGGCCGATCAGGCGAAGACAGCGGTGATCGCTTATGAGCCGATCTGGGCGATCGGGACGGGCGAGACAGCGACGGCCGATCAGGCAGAGGAAGTGTGCGGCGCGATCCGTGCGTGCATCGCTGAGGTTTATGACGAGGCGACCGCAGAGGCTATCCGTATCCAGTACGGCGGTTCCGTGAACGCGGGCAATGCGGCGGAGCTGTTTGGCAAGCCGGATATTGACGGCGGCCTGGTGGGCGGAGCGTCTCTCAAAGCTGACTTTGGTTCGATTGTAAATTATTAAAGTCGGAAGAACCTCAGGGACAGATCGAAAACATGTGCATTTTATAAAATGTACGCCTGTTTGTCGGACTGTGTCTGGGGTTCGTCTGTTATCAATTAAAAACATAAAGGAAAATATATATGAAAAAACCAGTTGTTTTAATGGTTCTGGACGGCTATGGTCTCAATGATAACCCGGAGGGCAATGCTATCGCCATGGCCAAAACGCCGGTGATGGACCGCCTGATGAGAGAATGCCCGTTTGTCCGGGGCAATGCCTCCGGCCTGGCGGTAGGCCTTCCGGACGGCCAGATGGGGAATTCCGAGGTCGGACACATGAATATCGGGGCAGGCCGCATCATTTACCAGGATCTGACCCGCATCACAAAATCCATTCAGGACGGGGATTTCTTTGAAAATAAGGCTCTCCTGGCAGCGATGGAGAACTGCAAAAAACATGATTCCGATCTGCATCTGTGGGGGCTGCTCTCCGACGGCGGCGTGCACAGCCATAACACGCATCTGTATGGCCTGCTGGAGATGGCGAAACGAAACGGTCTCTCCAACGTGTATATACACGCGTTCCTGGACGGCAGGGATACCCCGCCGGCGTCCGGGAAGGGCTACGTGGAAGAGCTTTGTGAAAAAATAAAGGAAATCGGCGTAGGCCGGATCGCTTCTCTGTCCGGGCGCTATTACGCCATGGATCGCGACACGAACTGGGACCGCGTGCAGAAGGCATATGATTCCCTTGTGTCCGGCGTTGGCGTGCAGGCGACCTGTCCGGTGCAGGCAATGCAGGATTCCTACGACGCGGGCGTGACGGATGAGTTCGTTCTCCCGACGGTGATCACGGACGAGAACGGACAGCCGCTGTCCCTGGTGAAGGAGAATGATTCCGTAATCTTCTTTAATTTCCGCCCGGATCGTGCACGGGAGATCACCAGAGCATTCTGTGATGATGCCTTTACCGGATTTGAGAGAGAGTTCCTGAGGCTGACTTATGTCTGCTTTAAGGATTATGACGAGACGATCCCGAACAAGATCATCGCTTTTGAGAAGGAAAATATTGTCAACACGTTCGGAGAGTTTCTGGCGAAAGCCGGAAAGAAGCAGCTTCGTCTGGCGGAGACCGAGAAGTACGCGCATGTGACCTTTTTCTTCAACGGCGGCGTGGAAGAGCCGAATGTGGATGAGGCGCGTCTGCTTGTGGCATCCCCGAAGGAGGTTGCTACCTACGATCTGAAGCCGGAGATGAGTGCCCCCGAGGTCGGTATGGATCTGGTCGAGGCGATCAAATCCGACAGATATGACGTGATCATCATTAACTTTGCGAATCCGGATATGGTAGGGCATACCGGCGTGCTCGAGGCGGCCATCGCCGCGGTGGAGCGCGTGGACAGCCTGGTGGGCGACGCGGTCGACGCGATCCGGGAGGTGGATGGCATACTCTTTGTCTGCGCCGATCACGGGAACGCTGAGAAGATGATTGATTACGAGACGGGGAAACCGCATACCGCACACACAACGAATCAGGTGCCGTTCATTCTGGTGAATGCCGATCCTTCCTGCAAGCTGGCGGAGGGCGGCTGCCTGGCGGATATTGTGCCGACGCTGATTGAACTGATGGGGCTTCGGCAGCCGGCGGAGATGACGGGGCACTCGCTGCTCGTCAAACAGGATAGTTGCCTATAATAAAAACTCCGTATAATTTCCCCATATCCGCATATGCTTTACAAATAAGGCAAAAGGGGAAATTGCGCATGAGTTCAAAGACAAGGATCATTGTCCTGCATATGAAGGAAGTCATATATACCGCCATATTTATTGTCCTGGCGATTGTTCTGATTTTCCTTCTGGTATTTATGTTCGGATCGGACAGGAAAAATCAGGATGCACAGGAGACGGCCATATACAATGCGGGCGTTTATACTTCTTCCATTCAGCTGGATGGGCAGACACTGGATGTACAGGTGGTTGTCGATGAAGATCATATCAGCTCGGTTTCCCTGGTAAATCTGGACGAAACGATTGCAACGATGTACCCGCTTCTGCAGGATTCCATGGACACGATCAGCCAGCAGATTTATGAGGATCAGTCGATGGAGAATATCTCCTATACCGTGGAGAATCAGTATACTGCGACGATTCTGCTGGATGCGGTGGAGAGTGCGCTGGATAAAGCGAGAGCGGAGGAAAATGAGACGGAGGATGATGAAGGCTGAGCACAGCAATAACCCTCGCTTTGCCGGGGCAGACCCTGTGCGGTCAGGGAATGACCAGTCACATTCAGGTACAATCTGCTTCAAATCTATCGAAATAAAAAGACTGCGGAATGAGAGTCTTCTTTCATTCCGCAGTCTTTTACCTGCTTTTTCTGTGTCTTACAGTCCGTTCAGATAATCCGTGATACCGGATGTGTTGACAGTCACGGTCTCGATGCCCTTGTTGGACTGGTATACGCTGTAGCCGGAATACCCCACCCAGACGGCGATCGCAACGACAACGACTGCGCCGATGACTCTTGTCAGTACTTTTCTCTGTTTTTCTTTTTTAATTTCCTGCTGACGGTTCTTTTTCTGTTCTTTATAACGGTCAACCTTTGCCTGACTCATATGAAAAAACTCCTTTAAGTTTATATGTACAAGATGAGTCGAGTATAGCACATGGCGTCATATTCGTCAAATAAAAAAGAATACTTTTCGGTAACCACTTTATTTGTAAAAAAAAATGTGTTATCATAAAAAATCAGATATGGTCGCAGGCAAAGAGCCGTGCAGCAGTGAGCTGAGCGTGGCGGAGTTTACGATCTGATGAATGCTTTAAGGCACGGAGGGACGTATGAGTTACGCAGATGAAGTATTTATCGCCATGTGCGGCGATATTATTCATAACGGCACCGGTACGGAGGGGGAGAAGGTCCGCCCGAGATGGGAGGACGGCACCAGTGCTTATACAATCAAGAGATTCGGCGTGGTGAACCGCTATGATCTCTCAAAAGAGTTTCCGGCATTGACGCTTCGACGGACGGCGATCAAAAGCTGTACCGACGAGATGCTCTGGATCTGGCAGAAGAAATCCAACAATATTCATGAACTGAACAGCCATATCTGGGACGAGTGGGCGGATGAGGACGGCTCCATCGGAAAAGCCTACGGCTACCAGATGGGCGTGAAGCATCAGTACAGAGAAGGCATGATGGACCAGGTGGACCGCGTGATCTACGATCTGAAGCATAATCCCTACAGCCGCCGGATCATGACGAATATCTACGTGCATCAGGATCTCCACGAGATGAACCTGTATCCCTGTGCTTACAGCATGACCTTCAATGTCACCAAAAGTCCGGAGGATGAGAAGCTCACCCTGAATGCCATCCTGAACCAGCGTTCGCAGGACGTATTGACCGCGAACAACTGGAACGTCTGCCAGTATGCCGTGCTGTTGCACATGATGGCGCAGGTCTGTGATATGCGGGCAGGCGAGCTGGTCCACGTGATCGCGGACGCTCACATATACGACCGCCATATTCCTCTGGTACAGGAGCTGATCACCAGGGAACCGCATCCGGCGCCGACCTTCTGGCTGAATCCGGATATACATGATTTTTATAAATTCACCCGGGATGACGTGAAACTCCTTGACTATGTGACCGGCCCGCAGATTACCAATATTCCCGTGGCCGTCTGAGTAATCGAAGCTCCGGCCCTGTTATATACAATCATGCCGGGGTAAAGACTGAACCAACAGTCAGTCCAGGTACCGAAACAGTACAATCAGGTGGTTTTGAAACTCACTCATACCGCAGGCACACGGGCAAAGAAAACAATTCAAAGAGGAACGCTTTTTGCGCTCCGGTTGAATTCATTTTTCTGCCCGTGCCATACAACCACAGCTGAGTTTCAAAACCACCGTCCGATAAAAAGGAGACACAATGAATCTGATAGCTGCTGTAGACAGAAACTGGGCCATCGGCCTGAACAACAAGCTTCTTGTACAGATTCCCGCGGATATGAAGTTTTTCCGCGAGACAACGACCGGAAACGTCGTTGTGATGGGACGTAAGACGCTGGAGAGTTTTCCGAACGGACGTCCTCTGCCGAACCGCGTGAATATCGTTCTGACGCAGGACCCATCCTACAGAGTCAGGGACGCCGTGATCGTTCACAGTATGGACGAGCTGCATGAGAAACTGCGGAACTATCCGTCTGAGGATATCTATGTGATCGGCGGCGAGAGTATATACCGCCAGCTGGTCGATGAGTGCGATGTGGCTCATATTACGAAGATCAACTATACCTACGAAGCGGACGCCTGGTTCCCGAATCTCGATGAGAAACCGGAGTGGCAGATCACGGCGGACAGCGAGGAGCAGACGTATTTTGATCTGGAATATTACTTTTACAAATATGAGAAGAGATAAACGGGGAGTTTTTACCTGTCATTATTTATGCTCCGCTTGCGGATCTTCGCACAGAGCAGGAGGGCATGATGAGTAATTTTTTATTCAGTGTGAATGTGACCATTCCGATTTTCCTGGTGATGGTGGTCGGATATTTTCTGCGGCGGATCGGCATGCTGAATGACAATTTTGTCACAGTGGCGAACAAGTTTAATTTTACCGTCACGCTGCCGGTGCTTTTATACAAGGATCTGGCCAGCGTGGATATTCTGGAGATTTTTGACTGGAAATATGTCCTGTTCTGCGCAGTCGCCACGTCTGCGGGATTCTGGGGATCCTGGGCGGTAGCAAAGCTGACGCTGAAAGACCGTTCCCTACGGGGCGCGTTTACGCAGGCGGCCTTCCGCAGCAGTGCGGCAGTCATGGGACTTGCCTTTATACAAAATATTTACGGAGAATCCGCAATGGGATCGCTCATGATCATCGGCGCCGTCCCGTTGTATAACATATATTCTGTGATCGTTCTGACCTTCGAGGGAGATTATCCGGAGGGCGAGCGCGATACCGGCAGGATCAAAAAAGCCGGCATTAATATCCTGAAAAACCCGATCATCATCGCGATTGTCATCGGTATGATCGTTGCGCTGCTGGGCAATCCGCTGCCCACGCTGGTCAACTCTACCGTGGAGAACATCGCCAAGATGGCAACCCCATTGGCGCTGATCGGACTCGGCGCGGGTTTTGAGGGAAGAAAGGCGCTGAAAAAAATCAGGCCGACGCTGGGCGCGTCCTTTATCAAGCTGATCGCCCAGGCAGCGATCTTCATACCGATTGCGGCGTATCTCGGATTTACCGGAGAAAAAATGGTCGCACTCGCCGTCATGCTGGCAGGACCGGCGACCCCGAGCTGCTATATCATGGCGAAGAACATGCATAACGACGGTGTGCTGACGGCAAGCATCGTCGTGGCGACGACGCTGCTCGCATCTGTCACGCTGACCGCGTGGATATTCATACTGAGAACCGTCGGCTGGATCTGACAGAGTCGTTCTGCAATCGGAGTAAAAATATAATAAGGAGAAAATCTCATGGAAATTTCAGGAGCCAAACTGTTTTTGCGCGCACTCGAAGCGGAGGGCGTTGAAAAGATTTTTGCATATCCCGGAGGTACGGTGACCGACCTGTTTGACGAGCTGTACCGGAACAGCGATATTGATCTGGTGCTGCCGCGCCACGAGCAGGCGCTGGTTCATGAGGCGGAGGGATATGCCCGGGAAACAGGGAAGACAGGTGTCTGCCTGGTGACCAGCGGACCCGGAGCCACGAACACGGTGACGGCGATCGCGGACGCGTTCTATGACAGCATCCCAATTGTGGTATTTACCGGACAGGTCGCTCTCGGGCTGATCGGAAATGAAGCTTTTCAGGAGGTGGATATTGTCGGCATTACGCGGCATATCACAAAATACAGTGTGACGGTCCGTAACCGTAAGGATCTGGGCCGGATTCTGAAGATGGCGTTTCACATCGCATCCACCGGGAAACCGGGACCGGTGCTGATTGATCTGCCGAAGGATATTCAGACCGCCAACGGACCGGCGGAATATCCGGAATGTGTGGATATCCGCGGCTATAAGCTCAATGAGGGCGTTCACATCGGACAGCTCCGCAAGGCGACGAAGCTGTTAAAGAGTGCCGGCCGTCCGATCATTCTTGCCGGCGGCGGGGTCAATATCGCGGGGGCGAACGAGGAGCTTGCCCGTCTCGCAGAACTGACGCATATCCCCGTCATCACGACGGTGATGGGAAAAGGGGCGCTCCCGTCGGATCATCCATGGTACATCGGCTGCAGCGGCCTTCACGGAAAATACGCGGCGAATATCGCGATCAGCCAGTGTAACCTGCTGTTTTCCATCGGCACTCGCTTCAATGATCGTGTGACCGGCGACCTGACCGAGTTTGCACCGAAGGCGAAGATCATCCATCTGGATATCGACGCCGCGGCAATCTCGAGGAATGTGGTTGTGGATGTTCCGATCGTGGCGGACGCGAAGGTGGCGCTGGCACAGATGGCGGAATGGGTCGAGGCAGAGTGGAAGGGTCCGAAGGATACCTCCGACTGGATGAAGCAGATCCGGAAATGGGATCAGGAGAACCCTCTTGAGATGCGTCGGAACAAGGGTATGACGCCGCAGATGATCATGGAGGGATTAAACGAGGTCTATCCGGACGAGGTGACCTATGTGACGGATGTCGGCCAGCATCAGATGTGGGCGACTCAGTTTCTGAAGATGGATCTGAAAAAGAAGATGATCATTTCCGGCGGACTGGGGACGATGGGATTCGGTTTCCCGGCGGCGCTGGGCGCAAAGATGGGACATCCGGACCGGCCGGTGGTCTGCATCACCGGGGACGGCGGTTTCCAGATGAATATGCAGGAGATGGCGACCGCCATCATCCAGCATACACCGGTCACGATCTGCCTTCTGAATAATTATTATCTCGGCATGGTGCGCCAGATGCAGCAGCTTTTCTATGGAAAACGTTACTCGGCTACCTGTCTGCGCAGGAGGAAAGACTGTCCGGCGCATTGCAAGGGGCCGAATGAGAACTGCCCTCCCTACGTGCCCGATTTTATCAAATGGGCTGAGAGCTATGGCGCTCACGGTATCCGGGTAGAGAACGAAGCGGATATTGTACCCGCGCTTCTGGCTGCAAAGGAGCATACGGACGCCCCGACGCTGATCGAGTTTATGATCGCTACGGAGGAACTGGTTCTGCCGATGGTGCCGGGCGGGAAACCGATGAGTACGATGATACTGAACTCGTCTGTTCGGTAACTACGGCGAGGCTTTCAGGATCTGCGATTTGTGTATTAGGCGGTGCAGGATGCATCAGTGATTGATCGACAGTTCCTAACATACAGATCAGGAGGAAATAATATGATGAAAGACAGATGGATCGCCCTCTATGTGGAGAATGATGTGGGTGTCCTTACAAAGATTTCCGGTCTTTTTGCCGGAAAGGCATATAATTTAAACAGCCTCACCGTGGGCACGACTGAAGATGAGAGTGTTTCCCGGATGACGATCGCCAGCACCTGTGATGATCTGACCTTTGAACAGATCAAAAAGCAGCTGAACCGCATGGTGGAGGTTATCAAGGTTATGGATCTGACGGACACGCCGATTCACATGAAAGAAGTCATGTTCGCGAAGGTGAAAAAATGTTCTGAGACGGATAAGGCGGAGGCCTTCCGCATCGCGGAGGTGTTTTCCGTGCAGGTGGTGGATATCGGGACAGACAGTGTTCTGCTTGAGTGTATGCTGACCGAGCGACGGAACAATGAACTGATCCGTTTGCTTAAGGCCAGATTTTCGACGGTTGAGATCGTCCGCGGCGGCGGGGTGGCGATCGAGTCGATCAGCACCTCCTGCCGGTAAAATACGATCATAAGCGAAATTTATGTGAAAAAATTACGATATATATGAAAAAAGACTGGTAAAATAATTCGTTTTGCGGTATAAATGTAGGTGGATAGACGATAAAAATGAAGGAAATCACATCAGAACCTGCAAAATGAATGGTTATCCTTCATATATAAAATGGCTGCGAACATAAAATGACTGCGGAACAGTCATTTCCGTCAGGAGCTGAATCAAAACCTGTCATAAGGTGCGATGCGCAGCAGTTCAGAACAGAGAATCATACAGACAGAAAGAAGGATCAGAATGGAAAAGAAAAATATCGACTGGGAAAATCTTGACTTCTCTTATCGCGAGACGGATATGCGATTTGTTTCCATGTATAAGGATGGGAAATGGGATGACGGAACCCTCACGCCGGATGCCAATATTGTATTAAACGAGTGTGCGGGTGTTTTTCAGTATGCGCAGACTGTATTTGAGGGGTTGAAGGCCTATGAGACGGTGGACGGCAAAGTAGTTCTCTTCCGCCCGGATCTGAACGCGAGCCGCCTGGCAGATTCCGCGCGCAGACTCGAAATGCCGGTTTACCCGGAGGATCAGTTTGTCGAAGCGGTGAAAAAGACGGTAAAGGCAAATATCGGTTATGTACCGCCCTATGGGACGGGAGCCACGCTTTACATCCGCCCGTATGAGTTCGGCAGCAATGCGGTGATCGGTGTAAAGCCGGCGGATGAGTATATGTTCCGTGTGCTGACGACGCCGGTGGGACCGTATTTTAAGGGCGGTGTGAAGCCGCTGTATATCAAGGTCTCTGATTTTGACCGCGCCGCGCCGCGCGGTACCGGCAATATCAAGGCCGGACTGAATTACGCCATGAGCCTTCACGCCATTGTGCAGGCACATGAGGAGGGCTTTGCCGAGAATATGTACCTCGATCCGGCGACCCGGACGAAGGTGGAGGAGACCGGCGGTGCGAACTTCCTGTTTGTCACGAAGGATGGTAAGCTGGTGACGCCGAAGTCGGACAGCATTCTTCCGTCCATTACGCGTCGTTCCCTGATGTATGTAGCGGAGCATTATATGGGCATGGAAGTGGAGCAGAGAGAGGTATACAAGGATGAACTGTCGGAGTTTGTCGAGATTGGCCTCTGCGGCACGGCAGCGGTAATCTCTCCTGTGGGTAAGATTTATGATCACGGTACCGACATCTGCGTGCCCAGCGGCATGAGCGAGATGGGAACGGTGCTGGCGAAGCTGCGCGCAACGCTCGTGGATATCCAGGACGGCAGGCTGGAGGCGCCGGAGGGCTGGATATACGAAGTGGAGTGAGCCATTTGATGTATATTTATTAAAGGGGCTGTCGCTTTAACGGGTAAAATTCCGTTATGCGGCAGCCTCTTTTGGCTGCTTTTATCGAGGATTTTTGAAATCAGAGAAAAACAGGGATCAAATATCACCAGAGTGCTATATTTTTTCGAAGCGGGAACAGAATCATATTGACCAGTGGTTTTGCAAAAAAGACACAGAAGACGCCAAAAAAGGAAATAGAACTGGCAAAAAAATATAGGTGTTTGCCGGTTCTTTTTGTATTATATCCGCATAGGATAGTGTAAATGCAGATATTGCGAGGACTTCTTATGCGGGATTTTTATTCTGATTTACAACAGGATGTTTCTTCACAACAGACCGCGGTTTCACCGCGGGAATCTGAATCCACAGATCGCGGCACCCTGCGCGTCGACGTCACTTCGACGATCGCCATTCAGCCGGTCACCAACGCAAGAATTCGAATATACGACGGCACCTCTCTTCTGGAGGACATCCGGACAGACAGCTCCGGTCAGAGTGAAACCCTTACTCTGCAGGCGCCTCCGCCGGAATATTCCATGGAGCCCGGTCAGCCGCAGCCTTACGCCCAATACACGATACGGGTGGAGGCGGATGGCTACCGACCGGTGGAGATCGCGGACGTGGAGGTTTTTCCGGATGAGCTCTCCATCCAGCCCGTGATCATGCAGCCTCTGGAGGTCTCTGGTGAGGAGGGTGAGGAAAATATTGTCGTTCCGCCCAACACGCTCTGGGGGGATTTTCCTCCGAAGATCGCCGAGGATGAGGTCAAGCCGATGAACGAGAGCGGGGAGATCGTCCTGAGCAGGGTCGTGATACCGGAATACATTGTGGTGCATGACGGTGTGCCTTCGGATGCCACGGCGAAGGATTACTATGTGCGTTATAAGGATTATATAAAAAATGTGGCGTCCAGCGAGATCTATTCGACCTGGCCGGACGCGACGCTGCGGGCGAATATCCTCGCGATTCAGTCCTTCACTTTAAACCGCGTGTACAGCGAATGGTACAGGGGAAAAGGATTCGATTTCACGGTGACGAGTTCCACGGCCTACGATCAGAAATGGTCATACGGACGGACAATTTTTTCATCCATCTCTCAGATCGTGGATGAGATGTTTACCAATTATCTGTCGCGTCCGAATGTGGTTCAGCCGATTCTGGCGCAATACTGCGACGGGCAGCAGGTTTCCTGCCCGAACTGGCTGTCGCAGTGGGGATCCAAATATCTGGGCGACCGTGGCTATTCGGCGATTCAGATCCTGCGCTATTATTACGGAAGCAGTATATATATTAACACGGCGGAGGAAATATCCGGTATCCCGTCCTCCTGGCCCGGGACGGATCTCACCGTCGGATCCACCGGAGCCAAAGTGCGGCAGATGCAGGAACAGCTCGCCGTGATTTCCAGGTCCTATCCGGCGATTCCGACTGTATCTGCGGACGGAATTTTCGGGGAGAGGACACGCGAGGCAGTGCAGACGTTTCAGCGCATTTTTGATCTGCCCGCGAACGGAGTGGTAGATTTCCCGACCTGGTACAAAATTTCACAGATTTATGTCGGCGTATCGCGAATCGGGGAGTTGAGCTGAATTAGTTAAAAATCGGAACAATCCGGCAGATCTGTGCACTTACTGCGCTCACCGTCTGAAAACATAATTATGAAGGAAAATGATAAGGGGGTGTTGATTAACCGGTTTATTTGTGTTAAATTGTAGTTTGACTTTGGTTTATAAACATGCGGAAGATTCTGTTTTGAAGTATGATGAGAAAGCATTTTCCGCGATACAGACTGATACAGACGCAGGGAAGGAAAACGAACATATGTGTGGAATTGTCGGATATATCGGAGAGAAACAGGCAGCGCCGATCCTGCTGGACGGCCTGTCCAGGCTGGAGTACCGCGGCTATGATTCTGCGGGGCTCGCGGTTCGGGACGGAGACAGAGACATTGAGGTGGTAAAGGCAAAGGGACGTCTGCGGAAGCTGGCGGAGAAGACGGATGACGGGAATGCGATGATCGGCTGCTGCGGTATCGGACATACGCGCTGGGCGACCCACGGGGAGCCGTCCGAGATCAATGCCCATCCGCACAGCAGCGAGAAGCTGGTTACAGATGCCCCGGGTGTGGCCGGCGTACATAACGGCATTATTGAGAATTATCAGGAACTGAAGGATAAGCTGCTCCGCAAGGGATATACCTTTTATTCTCAGACAGATACCGAGGTTGCGGTGAAACTGGTGGATTATTATTACCATAAATACCAGGTCGGACCGATCGACGCGCTTGCCAAGACGATGGTTCGCGTGCGCGGTTCCTATGCTCTGGCGGTGATGTTCCGGGATTATCCGGGTGAGATCTGGGTGGCGCGAAAAGACAGTCCGATGATCATTGGTGTGCGGGAGGGTGAGTCCTATGTCGCCTCCGATGTACCGGCTATTTTAAATTATGTGAGAAATGTCTATTATATCGGAAATATGGAGATGGCCCGGCTGACGGCGGGGGATGTACATTTTTATAATATCGACGGAGATGAGATATTCAAAGAACCTGTGGAGATCACGTGGGATGCTCAGGCTGCTGAGAAGGGCGGATATGAGCATTTTATGATGAAAGAGATCCATGAGCAGCCGAAGGCAGTCGCGGACACGATCCGTTCTGTTGTGAAGGATGCGGAGGGAGTGCCCCGCATCGATCTGTCTGAGGTGGGATTTACGGATGAGGTGATCCGGGATATTTCACAGATCTGCATCGTGGCGTGCGGCTCGGCCTGGCATGTGGGGATGGCATCGCAGTATGTGTTCGAGGACCTCGCGCGTATTCCGGTTCGTGTGGAGCTGGCTTCGGAGTTTCGCTATCGGAAACCGCTCCTGGATCCGAATGGCCTGGTTGTCGTGATTTCTCAGTCCGGCGAGACGGCGGATTCTCTTGCCGCCCTGCGGGAGGCAAAGAAGAACGGCATCAAAACGCTGGCGATCGTGAATGTGGTCGGTTCATCCATCGCACGGGAGGCGGATTATGTATTTTATACGCTTGCCGGTCCGGAGATCGCGGTTGCCACGACCAAGGCATACAGCACACAGCTGATCGCATCCTATCTGCTGGCCATGCACTTCGGATATGTGAGAGGGACGCTGGAGGATGCGCCGTATGTAAAGATGCTGGAGGAGCTTCAGACGATTCCGGATAAGATCAGCCAGATTCTGACGGAGAAGGAGCGCCTGCAGTGGTTTGCGTCCAAGTTCGCGAACGCGCATGATATTTTCTTTATCGGGCGGGGGCTGGACTATGCGGTCAGTCTTGAGGGCAGTCTGAAGATGAAGGAGATTTCCTATATTCATTCAGAGGCATATGCGGCCGGAGAGCTGAAACACGGCACGATCAGCCTGATTGAGGATCATATTTTAGTCATCGGCGTGCTCACACAGGATGACCTGTATGAGAAGACGGTCAGCAACATGGTGGAATGCAAGGCCCGGGGCGCTTACCTGATGGGGCTGACCAGCTACGGACATTATGTGATTGAGGATACGGCGGATTTTACAGTGTATATCCCGAAGACAGATCCTCATTTTGCGGCCAGCCTGGCGGTCATTCCGCTGCAGCTGCTCGGCTACTATACCAGTCTGGCGCGCGGCCTGGACGTGGATAAACCGAGGAATCTTGCCAAAAGCGTGACGGTGGAGTAGCTGTGTGTGTCAGCGCGTAAACGTGAAGAAAGGAACTGTCACAAGGAGAAATTATGCAGAATACAAAAAACATTATGGATTACGATACCGTCTCTTTAGACGATGCGAACAGCGCGGTCGTGATCATTGACCAGACGAAGCTGCCTGCAAAGACGGAGATCATTGCTTTAAAGACAGCGCAGGAGATATGGGACGCGATTTATCTGCTGAAGGTTCGCGGCGCGCCCGCCATCGGCGTGGCGGCAGCCTACGGTATCTATGTTCTGGCGAAGGGAATCATGGCCGATGACTATGATTCTTTCTATGCGGAATTCAAAAAACAGAAGGATTACCTGGATTCCTCGCGCCCGACGGCGGTGAATCTTTCCTGGGCGCTGAACCGGATGGAACAGGTCGTTCTGAAGAATGCGGATAAATCCGTGGCTGAGATCAAACAGCTCCTGAAGGAGGAGTCTGTTGAGATTCAGGAGGAGGATATCCGTGTGTGCCGTGCGATCGGGGAGTACGGTCTGACGCTCGTAAAGCCGGGCGACGGCATTCTCACGCACTGCAACGCCGGCAAGCTGGCGACCAGCAAGTACGGAACCGCCACGGCTCCGATCTATCTGGGGCAGGAGAGGGGCTACCATTTCCGCGTTTTTGCGGATGAGACCAGACCTCTTTTGCAGGGAGCCAGGCTGACCGCTTTTGAACTGCAGTCTTCCGGCGTGGATGTGACGCTGATCTGTGACAATATGTCGGCGACCGTGATGCGCAACAACTGGATTGACGCGATCTTTGTCGGCTGTGACCGCGTGGCGGCCAACGGCGATACGGCGAACAAGATCGGGACATCTGTCGTCGCGGCTGTCGCGAAGCTCTATCATGTGCCTTTCTATATTGCGGCCCCCACTTCGACGATCGATCTGAATACGCCGACAGGCAATGAGATCCGGATCGAGCAGCGGAATCCGGAGGAGGTGACCGAGATGTGGTATCAGGAGCGCATGGCTCCGGAGGGTGTGAAGGTGTTTAACCCCGCCTTTGATGTGACGGATCATGAGCTGATCGCGGGAATTGTGACGGAGTACGGTATCGCACGGGCGCCGTATACGGAGTCCCTCAGGGAAATTTTTGCGAAAAAGAATGCTGCGCAGAAAAAATGAGAATCATACAGGACAGAAGGTCATATATTGAATCCCTGCATACGCAGGTCTGACTGTAAAATATAAGTGACAAATCAGGAGGAAAATGAAATGGCGAGTAGTTGTGACGGATGTGCGAGCGCAGGAAATTGTTCCGCACAGGAGAATGGCGGCTGCGAAGGGCAGCAGAGTTTGCTGGAGGAACTGAACGCATACTCATCTGTTAAGAAAGTGATCGGCGTCGTCAGCGGAAAGGGAGGCGTGGGCAAGTCCTTTGTGACCGCCTCGCTTGCGACGGCGATGCGGAAAAAAGGTTATGCCGTGGGCATTCTGGACGCAGATATCACCGGGCCGTCCATTCCGAAAATGTACGGCATTCACGGCCCGGCAACGGGGACGGAGCTGGGCATCGATCCGATCGAGTCTCCGGACGGCATCAAAATCATGTCGGTCAATCTGCTGATGGAGGATGAGGAAGCGCCGGTTGTCTGGAGAGGGCCGGTCATTGCCGGAACGGTAAAACAGTTCTGGTCTGACGTGGTCTGGGGCGATCTCGACTATCTGTTTGTGGACATGCCTCCGGGAACCGGAGATGTGCCGCTGACTGTATTTCAGTCTCTGCCTGTGGACGGCATTGTCATTGTGACGTCGCCGCAGGAGCTGGTGCAGCTGATCGTGAAAAAGGCATATCATATGGCGGAGATGATGGATATTCCCGTCCTCGGCCTTATAGAGAACTACAGCTATCTCGTCTGTCCGGACTGCGGCAAAGAGATACAGGTGTTTGGTGAGAGCCATATTGACGAGGCGGCGGCTCAGATGGGACTGGAGGTTCTCGGCAAGATGCCTCTGGATCCGTCCTACGCGGAGCTGGCGGATGCCGGGCTGTTCCATAAGGCGGACAATCTCTATCTGGACAAGGCGGCAGAGACTCTTGCCGGGCTGTAGACAGAGCTGATGGAGATTCAGGATGTACGGCCGACTGACGGACCTTTCGTGGTGAAGGGTCGCGGCTTGCATGACAGGAGATAGATATGAGAGCATGGGAATCAAATATTCGGCGTGTGACCCCGTATACGCCGGGCGAGCAGCCGAATAAACCCGGAATGATCAAATTAAATACCAATGAGAATCCCTATCCGCCCGCTCCCGGCGTGGAGCGGGCGCTGCGGGAGATGGATCCGGACCGGATGCGTTTATATCCGGATCCGTCCGCGTCAAAGCTGGTGAAAGCCATCGCTCAGGATAAGGGACTTTCCGAAGAGCAGGTGTTTGTCGGCGTTGGTTCGGACGACGTTCTGGCGATGTGTTTTCTGACTTTTTTTAACAGTCGGAAACCGATTTTATTTCCGGATATTACATATTCTTTTTACGATGTGTGGGCGGATGTCTTTCGCATTCCCTATGAGACGCCGGCGCTGGACGCGGATTTCAATATCGTTGCGCAGGATTATTACAGGGAGAACGGCGGCGTTATTTTCCCGAATCCCAATGCGCCGACGGGTGTGGAGTGCCCGCAGGAGGAGATTGAGGATATTCTGCGCCATAATCCGGATGTGATCGTGATCGTGGATGAAGCTTATGTGGATTTCGGCGCGGTATCGGCTCTGCCTCTTCTGGAAAAGTATGACAACCTGATCGTGGTTCAGACTTTTTCCAAATCGCGGTCTCTGGCGGGCATGCGCATCGGTTTTGCCATGGCGAACCCGGCGCTGATCCGATATCTGAATGATGTCAAATATTCGTTCAACTCCTATACGATGAACCAGACGGCTCTGGAGCTGGGCGTGGCGTCCATACAGGACAGAGCTTATTTTGATGAAACCATTCAGAAGATCGTCGCGACCAGAGAGCGCGTCAAAATACGCCTGAGAGAGCTCGGATTTTCTTTCCGCGACTCCAAAAGCAATTTCATCTTTGTTTCGCATGAGAGCTGTCCGGCGAAGGAACTGTTTGAGGCGCTGCGCGAGCGGGATATTTATGTGAGATATTTCCCGAAACCGCGGATCGATGATTATCTGCGCATCACGGTCGGGACGGATGAGGAGATGGATATATTTCTGGATTTTCTGGAGAACTATCTGAAACACAGATAATGTGAGAGAGGAATACCGATTATGCAAAGTCTTGTGAACTGGTTTGTCAACAGCCCACTGGGCGAACATGTATCGCGTGAGGCCGTTGTGTTTATTATTTCCCTCTTTCCTATACTGGAACTGAGGGGCGGCATCCTGGCGGCGAGTCTTCTGGATGTCACGATGTGGAAGGGGATACTGATCAGCGCGATCGGGAATTTTATTCCGATTCCGTTTATCCTGATCTTTATTAAGAAAATATTTGCGGCGCTGAGACGCACAAAGCTGTTTGCGCCTCTGGTGGAAAAGCTGGAAAACCGGGCGATGAACCGAAGAGGACAGATAGAGAACTATAAGTTTATCGGTCTGCTGTTCTTTGTAGGTATCCCGCTTCCGATGACAGGAGCATGGACAGGCTCTCTGGTCGCTGCGCTGCTGGATATGGATGTAAAAAAAGCGATTGTGGCGGAGTTATGCGGAATCTGTCTGGCAGCAGTGATCATGACGATTATTTCTTATGGTATTATCGGGAATATTATCCGATAGCAGTCGGTTTTCATCTGTTTTCTTTTCATATGAAAGAAAAGGAGAGTCCGGAGCAGCTGATACTCTGTATCCGGCAGATTTTCTCCCTATAGAGTGTTGATGCGGTTATACTGATCCAGGAGAAACTGCATATATTCTCTTACAAGAGGAAGCAGAGCCGGCGGAAGTGTATTGATCAGCTGTATGATCGCGAGAGAATCCGATGCAGTGTCCTCAAAATCATAAAACAACTCCCATCCCTGAAGATGAAAATATGCACCGAGAGAATCAATCTTATCGAAAGACGGATTGGTTTTGTTGGTCAGAACCTTTTGAATATAGCTGTCGGATGCATGAATGTCCTGACTCAGGCGCCGCATGGAAATGCCGGGCTCCTGAGACAGGAGCGCCAGCAGATTCCGGCGAAAAATATCTATGGTTTTCTTTTCTGTCTCATTCATGGCAGGCACCTCTCTTTTTTGTTTTTATAATACCAGAAAGAAAAGGAAAGTCAACCGGTATCAGTTTTTATCTTTTTTATCGATTTTGTAAAGAATTGTAAAGATATGAATCAGATTTGTAAGGATTGACAAATGCTTTCGAAAAGTGTATGATTTTAGCGGAAATCACATAATGATCATGAAATTTCACGTGAATAGGAACAATCTGATATTTTTACGGATATTTGCGTGAGAAGTGGGGCAGAAGTGAACAGTAATAAATTTTTGATTGTAAAGTGGTCTTCCGTTGCAGTAATGTTTTTATTATATTATGGTTTGGCCTATACCGTCCTTTTTCTGAATGATATATGGCATATGATGCGTTTTGATGTTAGCGATACAGCGATATATCTGCTTTGCCTGTGCTATTGTCTGTTTTTTTTGTACTTCTTTTCTGCTTCGAATCTTTTCGGATCGGGGAGAGGAGGATCTTAGATCTTATTTTCGGATTTTTTCTGGGTTCGGTTTGTCTGAACTTTATTGTTGGCTGTTTTGCGGTGATTTTTACTTCCCTTTTCATGAAACGAGTGGTATTTCTTTTTATGCTGTCCGTGATTCTGGAGAGCCTGATCGGACTGCTTTGGATTCTTTTCTGCTACAGGATCTATGAGAAGTTCCAGTTTTGCAGGGAAGCTGTTTTTATATACGGAAACCGTGAGGATGAGACAGAGTTCACCAGGATCAATAATACGATAAACCTGTTTTTTAAAATCAGCCGGTCGATGGAGTATTCGGTCGGCCTGGAAGCCATTACAAATGCCGTGCAGACTTCTTCGATTGTGTTTCTGGGAGATATTCCCGTGGATGTGAGGAATTCCATGATTAAATTCTGCATGAGCCGGGGGATTGAGTGTTACAGTGTCCCTAAGGTGTCGGATATCTACATTCAGAATGCTTCTGTCATGCAGCTGCACGATAAGCTTCTGCTGCGTTATCCGAAGCTTGAGATCACGGGTATGCAGGCGGCTGCAAAGAGATTGACGGATATCGCGGTCTCACTTTTTATGCTGGCTTTATTCAGCCCGGCGATGGCGGTTATTGCGATTGCGATCAAACTGGACGACGGGGGGCCCGTTATCTATTCACAGGAGAGAGTGACGCGGGGCGGAAAGCCGTTCCGCATGTATAAATTTCGAAGTATGCAGACGGACGCGGAAAAAGACGGAATACAGCTGACGACAAAGCTGGATATCAGAGTGACCAGAGTCGGTAAAGTGATACGAAATATTCACTTTGATGAACTGCCGCAGCTGGTCAATATTCTGAAGGGAGAGATGTCCCTGGTAGGACCGAGACCGGAGAGAATGGAGTTCATCAGGGCATACACCGAGCGTATTCCCGAGTTTTCCGAGCGGCTGCGGGTGAGGGGCGGACTGACCGGATATGCACAGATTTACGGTCGTTACAATTCAGAGCCGGAAGATAAGATTAAATACGATCTCTATTATATATATAATTATTCCTACGGGATGGATATAAAGATTCTGATCCTGACGATTCGAATTCTGTTTCAGAAGGAGAATACAGAGGGAATGGACGACAATTACTGGATCAATTCAGATATACATAGCATGATCAGAGAAACGGAACATGATAAAGGCAGGAGGAGAGACAGGGAAAGACATGGTATCAGGAGAAAATAAGAATAACAGAAAACGGCCGGCATGGACTGCCGCAGGCTGGATCATAACGGTGATTCAGATCGTCATATCAGCGGCGGCGGTATATATTCTGCATCAGTCAGCTCTTGTGCCGGAAAAAATGTTGATCGCCGGCATGGCGGTGCTGGCGGTTCTGATTGTTGTCTGCCGCTTACTGATGAAGAAAAAGATACGGCCGGTTCGTTTCCTGATCGGCGCGGTGATCGCGCTGGCTGTCAGCGCGCTGCTTCTGGCCGCGGGATACTACGTGGGAACTCTTACCACGACATTGCAGGACATCACGGATACGACGGAAGAGGTTGCCAGCGTGGGCGTCTATGTGCTGACGGACGACCCGGCGGAGTCGATCGCGGATACGGAGGGTTATGTCTTTGGCATTCTGGAATCGATCGAGAGGGAAGATACGGACAACGCAGTGGTTCAGATCAATACGGAGCTGGACAGTATCGTTCAGGTGGAGACTTACGCGGGAATGGACGACCTGGCGGATGCCCTGCTCAGTCAGGAGTGCGGCGCCATCGTTATGAGTGAACAATATGTGGAAGTGATCTCTGAACTGGACGGATATGAGGATTTTGAGGATCAGGTAAAAGAGATTGCATCCTATGAGTGGAGTTACGAGGTGGAGACGACGGAGACGGATGAGGATACGGAGGCCGGCATCAGCGGCTACGGCGTTTTTACTATGTATATCAGCGGAATTGATACCTATGGCGCGATCTCAACGAAGAGCCGCAGCGATGTCAATATTATCGCTGTCGTAAACACCAATACCAGGCAGATGCTGCTCATATCAACACCGCGCGATTACTATGTACCGTTATCGATTTCCGATGGCGTAAAGGACAAGCTGACCCATGCGGGCCTGTATGGCGTGGAAGTGTCCATGGATACGCTGGAGATGCTGTACGGCGTGGAGCTGGACTATTATTTCAGGGTCAATTTCAGCGGATTTGAGGAGCTGATCGACGCACTGGGAGGTGTGACCGTTGTCTCTGAGTATGAGTTTGACGTCGAACCGGATTTCCATTACGTAGTCGGTGAAAATGAACTGAACGGCATAGAGGCACTGGCTTTCGCAAGAGAGCGGTATTCCTTTGCCGAAGGTGACCGCCAGAGGGGCGAAAACCAGATGGCTGTGATCACGGGTGTGATCCAGAAGCTGCAGACGCCGTCTGTATTATATAATTTTTCCGATATCATGTCGGGGCTGGAGGGCAGCTTTGAGACAAATATGCCCTATACGGATCTGTCCACACTGGTGCGTAACCAGATCTCGGCGGGCGGTTCCTGGGATGTGCAGACATATAGTGTCGACGGCACGGGAACGACGGCATCCACTTATTCTTTAAGCAGGCAGGTCTATGTGATGGAGCCGGATCAGGAGACCGTAGAGTATGCCATAGAACTCATCGAAGCGGTCGAGAATGATGAAATCGTCTCGGTGGAAGAGTAGGCGGAGATGAAAAAGGCTCTGGTTATTGCCACGGTGAGTGGATTTCTTATGAAATTTGAAATGCAGGATGTACAGATCCTTCAGAATATGGGATATGAGGTGCATTACGCGTCAAACTGTGACGTCCCGATCTATGAGTTTGACACGGCTGAACTTGCGCAAAGGGGTGTACGAATGCACCCGATACCGATTGAAAAATCTCTGTTTTGTCTGAGACAGAATGCGAGAGCACTTCGGATGACGGAGAAACTGATTCGAAAAGAACAGATTCAGCTGATTCACTGCCATACACCGGTGGGCGGACTGATCGGCAGGCTGGCAGGGCGCCGCTGCCGGGATCTGGGGGTTCGGGTGATCTATACAGCTCACGGGTTTCATTTTTACCGGGGCTGTGCGCGGAAAGACTATTTGATCTTTCATACAGCGGAGAAGATACTTGCCCGCCATACGGACGCTCTGGTGGTGATCAACCGTGAGGATTTTGAGAGTGCGTCTGCATTTCGCTTAAAAGAGGATGGCCGTGTATATCATATCCCCGGAGTGGGGCTGGATCTGAAAAAGTTTCGCCCGATTTCGGATGAGCAGAGGCGGGAAGTGAGAAAACGTCTGGGTGTCAGCGAGGATGAGATTCTGTTCCTCTCTGTAGGAGAGATAAACCGGAATAAAAATCATATCGCGATACTCAGAACCCTGGCGCGTATGCGGGAGGAAGGCGCAGATCTGAAAAACTTCCGTTATCTTGTGTATGGGGAAGGACCTGTCAGAAAAAATCTGGAGCAATGGGTCAGACGGCATGATCTGGAGGGTACGGCGATTTTGCCGGGGTACTGCAGTGCGCCGGAAGAGATATATGGCGCGGCCGATCTGTTTTTCTTTCCGTCCAGGCGTGAAGGGCTTGGCATGGCGGCGCTGGAGGCGCTGGCCTGCGGGGTACCTGTGGTAGCGGCGGATAACCGGGGTACCAGAGAGTATATCCTGCCGGGTGAAAACGGCTGGCTGTGCCGCCCGGACTCGCCGGAGGATTATGCTGCGGCTTTCCGGCAGTGGGACAGACTGACGCCGGAGGAGAAATCCGTGATACGTAAGAATTGCAGAACTTCCGCGGAGAAGTTTGACAGAAAATACGCAGCTTATGTTATGGAACAGATGTATCACGAGACGGATGTTTTGATCGAAGGCGGATGAGGCGATTCAAAGACAGATGGGAGGAAATGATGCAGACAAATGTTGAAATCAGTGTTATGATGAGCGTCTATAATCCTGACTCCCGTCAGTATTTTCGGGAATCGGTACGGTCGATTCTCAGCCAGACCTTTCAGGAATGGGAGCTGATTCTGTATGATGACGGATCGGAGGAACCGTATGCGTCTGTGATCCGTGAGATGGCGATGGCGGACCGACGGATCCGATATTGCCGCAGTGAAGAAAACCGGGGGCTGGCCCGGTCGATGAATGTCTGCAGCGGCATGGCGAGGGGAAGATACCTGGCCCGTATGGATGCGGACGATATTTCGAGGCCGGAGCGCCTGCAGCGCATGTATGAGTTCCTGGAGAGTCATCCGGAATATGACTGGGTCGGATGCAACACGGAACTGATCCGTGAGGACGGCGTCTGGGGGACACGGTTGATGCCGGAAGTGCCGGACCGAAAAGATTTTCTGCGCTATTCCCCGTATATACATCCGTCGGTAATGTTTCGCAGGGAGGTTCTGACAGAGAGCGGAGGCTATCGGCCGATGCACCGGGGAGAGGATTACGAACTGTTTATGAGACTTCACGCTGCAGGAAAACGAGGATACAACCTCCAGGAATTTTATTTTCAGTACCGGGAGGATGACAATACATACCGGCGTAGAAAATACAGATACCGGATCGAGGAAGTCCGCATTCGAAAAGAGGGATTTCAAAGACTGAAAATTCTGAATGTCAGGACATGTTTCAGCGTGATAAAACCGCTGATCGTGGGTCTGGTTCCGCGCGGACTGCTGTTCCGGATAAAACTGCGGGTGAGGAAAGAGATGCATGTGGAAAGACTCACAGAGAGCAAGACTCGAAAAATACATGGGATATCTGGAAAAAAACCCGGATTTGCGCCTGTCGGTACAGACACCGGCGGAGGGAGAGCAGAAAGGGAAGATCTTTTTTCGGGATGAAGGGCAGAGGGAGGCTTTCGAGACGGTCACCGACTGTGTTCTCGCACCGGCACTGGATTCTTTTGTGCTGTGGGTGCTTCGCGAAGCGGTGATTTCCGGGAAAAAGAGACTGTATTTCCTGGCCAGGGACGGATACCTGATGTATCGCGCGGCCTCCTGTTACTGTGAGAGGTTCGGGCTGCCCATCCAATGTCGTTATCTGTGCTGCTCCCGCTACTCAGTGAGGATTCCTGTGTTCCATCTGGATATGGATGAGGCAATGGATTATATCTGCCGGGGCGGTATCGACGTTACCCTGCACAAAATCCTGTGCCGTGCCGGACTTTCGTCGGAGGAGGAAAGGCAGATCCTGTCTCTGCTGGCGTCAGACGGCCGCGAGAGGGAGATCATCCCTTATGCAGAGCTTGGACGGGTCCGGCACAGGCTGGAGCAGTGTGAGCCGTTCTGTGATCTTGTCCGGCAGCACTCGGAGCAGGCAATGCCGGCTCTGGCCGGCTACCTCCGTCAGGAAGGCCTGCTGGAAGATGTTTCCGCTGCGCTGGTTGACAGCGGCTGGGTGGGATCCATGCAGAAGGTGCTGAATGAGGTTCTGCGGTATCTGCGTGCGGAGGATGCTCTGCCATCCGCGGGCGCGGGTGTCGGACGGCGGCTGGAGGGATATTACTGGGGACTCTATGAGCTTCCCGGCGGTGTTTCCGCAAAGGACTATCACTGCTATTATTTTTCTCCGTCGAACGGACTGAGGGAAAAGGTTTATTTCAGCAACTGTCTGTTCGAGGGCGTGTTCAGTGCACCGCACGGCATGACGCTCGGATATGAGGAGACAGAAGGAGGATTTCGTCCGGTATTCGCGGAGACTGCGCCCGACCGCAGGGCGTTCATGGAGGCGGAAACGGACCGGATCCTGTACTATATCGGGACGCGTGCGGACCGGATCCGAGAAACGGTGGGGCAAAAGGCGCCCGGCACAGACATGAAGGCATATCTGTCTCACATGGATCAGGAGAAAAATCATCGCACCGTGTACCGCCTGTTCAAACTGTTTATGGCAGAACCTACCAGACAGGAGGCGGAAGTATTCGGGAGACTGCAGTTTTCCGACGACGTCCTGGAAGAGAGCGGACAACAGATTGCGGCGCAGCTGTCACAGAGAGAGCTGCGGGACAACTATCCGGTCAGTAAGGCGCTTCGGCTGCTCGGGATCCGAAAAGGCCATGTGAAGGAGAGCGCCTGGTATGAAGGGAGCGCTGTCCGGGGCGGCAGACATGTAGGGAGACATCTGC
The DNA here is from genome assembly GCA_021201535.1 of Clostridiales bacterium. Lineage (GTDB taxonomy): Bacteria > Bacillota > Clostridia > Lachnospirales > Lachnospiraceae > Eubacterium_I. The sequence goes on along the minus strand of JAJQEU010000088.1, from coordinate 2,861 downwards.
GCCGATATGCCGGATACAAATACCTGCTTTATCAGCGAAAAAACAGAATGCGGAGTAGAAGAGAAGATGGATAAAAAGGAACGGCGTCAGCAATACTGGTTTGTGATCCGGGAACTGACGTCCAGAGAAATAAAAAGAAAATATGCCAGATCAAAACTGGGTATCGTATGGAGCGTGCTGAATCCGCTGTTGTCGATGATTGTGATATCCCTGATCTTTTCGACCATGTTTCGGAGATCCATAGAATATTTTCCGATCTATTATCTGTGCGGTTCGGTTTTGTGGACGCTGTTTACAACCTCGACCAACACATCCATGACCGCGATCGTGGACAATAAAATGATGCTGATCAAGGTAAAATTCCCGATGCAGATTTTTGTCCTGGCACGGATCTATACGGCATTTGTCAATTTCCTGTATTCGCTGATCGCGTTTGGCATCGTGTATGTTTTTTTTGTGATTGTAACAGACCTGACGCTGAGTGTATATCTGATTTTTTTCCCGTTTATTGTGTTCTGGCAGATGCTGTTTTGTATGGGCATGGCTGACATTTTGTCGACAGCCTTTGTCTTTTTCGGGGACGTCAATCACTTATACAACGTTGTTCTGACACTTTGGATGTATCTGAGCGCGCTTTTTTATCCGGTTTCAAGCCTGCCGCTGATCATGCAGCGGATCATTCGATGTAATCCTTTGTATGTATATATTGACGGATTCCGCTGTCTGGTGCTGGAGCACTCATTCCCCGCGGTTCCGGAGATCCTGAAAATGGTCTGCTTCGGCCTCGGCATGTATCTGATCGGGCAGTGCTGCTTTAACAGAAACCGGCACCGTATCATGGAGAAACTGTAGGAGACGAATGATAGAGAACAACATATAAATGTTTCTCATATCTGGAGGCAGATTATGATAAATCAGAAAAAATGTCAGAGAGCGGGGAAGATTTTCAGCCTCTTCCTCTGCGTCGGAATTTTATGGTTGATTCTGACTCCGCAGCCGGTGAGCGCGGCGGGAGAGGAAGTCTCCTTTGGATCGGAGAGCTATACATGGGAAGTGGGAGAGAGCTATCCGATCGGCATCTATATCACCTCCGATACGGAGATGGACTCCTTTTCTTATGTGGTCGGCTATGATCCGGAGGTGTTGGAGTATGTGCAGGGCGGGATCGTTTTGAGTGACAGCGAGGTGGAAGTGGAGGTAGATGATGTCGGTGATACCGATTATGTCATTTATTTGTATTTCAGCCCTCTTACCACGGAAGCAACCGCCATATCCGTCACAGATATCAGCGTCACCGACAGCATGGGGTGGGAAAGTACAGCTGACGATGTGTCGGTGAACGTGAACGGGCAGCCGGAGAGCGGCGGTCTGCTGGAGAGCATCTCGATCAACGGCGTCGGGATACCGGGTTTTGACAGTGATAAGACAGAATATACGGTCTATGTGCAGCCGGATGTGACGGAAGCCGAAATTACCTGCACGCCGTCCGATGTGGAGGTTGAAATATCTGACACCGCTCTGGAAGAGGGAGATAACGAGATTTTAATCACCTGCACGGATGAGGATGGGAATCAGGCGGAATATACGGTGAATGTGTACCGCCCCGCGTCTTTGGCGGAGGATGCCGGGATTCCCGAGCCGGAGGAGGGAATCAGTTCACTGTTTCCGTTTTTGCAGAATACAGAATGGTCCGGGGCGTCTCTCGCTGCGCTGATCGCTCTGATCGCCCTGATACTCCTGCTTATAATTCTGTCATTGATCAAGGTACATCTGGTCAGGGAACAGAGACGGAAAAAACGCCGCGGGCGGCAAATGGAAAATGCGGGCGAAGAGACAGAGGGAGAAACAGGTTCACCGGCAGCAGCTGAGGATACTGCCGTCCGGGAGGACAGCGATGCACCGGACGACGACGCCGACATCGATATCCGGGTCAGCCATATCACGATGAAGTTTAAGCGAGAGAAGGATGAGTCCTCCAGTATCAAGGAACTGGTGATACGCACTTTGAAGAGGCAGAGGTCCTTTGAATACTTCTGTGCGCTGGACGACATAAGCTTTGATGTCAGAAAGGGCGAGGTAGTCGGTATCATCGGGACGAACGGCTCCGGCAAGAGCACCATCCTGAAAATCATCTCAGGGGTTCTGGTACCGACCGGCGGAAGCGTTACCGTGGATAAAAGCAAGATTCAGCTTCTGACTCTGGGAACGGGATTTGATATGGAACTGACCGGCAGGGAGAATGTCTATCTGAACGGGGCGCTGATCGGCTACACGAGGGATTATATAGACCGGAAGTATGATGAGATAGTGAAGTTTGCGGAGCTGGAGGGCTTTATGGAAGAGCGTGTCAAAAACTATTCTTCCGGCATGGTCAGCCGTCTGGGATTTGCCATCGCCACAGCCAGAGAAACGCCGGAGATACTGATCCTGGACGAAGTCCTGAGCGTCGGAGACATGTTTTTCAGAAAAAAGAGCGAGGCCAGAATACAGGAGATGATTCACGGCGGGTCGACGGTGCTGATCGTCTCGCACTCTACCTCCGTGATCCGGAAAAACTGTACGAAGGTCGTCTGGATTGAAAAAAGCAAACTCCGCATGATCGGCGAACCGGACGAGGTCTGCAGTGCTTATGAGAAGATGAACGGGTGAGAACGCGCGGCGGGATTGAGAAGGTGAATGGGTGAGAATGCACGGCGGGATTGAGAAGATGATCGGGTAAAAATCCGCGGCGGGATTGCAGAGGAAAGAATCATGAGGGGAACTGAGAAACTGTACGGTGTGCTGGTGAACCGGGTGCCGGGTATCAGGGAACGTTATCAGAAAAAAAGAAACCGGGTGACGGGTATCCGGCGGGGCGGTGT
>JAJQEU010000085.1 GCA_021201535.1 Clostridiales bacterium | reverse complement strand
CCGTACCCATCACGGAGGCACGCGACGGCCAGCAGTACCGCTGCGTGATCACGGACGAGGACGGGAATATGGCTGTGAGCGACATAGTGACGCTGAGCGTGGAATAAGAAAGGAAGACAGAAGGACAGGCTGCCGCGCGAAAACACTTCGCGCGGCAGCCTTTTAAAAAATCACACTGTGTTAAAAAAATAACAATACACACAAAGCGTTCATAAAAGACAGGATAACCATAACGGACAGATACAATTTATAACAGATCATGCCATTTGACCGTGCGGATCCCCTGCCGGGTATAATCAGTGGGATATTTCAAGCGTTAATGGAATGAAGGATAGCATGGTCGGAACTGAGTTCCGCCCTGACCGTTTGAAAAGCCGATATACAATCAATATATCGGTTAACTTTGCCCATTCTATATCAGGACATTGATCCTTTTGGTTATCTTAAGCCCAATATGCCCTATATGGGATGGAGGGGAGAAATGTCATATACAAAAGAGGAAGCAATCCAAAGAGTAGTAAGTTGCGCAGAAATATATCGAGATGAAATGTACACCGATGTTTTTAATGATTCAAGAAAATATGTACACCATGTTTGGTTATGACTGATGCCCTGACTGTGCCAATAAGACAATAGGGTATGCCACGCTTGCCTGAAAGCCAATCCAATGAAATTATCAAAATCTTATATGAATGTAATTCCGCCAGTATTTATAGCTTTCAGGATCCGTAGTTTGACCGGAAGCATCGTTTACTTATCCGTCACTCCTGGTTGTCTTAGCTCATGTCATATCCATGGTAAGGTGATTAATCCGTAGATATTTCCTTCGTACATGGGGAGGAACTGAGTTCCGCCCCTCGATTATTTTCAAAGCCGATATAAAATCAATTCATGTGGTGATCTTGGCTCATTTATATCAGGCAATCAATTCCCTGGCTTTTTAAACTTCATACGCCATATACGTACATGTATGGAAAGAAAACCCTCATCTTTTCTCCTACAGGCTTCACCAGTTTCCAGTCTTCAGATACCCCCACAGCTCCTCCCAGTATATAAAGGCAGCCCTTCCCTTATGAAAGTAAAACGGCTGGCAGCCCTGCTGCTGGCGGCAGTGCTCCTCTTTACGACAGCTGTGCAGGGGTTCGCCGCGGAGAGTACACAGTGCGCCAGGACTTTTGACTGGCCGGGCATTGGACTTGGAAAAATCTCGCTTGACACCTGACACATCTGACATTAGATTTCTATCTTTCTATATAATATAAAGATCAATGCAGCAACACAAGCGGAGTATCTGCTGTATATTGCCGCAACGTGGATATTTTCCATCTTTGCAGCCGTTGCGCGGATCTTTTGATGCCGCATTTTTTACCCTATGGTATTCCGCCGCTGCCTGGTTACAACTATCCACCAGCCGGTTCCGTTTGCCTGGCTCTGTATGGCGGATTTTATCCACCGGGAAACCTTCCCGCTTCAATCGCCGGGCATGCTTCTCAACATTGTTGGCATGTGGCCCCATGTGCTCCTGCGGTATCTTATTGATCTCCTGATCTGCGTAGGGGTGGTGTTCTTCGGAAGCATGAATCCCGGGTTTCCTAAATTGCTTATTACAGGCATCCGCCCATGACCTGCGCCATTCAACAATGCGGTCTTTATCATCCCGGGAATGCCGCTGTCGGATTTTCCCGTCCATGAGGTGCAGACCTCGGGGAACGGTTAACCAGGCCGTGCATTGTCAGGCCGGCGCCTGCCGCCTCCGTTGGCATCATCCATTGCTTTTTACCTTCTTTTGTGACATACTCGAAAGAAAAAAAGTACAACACACCGAAGCGGACATGCATCGGCAAGCGGGACCCGGAACAGCCAGCGTTTATGTACCCAAACGAAAAGTTCCTGAAGTTCTTTTCGCGGGAACTGCTCCCTTTTGAAAAGGAAGGGCAGTACAGAAGCGGCTGCCTTCATGTGGGGGCTTTCTTTGTGATACGCAAGATCATTTCCGATTACCGGCTGGATGAGATGATTGCAAGGATCATCGGACAGGACGCCGGATATATTGACCTGTCGGTCATCCCTGCAGAATGTCAGCACAATGCGCATATGTTTTATATCAAGCTGGCCGATTTGGAGACGCGGAACCGTTTTATCGCACACATGAAAGAAAAGGAGATCGGGGTCGCTTTTCACTATGTGCCTCTGCACAGCTCCGCCGCCGGAAAAAATATGGATATTTTTCGGGAGAAGACCGCTATACGACAAGGGAGAGCGAGCGCCTGGTAAGGCTGCCGATGTATTATGGTATAACGGAGGACCAGGTGACATATGTGGCAGAGCAGGTAAAGGGGTTTTTTCGATAGAAACCGGAACGATTTATACGAAAGTATTTGAAGAATTATCTCCTGAAAAATAAACACACACGGTCCATTGAACGAACTTATGTTAGACAAATATGCGAAATAGTAGTATCATTTATATATTAAAAGCTATCATAAAATCAGGGGATGTTGTCACATAATGTTATATATATTGGATATTAAATTTGACGAAGGAGATTTATTATGAGGGTTGAAAAGACAAAGATTAAAAATTTCCGCGGCATTGAGGCAAAAGAACTTGAGTTTAAGCCTGGTTTCAATTTGCTTGTTGGGGAAAACGGAAAGGGGAAGACATCTGCACTTGAGGCAATTGCGGTAGGATTGGGAGGATTTGTTCCCGGAATAAACAGTAAGGCAACCAGAAGAATCTCTACCCAGGAAGTGCGACGAACATATCCTGTATTAGGGGATGGGTCGGTTGATAAAAAACTGCATCTGCCGGTTGATGTTGAGATTGAGGCTGTAATAGACGGAGAAAAATGTCGTTGGGTAAGGAGACGGACCAGCCTCACATCTGATGTGACTAGAACTATGCAGTATGTCGTTTCGAAAAAAGCGGAGGAAATGTCCCAACAGGAAGATACAGAGCTTCCGGTCATACTTTATGAAAGCACAGAAAGGGCGTTGAAAAAAAAATCAGGGAGGGTATTGAATCATTCGGAGAATAATTATTACAGATCTGCGGGTTATGATAATGCTTTGTCGGGAAGCCCAAATGTAGAATTACTGTTGGAATGGTGCGTGAAAATGGAAATGGTTTCATGGCAGCATGAAAGAAAAATTGCTGAATATGAAGCTGCCAAACGTGCGGTAGCTTTGTTCATGCATGAAATGGAACTGCAGGGTGAATACAGGATTTCTTATGACAAACAGACCGGGCAACTGATGTTGAAAACGGAAAAGGAAACGTTTCCGGTTGAAGATTTAAGCTCCGGATACCAGTCGCTTGTCTGGATGGTTTTTGACATTGCATATCGGATGGCGGTATTAAATCCGGATAAAAAAGATAAAATCACGGAGACATCCGGTGTGGTGTTGATTGATGAGATTGATCAGCATCTGCATCCAAAGTGGCAGTGGAATATTATAGATGCTCTTCGTACAGTATTTCCGAATGTGCAGTTTATTGCTGCAACGCATTCTCCTATTTTGTTTGCATCCGCAAAAAATGTCTGGATCATAGATATGGCGGAGGATGATGTGACATATTCATTCTCCCAGTATGGACTTGATGTGAATCATACATTGAAAAAATTTCAGAACACGGAGAATGTATATCCAAAAGTGCAAGAGCAGATTTTGCGGTTTTATATGATGGTTGATAAGGGAGATTACTCAGAAGCAGAAAAAATCCTGAACAGCCTTGAGGGGGAAATGAAATCTGAAAATCCTCTGATTACGGAAATGAAGACAACGTTGGATCTGGAAATACTGGAATTGGAGGATTGAGATGATTCTGATCGAAAAGGGAAGAGAACCTCATTCTCTGACAGAGTACAAAAAACAGCCGTATGCATCTTATGATAATTGTAACAAGGATGATATCCGTGAAAGCCTCTTACAGGAACAGGGATATTTATGTGCATATTGTATGAGAAGAATTTCAAAGGCACATATGAAAATAGAGCATTGGTATCCGGAATCAAAGTCAGATGAGGCAGGACGCATGGATTACTCGAATATGCTGGGATGCTGCGAGGGTCACAAAGATCACTGTACTCATTCAGGGGATACCTGTGATACGCATAAAGGCGATACGGAACATACTTTGACACCGTTGAATCGCGATCATATTGCAAAGATCAAGTATAGAACCGGGACCGGAGAAATTTATTCAGAAGATTCGGTTATAGATCATGATTTGAATGTTACATTAAATTTGAATTGTCAGGAACAGTATTTAAAAGAAAACAGAAAGGCTGTTTTGAATACAATCAAGAATCGCATCAGTAAGAAGGGAACCCTTAGCAGGACTGAATGGGAGAGAATCCTGAAAATGTATACTTCCATGGATAATGCGGGTCAACGGAAAGAATATGCCGGAATTGCAATATGGTACATAAACAGAAAGCTTAAAAATTATGATATTTGACCCTGAACTTCCAGGAAACTCATCTGGGGTGAGAGTGGGAACCGGTATTTGGAGGAGGCCCCGGTTTGACAGCAGTAAACATGGCAGAGTTATTGTACATTTTAACCAGAGTTATGTAAAAACCGGTATTTTTCCCAAAGAGGCATCAAAATTGCTTAAGATGGAGCGTAACCCGGAAAGTGTTATTTTTCGGGTTACTTTTTTCCCTTCTTTTTTTCATAAAATATAAAGCCCACGGCCTGCAGAAGAAGACAACAGAGCGTCAGCGCAAACAGAAAGATAAATCCGTGCGTAGATCCGATGGCAGTTTTTTCTTCATATGACATGGCGGAGGCGGAATTCTGTGAAAACGCGACACAGGCGGCTGCCACACTGGTGCCGACAGCTCCTGCGAACTGCATCAATGTATTGAATGCGGTATTGCCGTATGCTTTTAGATCCATCGGAAGACGCATCATGCCGATGGTCATGGTGTTTCCGAATGAGATACCGCAGCCAAGACCGAACACGATATAAAAACCGACGATAACGGCGGGCGTCAGAACACGTCCGAAGATCATCAGAAGGAAAATGCCCGCAGTCATCAATATCGTACCCGTCATGATTGGCAGTTTTGCCCCGATTTTGTCAAGAACGGCACCGCTGAACGGACCGGTGAGCGCGTTCAGGCCGGCACCCGGCAGCAGCATAAGACCGGCCAGCATAGAGGGACATAACAGGACGATCTGTGAATAGTTTGGCAGCAAAAAAGCGGTTCCCAGCATGATCGCGTTGATCAGGAAGAAACAGATCAGATGACAGTCGAACGGAATGTTTTTGAATACATCAATCTGAATCAGCGGATGATCGCTGTGCATGCAGTGACGGACGAACAGAACCAGAGCAACAGCGCCTGCCGCAAAAAAGATGATCTCCTGAAGCGGTGCAGTTGCAATGGAACCGATATTGGCGAATCCGAACACCAGGCAGAAAAAGGTCAGCATGATCAACGTTATGCCGGGCATATCGATGGGAGCTTTTTGTGGTTCATGGATCTCCCGGATGGTGGCAATGCCCAGTACCACGGTAAAGATCAATACCGGAATCAGGATTACAAAAATAAATCGCCAGCCCAGCGTGGAAGTGACAATACCTCCGTACGTCGGACCGAAGGCCGGTGCAGCCGCGGAGACTAAAGCACCGAAACCGATGTAAGTTCCCGTTTTTTCAAATGGAATCTGTTCCAGAATAATGCAAAAGGCGAGCGGAACGCCGACACCGGTTCCAACACCCTGAATCAATCTGGCAAGAAGCAGGATCTGAAAGGTCGGGGCAATGATCGCGCAGATTGTTCCGATCAGGAAACAGATTGCGCTGAAACAAAACAGACTTTTCAGTTTGAAACGCTTTTGCAGAAAGGCGGAAAGCGGTGTGATCATGGCGACGACCAGAAGATTTCCCGTGGTGAGCCACTGTACTGCTTTGGTGGTGACGCCAAAATCTGACATGATGGTCGGGAACGCAACATTGACGGCTGTTTCCGTCAGAAGTCCGCAAAAAGACACTAAACAAGCCGCCACGACAGATAATGTCAGGCGGATCGAAATTTTCGATGTATTCATTTTTCATAAACCTCCGAATGTTACATTTCTTTACTTTCTTTTCTGTACGCGGTTATAATAAGATCCACACAACCGTCGATACCCAGCAGGGCGGAATTGAGCATCATGTCATAGTTGGTGCGTTCGCCCCAGTCTTCATTATAAAAGTTTTTACTATACAGACTTCGTTCGCTGTCGGATCGCGTGATGACAGAATGTACATTTTTGACATCAATCCCATAATGTTCCGACGCATATTTCATCCGACTGTCCATGTCCGCGTAAATAAAAGCCCTCACGGACGGAACCTTATTTTGAAGGATGAAATTGGCGGATCGTCCGACAATGACGCAGGAACCCTCCGCTATTTTTTCAAGGATGACTTCTTTTTCTGCCACATGAATCTGTTGCATATAATTTCTTGTGATATCTACGCCCATTGCGATATTGAACAGAAAACTGCTTGTCACGCGCTGTTCGGCGCTCTGGATTACTTCTTCCGGGAGACCGGTTTTTTTCATCGTTTCGCGAATGATTTCCGAGTCATAAAAAGGGATATGTAAGGTTTCCGCCACATGCCGTCCGATGCCGCGGCCGCCGCTGCCGTATTCCCTGCTGATGGTGATAATTTTGGTTTGCATTTCTTCTCCTCTCTGCACCTGTGGAACGAAAAAATCTTCGTCTGATTGGCTCTTTTGAGCGGTTCGAGTGTTTATTTTAAACGCCTGATGAGGCCATTTGTCAAGAATTTTTTTTAAAAAGTTTCTTTAAGAGATTCTTCATGGTAACGCTTTGCAGATATATTTTTCGCGGATACAATCAAGAGAAGGAACTGATACAAAATGGTTTACATATCCCACCTGTCCGAACTATATAATATAGTAACATCATTCTGACAGGTGAACCATGCGGAAAAGAAAAATGCGTTTTGCCGTTTCTTCGATCGGAGCGGTTCTTGCGGTTTTTGCGGTCGTTCTGGTACTTCAGGCCAAAACAGATATCATTTCTGTGAGTAACACAGTGAATGGGCGTGAACTGCCGATTTATTGTGTAGATACTGAGGAGAAAAAAGTGGCCATCACTTTTGATGCGGCATGGGGAAATGACGATACGCAAAACATTCTGGATATTCTGGCACAACATAGTGTCCACGCCACCTTTTTCATGACCGGAGGCTGGGTGGAGTCCTATCCGGATGATGTGGTCGCTATTTACGAGGCGGGGCATGATCTGGGCAATCACAGTGAGAACCACAAAAATATGAGTCAGCTGACAGATGAGGAAATACAGGAGGAGATTCTGTCTGTTCACGAGAAGGTAAAGGAGCTGACCGGCTATGATATGTTTCTGTTTCGCCCACCATACGGCGATTACGATAATCATGTGATTTCAAATGTGACTGCCTGCGGCTATTATGCGATCCAGTGGTCGATTGACAGTCTTGACTGGAAGGATTACGGCGTGGAGGAAATCATTGATCGTGTCTGCCATTCGGAGAATCTGAACGGAGGGGCGATTATTTTATGCCATAACGGAGCAAAGTACACGGCACAGGCACTCGATCAGCTGCTGACAAATCTCGAGACGCAGGGGTATGAGATTGTGCCGGTATCAGAGCTGATATATATGGGAGAGTACCATCTGGATGCGAACGGGATGCAGATTTCAGATGAGTAAAATTGACGGTGATAAGGGGACGTAAATGGTTACAAAAAACAAACATGCTCTGCGAGAATGCGCCCTGGCGCATTCTTTTTTAATATTTTTCGGTCATAAACACAGAAAAACCATTTTGTCTGATTGACTTTTTGCCGCGCATCAGTATAATCGTTAGCGGAGACGAGGTTACCATGAAGGAAGTTAAGACGAATATTATAGAATTAAAACATATCACGAAATCCTTTCCGGACGGATTTACGGCCGTGGAGGATATGAATCTGGAGATCCGGCGCGGTGAGTTTGTGACACTGCTCGGGCCTTCTGGCTGCGGCAAGACGACGACGCTGCGTATGATTGCCGGATTTGATCTGCCCACGACGGGGCAGATTTTACTGAGTGGCGAAGATATCACCAATCTGCCGCCGAACAAACGGCCGATTAATACGGTGTTTCAGCGATACGCTCTTTTTCCGCATATGGATGTAAAGGCAAATATTGCTTTCGGTCTGAAACAAAAAAAAATTGCGAAAGATCTGATCGCGAAAAAGGTGAATAAGGTGCTGGAACTGGTTGATCTGGAGGGATTTGAGAATCGTCATATCAGCACACTTTCCGGAGGACAGCAGCAGCGGGTGGCGATCGCCCGTGCGCTGGTCAATGAGCCGGAGATCCTGCTTTTGGATGAGCCGTTGGGGGCTCTGGATCTGAAAATGCGCAAGGAGATGCAGCTGGAACTGATCGCCATGCATGAGGAACTGGGCATTACCTTTATTTATGTGACCCACGATCAGGAGGAGGCGCTCACCATGTCGGATAAGATTGTCGTTATGTCCGACGGAGCGGTGCAGCAGGTCGGCACGCCGGAGGAGATTTATAATGCGCCGGTCAATCCGTTTGTGGCGGATTTTATCGGTGAGAGTAATATGTTCAACGGCATTATGACAGGAAGGATGAAAGCTCGTTTCTGCGGCGGAGATTTCATGTGTGTGGACGATATTCCGGTGGGAACGCCGATCACGGCGGTGGTTCGGCCGGAGGCGGTGGCGCTGACAGAGGCAGACCGGGGACAGATCTGCGGCTGTGTGCAGAGTGTCGTCTTTAAGGGGACGCACTATGAGCTCACGCTGGAGTCCGGGAAAAATGAGATTGTCGTCAATGCCGTGCATCCGGTGAAGGAAGGCGTGAAGGTTGGTCTTTTTGTCGCACCGGAGGATCTGCATATCATGATTGCGGAGGATAGCACGAATTTCTTTACGGCAGAGATGAACCGTAATTACCGGCTGGAGTATAACGGACACGAACTGGATGTCAGCGTGACAAAGATTATCCGGGGCAGCCGGCGTCTGGAGGACGGTGCGCTGGTGGATGAGAACGGCAAAGCCGTTGATCTGAAGCGTCGAAAGGTGGTGGTCTCTATTGAGGCACAGGACATCCGCATGACTGACGAAGAGAACGAGGGAATTGTCCATGGACATATTATCGATCTGCTTTATATGGGCGATCATTACAGCTATATCGTCCGCACGGAGCTGGATCATGATTTTATCGTCAATGACGAATATTTATGGAACATGGACGATTACGTAGGGCTGATCATGCCGGTGGAAAAGATGAAATTCAGCCTGAAAAAATAGTAGGAGAAAACGTATGAGAAGCTTTCGGTTTTCCAGAAAGACGCTGGGCATTCCCTATGCCGTATTCCTTTTGATTTTTGTGGCGGCGCCTCTGGCGGTGCTGGTTTTCTATGCCTTCACGAACGGACAGGGAGAGCTTACGCTGGAAAATCTGAGCGGTTTTTTCACGAATCCCAACACATTGGGCACGCTGTTCTACAGCTTTGCCGTCGCACTGGTGACCACGGCGGTCAGTCTGGCCGTGGCTTATCCGACGGCCTATATTCTTGCTTCGAGCAGGATGAAACGAAAGTCTGTCCTGCTGCTTCTGTTTATTATGCCGATGTGGATCAATTTTTCGCTTCGCCTCACAGCACTGAAAGAGATACTGACTCTTCTGGAAGGAAATATGGCGTATTACCCGTTTTTTAATACGATCGTCGGCATGACCTATGACTTCCTTCCGTTTATGATTCTGCCAATTTACACGACGTTGTCAAAACTCGATCATTCATTGGTTGAGGCGGCCCGGGATCTGGGCGCGGACGAGCGGAGAGCTTTTCTGAAGGTGACTCTGCCTTTGTCTGCGCCGGGTATTATCAGTGGGATCTCCATGGTTTTTCTGCCGTCTATGACAAACTATGTTGTGTTGGAAATGCTGTACAACAGTACTTATATCATGGGAAGTCTGATCGGGAGTTATTTTACTGCCTACAACTGGCACGGCGGCTCCATGATTGCACTGATTTTGCTTGCAATCATCTGTCTGTTTACACTTGTGACCGGCAGCGATGAAAATGAACAGACCGGGAGAGGGGGTGCTCTGCTTTGACGAAAAAATTCGGAAAAGGGTTTTTTATGGCGTTGGTGCTTACTTTTCTGTACGCGCCGATTCTGATTCTGATCGTATACAGTTTTACGACATCGACGCATATCGGAGCGATCCGCGGATTTTCCCTGCAGAATTACGTGACACTGTTTACGACGCGGGAATTGTTGGAGATGATCCGCGGCACGATCATCCTCGCTCTGGGATCCGCGGCCATCGCGGCGGTTCTGGGAACGTTGGGCGCGATCGGGAGTTTCTATTCTAAAAGAAGAACCGCATCCTTTCTGGCGGCCATGAATCAGGTGCCGGTCGTCAACGCGGATGTGGTGACCGGTTTTTCCATCTGCATTCTGATGGTGGTTGTGTTTGGCGTGAGCAAGGATACCTTTCTTCCCCTGCTGGCCGGACATGTGACGCTGAGCGCCCCGTTTGTTTACCTTTCGGTCATACCGAAGCTGAAACAGATGGATCCGGGCACCTATGAGGCGGCGCTGGATCTGGGAGCGACGCCGTTGCGTGCGCTTGGAAGTATCATCCTGCCGCAGATCGCGCCCGGCATCATATCCGGATTTGCGCTGGCAGTCACACTGTCGCTGGATGATTATTTTATTGCCACATATACGAAACCGGCAACATTCGATACGATCAGCACTTATGTGGTAAATGCGACGAAAGGTGCACAGACGGATATCAAGACCGCGTTGTGGGCACTGGCTGCCGTTATCTTTGCAATCGTTGTGCTGATCGTAGTCTGTATGAATGCGTATGCCTCACGGCAGGAAAAAAGGAGGGCGTGTCGATGAGAAGGAACAAACGGGCAGTTCCGGCACTGGCGCTTATTCTCTGTGCGACGGGCGGCTTTTTTTCGGGGAGTGCGGAACGCGTGCCGGCCGGAGAGCCGACCAGTCTGTCGTTCTCAGTCGCGGAGAATGAGACAGCTGTAAAAACAGAAGATACAGACACAGAAGATACAGGTCAGGAAACTGAGATCACGCTCCGCGTCAGCAACTGGGAGGAATATATTGATCTGGGTGACTGGGATGAGGATGAAACTATTGATCTGGAGAGTGGTGATATCATCGGAGTCAATTCTATGATCGATGACTTTGAAGAGTGGTATTATGAGACTTACGGCGTCAGGGTAAAAGTGGAGTATTCCACATTCGGAACGAATGAGGATCTCTATAATATGCTGACTCTGGGAGACGAGTTTGATCTGGTCTGTCCTTCCGAATATCTGGTCATGAAGCTGATGGCGGAGGAAATGCTGGTGCCGCTGTCGGAAGATTTTTTTGATACGTCGGACAGCAATAATTATTATAGTATCGGCGTTTCTCCCTATATACAGAGCATTTTCGATGAACACGAGATCAACGGGGAGAACTGGAGCAAATATATGGCCGGTTATATGTGGGGGATTACCGGAATTGTCTACAATCCGGCTGTGGTATCGGAGGAGGACGCGTCCACATGGAAGATTTTGTCCAACACAGATTACTGGCGGCGGATTACAATTAAGGACAATGTCCGTGACTCGTATTTTGCGGCAGTGGGAGCGCTGAAATCAGAGCTTCTGACATCGGAGGAGTTTCTGAGTGATCCCGATTACGCACAGCGCCTGGAGGAAGAGATGAACGATGTCTCGGAGGAGACGATTGCTGCCGTGGAGGTGTATCTGCAGGAGGTAAAGGATAACGCGTATTCGCTGGAAACGGATTCCGGAAAATCAGATATGATCACCGGGAAGGTGGTCGCCAACTATCAGTGGTCCGGTGATGGGGTCTATACGTTGGACCAGGCAGAGGAGGATGGGATGGAACTGTGTTTCACGGTTCCGAAAGAGTCCACGAATATTTATTTTGACGGCTGGGTGATGTTAAAAAACGGGATTGACGGTGACGAAGCGAAGCAGCATGCCGCGGAAGCGTTTATCAATTATATCTCCCGACCGGACAATGTGATTCGGAATATGTATTATGTAGGTTATACGTCCGTCATCTCCGGCGGGAATGACGGGCGGATTTTTGAGTATGCCGACTGGTGTTACGGTGCGGAGGATGACGAGGAGGAAACAGTACAATATTCGCTCGGCTATTTTTTCGGCGGGGACAGTACAGATGCAGAATATGTGATCACGGCGCCTGCCGATCAGGTAAAACGTCAGCTGGCGGCGCAGTATCCGGCGGAGGAAACGCTGGCGAGGGCTTCCATCATGACGTATTTTGACGATGAGACAAATGAAAAAATCAACCAGATGTGGATTCATATCCGATGCTACAGTATTTATGACGTTCCGATGTGGGCGTGGGTTCTGGGAGTGATTGCCGCGGCGGCTATTGTGATTTTCTTCACGCGGCGCAGCCTGCACGTAAAGCAGAACAAAAATATTTAATCATTTTGGAAAATCTTCTTGCGGAAAGAGAGAAAAAAGAGTATTTTGTCTTTCGAAAAAACGGGAGGATATATCATTGAACAAGATATTGGAAGAAGAAAATTTTAAGAGACGCCTGGTGATGTGCCTGCTGGGGGTCGTGATCTGCGGAATCAGCGTGGGATTTTTTAAGAGGGCTGCTTTCGGGCTTGATCCGTTTCAGTCTTTTATGGCGGGATTGAATACAGCAGTTCCCATTTCGTTCGGTATGCTTTTTACCATTGCCTGTATCATTTTGCTGTTGTTTGCGCTGATCGCGGACCGGCATTATATCGGTCTTGCAACGCTGATCAATCTGTTCCTGGCAGGGTATATCATTGATTTTTCACAGAATCTTCTGTTTCGGCTGTTTCCTGTTCTGGGTATGCCGGGACGGATTGTGTTTCTGATTGTGGGAATCGTCGTGATGTGTTTGTCCGGCTCTCTGTATATTACAGCGGATCTGGGCGTTTCGGTTTATGATGCGGTCGCATTGATCATTACGCAGACATGGCATAAGGGGCAGTTCCGCTGGGTTCGTATTCTTACAGATGCGGTCTGTGTCGCGCTGGGCGGCCTGCTGTACTGTCTGGCGGGCGGGAGTTTGTCGGAACTGGGTGCACAGATCGGGGTCGGTACAGTTCTGACAGCATTATTTATGGGACCGTTGATTGATTTCTTCAATCGGAGAGTGTCACAGCCGATTTTAAAGCGGGGAGGAAGAGGAAATGAGTAAGAATTCCGGGAGAAAATATACAGAAAGGAGCAGATTGACTTCTAAAAGAAGCAGACAGACGCCTGAAGGGAACAGAAGGATGCCGGAAGGAAGCAGACGGATTTCGATTGAAAGAAAACAGACTTCGGATAAGCAGAGAAAGCCTGCAGATGAGAGCCGTCGTTCCCCGGACAGAAGGAAACGGCCGGTCGTATCTTCCGCGCAGGAGAACGGGTTGAAAAAATCAGATCGGCAGCCAATCTGTCCGGTGATGAAAAAATGTGGAGGATGTCAGTACCGGAATGTCACCTATGAGAGACAACTGGCGATGAAGCAAGAGCAGGTTTCAAAGCTGCTTCAGCCGTTTTGCCGCGTGTATCCGATCGCGGGCATGGAAGATCCTTATCATTACCGGAACAAGGTACATGCTGTTTTTGACCATTTAAAAGACGGTACGATCATATCCGGCGTTTATGAGGAGAAGACGCATCGGGTGGTTCCGGTGGACGATTGTCTTGTTGAAGATGAGAAAGCGGATGCCATCATCCGCGATATCCGGGGCATGCTCCGCTCATTTAAAATAAAAACCTATGATGAGGATACAGGCTATGGGCTTCTGCGTCATGTGCTGGTGCGGCGAGGGTTTGCTACCGGGCAGATCATGGTGGTACTGGTGCTGGGCTCACCGATTCTGCCGTCCAAAAACAATTTCGTTCAGGCTCTGAGAAAGCTTCACCCGGAAATCTCGACGATTATTATCAATGTAAACAATAAAAAGACGAGCATGGTTCTCGGCGAGAAGGAGACCGTGGTCTACGGGAAAGGTTATATTGAGGATGTTCTGTGCGGACAGACTTTTCGTATTTCATCGAAATCTTTTTATCAGGTCAATTCGGTGCAAACCGAGAAATTATACGCAAAGGCCATTGAACTGGCGGGACTGAGCGGAAAGGAGCGCGTGATTGACGCTTACTGTGGTATCGGAACGATCGGAATCTGTGCGGCTGCTCGGGCACGGGAGGTCATCGGTGTTGAGTTAAATCGGGATGCCGTGCGGGACGCTGTCCGAAACGCGAAGAGGAATGAAAAGAAAAATATTTTATTTTACAATGCAGATGCGGGAGAGTTTATGACGCAGATGGCGGCTCAGGGAGAACAGGCTGACGTGGTTTTTGTGGATCCGCCCAGGAGCGGCTGCAGCGAGGCTTTTTTACGGGCTGTGGTTCGGGTCAGACCTGCACGGATCGTATACATTTCCTGTTATCCGGAGACACAGGCGAGGGATCTGAAATATTTAACGGCGAACGGGTTTAGGGTGCAGGGGGCATATCCATATGATTGTTTCCCGTTTACGGGACACGTCGAGACGATTGTGCAGCTAAACAAACCAAAGCAGTTGCAAACGGCGAATATATGAAAGCACGTGACAAAATGGCATATGCACAGTATCTTGCCGGACTTGCAGATCCATGGTATACTGAAGATTTTGAGGCGACATTTCGCGATGTTATGGCTGGGTGTTGTGGATTGTTACGGTATATATTTCGTAAAAAGGGAAATTGACAAAAGAGAATACCGGCTATACAATAAGAAAAAACGACGCATGATTTAGGCATTGTTTTGAAAAACGGAAGTTGACAGATCTGTTCTCAGGGCACCGTATTCGGGGGGATTTTAAAGGGGATGGTGCGTGGGAGAGGGAGAATTATGAAAAAGAAAATATTACTCGCAGATGATTCCGTGTTTGTGAGACGACTGTTGGCGGATATTCTGACCGGCGATGGATATCAGATCATTGGTGAGGTGGGGAATGGATCGGATGCTGTTCGCGGATATCTGGATTGGAGACCGGATTTGGTTTTGATGGATGTTGTTATGTCGGAGGTAAACGGCATACAGGCGCTGGCAGAGATCCGGGCAGCGGATACGGGAGCCAATGTGATTATGTGCTCTTCCGTCAGCCTGCAGGAGATTGTGACAGAGGCGCTGCACTACGGAGCGAGAGAGTATATTTTCAAACCGTTTTCTATCGAAAGGCTTCTGGAGGCGGTTCGGTCATGTCTGAGTGAATGAGACTGTATCCTGTATCGGTATACTGAGTCTTCAGAATGTTGCCGTTGAATACGTTTATAGATTTCTGAACAGATGAGATTCATTCATTGAGGGTGTCAGCCATTCATTTTCATGAATGGCTGCAAGTCGAAGTGACAGTTCCTTAGTCGAGCAGCCGTATCCCTTTTTCGGTAAATTCGATTTTCCTTTCTTTATAAAGATGTCCCACGGCGCGCTTGAACGCATTTTTACTCATGTATGCTTCTTTTTTTATGATTTCAGGTGAAGCCTTATCATTGAAAGGAAGGACGCCCCCATATTTTTTGATCAACTGCAGCACAGTTTCGGCATCGGTGTTCATCTGAATATATGCTTTTTCTCTGATGGTGAGATCCAGCTTACCATCTTTTTTGACGTTTGTGACAGTCGCGTGGATGAGGTCACCGATCTGAAGACCGGCCATATTCTCGTGCGACGGGATCATGGCGGAGTAGCGGTCGTCCACTGCCGCAAAGATGCCGAAATTATCACTGAATTCGTAAATGCGTGCGGTCACGGCTTCTCCTTTGTGATAGGGAGAATCGGTGTGAAGCAGATGGTACAGTCCCGTCATGGTTGCGCAGAGACGATTGCTTTTGTCGATATATAAGGTGACCAGGATTTCGTCGCCTTCGTGTACCTTCCGAAGCTGTTCTTTATAAGGAAGGAAAAGATCTTTCTCCAGCCCCCAGTCCAGAAAGGCACCGATGCGGGTTACCTGTGCCACACGCAGGGCCGCAAAAGAGCCGATGGTCAGCCGCGGTTCTCTGGTGGTGGCGATCAGACGGTCTTTGGAATCTTTGTATAGAAAGACCCGTAGCTGATCATTCGGGTGAGTACCTTCTGGAACCTGTTTCGCGGGCAGCAATACCCGGGTCGCATCCTCAGGATGCTCTGCGAGATAGACACCGAAGTCTACCTGTTTTACAACGGTTAATGTCTGTATTTCTCCTAATCTCATAGGTTATCTCCGTTTCAGTTTTTTGTCAGAATATAACAACATCGCCGTCAATGTCGGCGTATTCTACCGGGTGGCCGGGCTCAACCGCTGCTGTTCCCCGGGTGGTTTCTGTCACCTGATCCAGGAAACTCAAAACTCTGTCTTCCGGCACAATCAAATCTATTTCCACAGCATCGGTATAACGATTTTCAAGGATGGGAATGTGTTCGTTCATCATGAGAAACTGCAGCCTGCCGATGCTGTTGTAGTCCGTGTGAATCGTCAGTTTTTGTCCGGTTTGCCGCATGATGATCACACTGGCTGCCAGACCGGCCTGCGTGGCTGCCTGATAGGCGCGAACAAGTCCGCCGGTTCCGAGAAGCGTGCCGCCGAAATATCGTGTGACGACCACGATGCAGTTATGAATCTCTTCGTTCAGAAGTACGCTGAGGATGGGTCTGCCGGCGGTGCCGTTTGGTTCGCCGTCGTCACTGCACCGCTGCAGTTCAAACCGACTGCCGATCGTGTAGGCATAGCAGTTATGCCGTGCATCCCAATATTTCTTTCTCATGGCCGCCAGAAAATCCAGCGCTTCATTTTCTGAGGAAATCGGCCGGACGGTGGCGATAAAACGTGATTTTTTTTCTTCGATCTCTCCCTGCCCGCCGATGTGGACAGTTTTATATGGCATGAAGCGCTCCTTTCCGCCGTGCTTCTGTCTGGGCTTTTTTGATAAAATCAGGTGAACCGGTATTTCTGCACGCCGGTTTTTCGAAGGGAAGAACCGATGGGGTGCATCCATTGCCTTGCCATTATAGCATATTAATGGTAAAATAGTAAACATCTTAATGCATGGAGGCTTACTATGAACTATGGCAGAAAGGCGGTAAAGCGAAAAAAGGATCTGTTGATACCGCGCGGTCGCTGGGTTGGCAACAGGATTAAAGCTACGGTTTTTCTGATTGTGCTGATTCTTGCGGTCGGCGCGGCGGGGTACGGAGCACATCGGACCTGTGAGTATGTGCAGGAGATTCTGGAAGAGGCGCCTGATATCAGTGCGGTTGACGCCACCCCCACCGGTTATATGTCTACGGTTTATGATGCGGATGGAAACGTAACGGCACAACTGGTCTCCAGCGGCTCCAACCGCGTGTATGTGACGCTGGATGAGATTCCTGAAAACCTCCAGCATGCTTTCGTTGCGATTGAGGATGAGCGTTTCTATGAGCACAATGGCATAGATCTGAAGGGGATCGCGCGGGCCGGCGTGAACTCGATTTTGTCGGGTTCACTCAGCGAGGGCGCCAGTACGATCACACAGCAGCTGCTGAAGAATAATGTTTTTGAAGGATGGACCTCTGAGACGACGGAGGAGAGTATCAAAAGAAAGCTGCAGGAGCAGTATCTTGCGATTGAGCTTGAAAAAGAGGTATCCAAGGACTGGATCATGGAGAATTATCTGAATACGATCAATCTGGGGCAGAATACGCTGGGTGTGCAGGCGGCTTCCAACCGTTATTTTGGAAAGGATGTTTCTGATCTGACCTTGTCAGAGTGTGCCGTGATCGCGGCGATCACGCAGAATCCTTCGAAATATAATCCGATTTCTTATCCGGAAAACAATCGTGAACGGCAGGAGAAGGTTTTACAGAATATGATGGAGCAGGGTTATATCACGCAGGAGGAGTATGAGGAGGCGATGGCGGATGACGTTTACTCAAGAATCAGCGAGCACAATGTTGTTTATGAGAGCGATACGACGAATGTGACTTCCTATTTTGTAGATGCTCTGACGGAACAGGTGATCGAGGATCTGCAGACAGAATTGGGTTATACGGAGTCGCAGGCTTACACTGCGCTGTACAGCGGTGGCCTGACCATCTATTCGACGCAGGATCCGGAGATTCAGGAGATCTGTGATGATGTAATAAATGACAACTCTAATTATGATATTTCAGAAGAGGTTTCGTTTTCCTATGAGCTGACAATCCAGGCAGATGACGGTTCCGTGGAAAATTACAGCGAACAGACGATGCTGACCTGGCTGAAGGCGGAACAGAGTATATATTCTCTGAATTTCAGCAGTGAGGAGGAGGCGATGGAGGCAATCGATGAATATCGTGAGGCGATTTTGCTGGAGGGTGGTACCGTGCTGGCTGAGAATGTCACCTATACGGTTCAGCCGCAGGCTTCTATGACGGTGATCGATCAGAGTACCGGGGAGGTGAAAGCGCTGGTCGGCGGAAGAGGTGAAAAGACGGCAAGTAAGACTTTAAACCGTGCGTCGGATACGACGGCGCAGCCGGGGTCTACATTCAAGATATTGACAACCTATGCTCCGGCATTGGATCAGGGGCTGATCACACTTGCGACAACGATGGTGGATGAAGAAATCACATATGCAAACGGAAAGACTGTGAATAATGCCGACGGGAAATACCGGGGAACGGTTACGATCCGAAAGGCGATTAAGGATTCCATCAATGTGATCGCGATTAAGACAAGCCGTGAGTTAACCATCGCGGAGTGCTATCAGTCGGCGTTGGATTTCGGGATTACAACGCTTACAGATGAGGATGAGGTAGAGGCACTTCCGTTGGGCGGCATTACGGATGGCGTGACAAATCTGGAACTGACGGCAGCTTATGCGGCGATCGCCAACGGCGGTGTCTACCATGAACCGATTTTATATACGAAGATTCTGGATTATGACGGAAATGTTCTGATTGACAGGGCTCCCGAAACACATCGGGTGATTCAGGAAACGACGGCTTTCCTTCTGACATCCGCGATGGAGGATGTCGTGGAGTCGGGTACCGGTACACTGGCCGGATTCTCCGGCATGTCCATTGCCGGAAAGACCGGTACGACATCTTCCACCCGCGCATCCTGGTTCGCGGGATATACGCCCTATTATACCTGTGCTGTCTGGGGTGGGTATGACGACAACTCGGAACTTTCCTCAACGACGTTTACGAAAAATCTGTGGCGGGAGGCAATGTCGCAGATCCATGAGGGCCTGGAGGATATAGGGTTTGAGGAACCGGAAGGGATTGTGACCTGTTCTGTCTGCACTTCGACCGGGCTTCTTGCTTCTAAATACTGCACGTCGGTTACGACAGAGTATTTTGCAGAAGGTACTGAGCCGACAGCGGTCTGCTCCTCGCATCGGAGTGAGCGGGTGAGTATCTGTTCGGTTTCCGGAAAACTCGCCGGAGAATATTGTCCGGAGGATGAAATAGTGAAGCAGTATTTTGAGAAGGATTCCGAGACGGGGGCATCGACAGCACCTACGGAGACCTGCGATGTCCATACGTCCGAGACATCTGAGACGTCCGAGACGTCCGAAAGCTCTGAGACATCCGACAGTTCCGGGACGGACGGAGATTCGGGGACATCCGACTCATCCGGGGATACACATACAACGGATACTTCCGGGAGTGCCGATACGTCGACATCTTCCGGCCAGTAGACCTTGCACGGGAATAAAAACATGTTATAAATTTGTGAACAACTTGACAGAAAAACAGGACTATGATATTATCTTCGTTGTAATAAATTTAACAATTTTGTAACAAATTGAAACAACAGGAGATAAATTTATGAAAACACGAAAAATCCGGCTGGCAGCTTGTCTGCTGGCAGGCACGGTGATGTTCGGTATGGGAGCGTCTTCGGCACTGGCAGCGGATACAGCGAGTCAGATGTCTTCGCTTTCCATTGTCCTGAATGATTCGCAGAACACGACCGGGAGCGCGCTGATGACAGATGTTCGCGCGGCCATAGAATCCGCCGAGGCAGCGGAAGCAGAGACGGCTGAGAGCGCGGAAGCAGAGGAACAGAACGAGGATCAGGAATATGCCAATATTGCCGTGGCGGTTGTGAACGATTATGTGAACGTTCGGAGCGCGGCCTCTACTGACAGTGAGATTATCGGTCGGATGGAGAATGGAGCGGTTGCTGTCGTGGAGGGAGAGGAGAACGGATGGTACCGGATCACATCGGGATCAGTTTCCGGGTATGTACTGGCGGATTATCTTACTGTCGGAGACAGGGAATTGATTGAGTCGGTTCAGATCCGGGTTGCGACGGTGCAGGCACAGACTCTCAAGGTTCGGTCGGAAGCGTCTCTGGAGTCATCCGTCCTGACACTGGTTTCGGAGGGAGACCAGCTGGAGATTCTGGATGAGGATATCGAGGGCTGGATTCATGTGATGGCTTCCGATACGGAAGGGTATGTATCAGCGGATTATGCAGCGATCGAGGAGACCTATTTATACGCAAAAACACAGGAAGAGGTTTCCGGTGGTACCGCAGTCGTAGATTATGCACTTCAGTTTGTCGGCAATCCTTATGTCTGGGGCGGAACCAGCCTGACGAATGGTGCGGACTGTTCCGGTTTTATTATGAGTGTGTATGCGCATTTTGGTGTATCCCTGCCGCACTCTTCCGCGGCTCTGCGCAGCGTGGGGACTGAGGTGAGCTACTCTGAAGCACAGCCTGGCGACATTATCTGTTATGATGGACATGTTGCTCTTTACATCGGAAACGGGCAGGTGGTTCATGCGGCTAATGAGAGAAAGGGTATTATTGTTTCCTCAGCCACACATAAGAATATCCTGACGGTGAGGAGAATTTTTTCATAACCGTTCATGTCGTGATATAAACAGAAGCCGGATGGGCGCCTGCGCGCTGTAGGGCTTCTGTTTTTGTTTTCTGTCCGATGCAGTGAAACAAAATCAAAATTATCAGGAATGCACAAAACGTTTGTTCCGGAAAACAGTGTTCGGAAGCGGTTTTTTTCCTTCATTTCTGTGGATAATGTGAATAACTTTGTGTATAAGTCCGGAAAATGGCGGTTTTTTCTGAAAAATACAATGTGGAAAACTTTTTTATTGAAATATTTTTTTGTGTAAATTTTTTACTTGCATTTTTCGTTTTTGTTCATACTGCTGATATTTCGTCCGGAAAAAAATAAACCTTGACAGGCTGTTCCATTTAATTGCAGGATTGCAGCTGGTCAAATGAGGACGGTGATGGCCAAAAGGCATACGTTTTTGTTCAAACATATGAAGAAAGTCTGAATTTTAGGAAAAATGACAAATTTTTTTTTGAAATGCTCTTTACTTTTTTGGGTGTTTTGACTTAGAATAGATGAAGTGAAGGTAAATGAAGGGTTCAACGGGGACGGAATCGGCATAGTTCAGACAAGAGCAGGGGGATATATATATGATTTCAAATCAGGTTTTACAGACAACGATTGATGGGTTAAGGAGTATTACCAGGATTGATTTTTGCGTGATCGATACAGAGGGAAAGATTCTGGCGAGTACATTTTCGGATGCCGAACGCTATACGGAGCCGGCAGCTGCTTTTGTGGATTCACCGGCGGACAGCCAGGTGGTGTCGGGATGTCAGTTTTTCAAGGTGTTTGACGAACATCAGATGGAATATATTCTGCTTGCTTATGGAGACAGCGACGACGTCTATATGGTTGGGAAGATTGCTGTCTTTCAGATTCAGAATCTCCTGATTGCATATAAGGAGCGTTTTGACAAGGACAATTTTATCAAGAATCTCCTTCTGGATAACCTGTTGCTGGTCGATATTTATAACCGCGCCAAGAAACTGCATATTGAGACTGATGTGCGGCGTGTCGTATATATGATCGAGGTTGGTCATGACAAGGATGGGAATGATCTGGATCATGTGAGAGGTATCTTTGAGGGGAAAAGCCAGAATTTTGTCACGGCGATCGATGAAAAGAATATCATTGTTGTGAGGGAAGTGGATCCGGCGGAGACAGCTGAGGATCTGCACAGGACGGCTGAGGTGATTTATGGACTCTTTAAGGGCGATAAGTCCGTACATGTGGCTTACGGTACAGTCGTGAATGAAATCAAGGAGGTTTCACGTTCTTATAAAGAGGCGCGTATGGCGCTGGACGTCGGGAAGATTTTCTTTGAGGAGAATAATATCATTGCTTACGCGACACTGGGCATCGGGCGCCTGATCTATCAGCTTCCGATACCGCTGTGCAAGATGTTTATCAAGGAGATTTTCGGCAGTCGTTCTCCGGATGATTTTGATGAGGAAACATTGACGACGATTAATAAGTTCTTTGAAAACAGCCTGAATGTTTCCGAGACGTCACGGCAGCTGTATATCCACCGCAATACACTGGTATACCGGCTGGATAAGCTCCAGAAAAGTACGGGGCTCGATCTGCGGGTGTTTGAGGATGCGATTACATTTAAGATTGCACTGATGGTTGTTAAGTATATGAAATATATGGAGTCGTTGGATTACTGATTGAGGAAATCTCACGGTTTCCACACTGTGCAGATGCGTGAATGTATCAATGCATCGCTGCACAGAGGCATGGGCACGTGGCTGTGCACAAGAAAAAGATCATCCGTATGGGGGCATGTAAATAAAACAGAGTGCCCCCATTTTCATATATAAATGCCGTCAACAGGAGGAAATATAAATGATTACATTAAAGAATATCAGTAAATCCTATATAGAGGGTGTCCCTGCATTGGAAGATGTGAACATTCACATCGATGAGGGAGAGTTTGTATTTGTTGTGGGAGACAGTGGTTCCGGGAAATCTACGCTGATCAAGCTTCTGCTGAAGGAACTTGAACCCACGACGGGGACAATTATTGTGAACAATAAAAATCTGAGCAAGGTTCGCAGAGGCCAGATTCCGTACTTCCGCAGGAATATCGGATGTGTATTTCAGGACTTTCGTCTTTTAAAGGATAAGAATGTTTACGACAATGTAGCGTTTGCACAGAGAGCGATTTCCGCTTCCAACCGTTCCATTAAAGAACGGGTTCCGAAAAGCCTGTCTCAGGTTGGCCTGGCGGCAAAGTATAAGTCAAAGCCGCATCAGTTGTCAGGCGGTGAACAGCAGAGAGTTGCCATTGCCCGTGCATTGGTGAATGAACCTAAGATCCTGCTGGCAGATGAGCCGACGGGTAATCTGGATCCGAATAACGCGTGGGAGATCATGAAACTCCTGGAGGAGATTAATCAGCGCGGTACGACGGTTCTGGTAGTGAGTCATAATATGGAGATTGTTTCAAAGATGCAGAAGCGTGTGATTGCCCTGCAGCAGGGGCATGTGGTGAGTGACACACAGATGGGCGGTGAGTTATCATGAAGATCAGTACATTGGGTTATACAATCAAAGAGGGCATACGGAACGTCTGGACAAACAAAGTGTTTTCCGTAGCATCCATCGCGACCATGGCGGCATGTATTTTTCTGTTCGGCGTATTTTATTCGATTCTGGTAAATTTCCAGAGCGTGGTGCAGGATGTAGAGTCCGGCGTTGCAGTCACAGTATTTTTTGACGAGGGGACTTCGCAGGAACGCATTGATCAGATCGGATATGAAATCGCGTCGCGGGATGAGGTGTCCAATTTCAACTATGTCTCTGCGGACGAGGCGTGGGAAGAGTACAAAATGATTTATTTTGACGGAAATGAGGATGCGGCCGCTGCGTTCGGTTCCGAAAATCCGCTGGCCAATGAGGCTTCCTATGAGATTTATATGTCGGATATTTCGGTGCAGCAGGATCTGGTTGATTATCTGGAAAGTCTGGAAAATGTGCGTACAGTGCGTCAGTCCGAGACGGTGGCGAATACTTTGTCGGATGCCAATAAGCTGATTGGTATTGTTTCCGTGGCGATTATCGTGATTCTGATCTGTGTGGCTGTATTTCTGATCAGCAACACGGTTCGTACCGGTATCACCGTGCGAAAGGAAGAGATCGGCATCATGAAGATGATCGGGGCGACAGATTTCTTTGTTCGGGCGCCTTTCATCATAGAGGGTATTCTGATCGGAGCGGTCGGAGCAATCATTCCGCTGATCATTCTGTATCTCGGGTACGGACGGGTCATCAATTACGTTGCGGATCGTTTCGGATTTCTGAATAATATGCTTACCTTTGTTCCGGCGAGAACGGTGTTTACGATTCTGCTGCCGGTCGGACTGATCCTCGGAATCGGTATCGGATACATTGGCAGCCGTATCACGGTTCATAAACACATAAATGTTTGAGAATTTCTGGATAAGGTGGAGCAGAAATGATGAATGAAAAAACAGAACTTGATCAGAGACAGTTCAAAGCGGAAGAGGAACACGGTAAAAGGAAGCGCTCCGACAGACGTCGGAGAGGTTTCGCAAAAGGTTTTCTCTCGGGTCTGATTGTGGCGGCAGCTGTGATCGCCGTGGCTGTTTTCGGATTGTCCCGATCGTCCCTGCTCCGGATTTATCTTTTCCCATCCTCATCCTATGAGGCGGTGCTGGATGAGGAGACAGTCGAAAAGATTGAGACGCTCTCCGCTTATATCCAAAGCACTTATTATGAGGATGTGGATGTGGAGGATCTTCGCGAGGGACTTTACACCGGTTTGTTTGACGGTCTGGACAGCTATTCCCGCTATTACACGGAGGAGGAGTATCAGGATCTTCTGGAGAGTACGTTGGAGGGTACCTACTGCGGCATCGGTGCAAGCCTGCAGCAGGATGATGATACAATGACTGTTACGGTCGTCCATGTATATGATGATTCTCCGGCACAGGAGGCGGGGCTGCAGGCGGGTGATGTGATCTCCATGGTGGATGATTATGAGGCTTCATCCATGGAATTGTCCGAACTGGTTTCTTTTATCCGGGGAGAGGAGAATACCACAGTTCATCTGATCACTTATCGGAATGGAGAAAAGATTGAGTACGACATTGAACGCAGGAACCTGGTATTCCCGACGGTGACAGACGACATGCTGGATGGATTGGTCGGATACATTGCTGTGTCGGAGTTTACTGATGCGACGACGGAGCAGTTTACAACAGCGTTGGCAGATCTGCAGGGGCAGGGAATGGAGTCTCTGATTGTGGATCTGAGATCCAACCCGGGCGGCGTACTCGCAACAGTGTGTGATATACTTGATGAGATTTTACCGGAAGGATTGATTCTTTATACCGAGGACAGGGATGGGAACCGCGTGGAGTATACGACGACGGATGATACTTATCTGGATGTTCCGCTGGTCGTTCTGGTGAATGAAAACAGCGCGAGTGCATCGGAGGTTTTTGCCGGAGCGATTCAGGATCGGGATGCGGGAACGATTGTCGGTACCACGACGTACGGAAAGGGTGTGGTGCAGACCGTGCACAGACTGGCGGACGGCAGCGCATTTAAAGTGACGACGCATAAATATTATACGCCGGGCGGTACCTGTATTCAGGGAATCGGTATCACACCGGATGTAGAGATCGAATATGAATTCCTGGGGGGTGAGGATGATTCCTATAGTTACGATCTGGATAACCAGATACAGAAGGCGCTGGAGATTTTGCAGGCGGGCTGATACGCTGACATGGAATAAGGCTGTTGCGTAAAATCTTTTATACAAATTTTACATGGTTATGGTAGCGATATTTTTTCTCATCATATATATTGGATTGCAGAAATGCTGATTTATGGTGCGGCAGAAAAAGGATGGGATCTGTTATGGAAAAAGAAGCAGACATGATCGATGATCGGGAAAAGTTACTATCTGAATATGAACAGGCCGGTCTGGTGCGTGTTTGCGAACAGATGATCGAGATGGTGACTCCGATGCTGGAGGAAATAGCCGCGCAGGTTGATGCAGAGTATGACCGCCAGGTGGTGCAGTATATTTCTTCCAGGGTGAAGACGCCGGACAGTATTTATAACAAGCTGATCCGCAAGGGACGAAGCGGGACGCTTCAGAAAGCAGTGGAGACCCTTCACGATATGGCGGGCATCCGGGTGGTATGCTCATTTCAGGATGACGTTTATCATGTGATGAAGGAGATTCGGAAACTGCCCGGATTGAAGTTTATAAAGGTGAAAGACTATATCGCTCATCCGAAACAGACCGGATACCGGAGTATTCATATGATCGCGGAGGTTCCGTCCATCGGCACCCCGATTCGCATGGAGATTCAGGTTCGATCGGCGGCCATGAATTACTGGGCGATGTTGGATCATCAGCTCAGCTATAAGAATAAAAAGATGGATGAGGCAAAGTTTCAGAAAATGCAGAAGGAACTGAAGACCTGCGCAATTGAGATCGCAGATATCGATAAAAAGTTTTTGCGGATTCGAAAGAATATCGACCGGCTGTAAAGAAGAGGGGGAGTGTTTTATGGAACATACGTGTTTTGACAACAGAGAATTGTCCTGGCTGAAGTTTAACGTCCGTGTATTGGAGGAAGCGGAGGATGAGACGAATCCTTTCTGCGAGAGACTGTCGTTCGCGTCAATTTTCCAGAGCAATCTGGATGAGTTTTTCGGCGTGCGGGTCGGTTCGCTGTATGACCAGATGCTTGTCTCGAAGGACATCCGGGACAACAAGACGAACATGACCTGTCAGGAACAGATTTTTGCCTGCTTTGATCAGGTAAAGCTTCTGACACAGCGGAAGGATTCCGCATATGCCGCCCTGAATAAGGGAATGCGGGAACACGGCGTTGAGATTGTGACGTATCACGACCAGATTGACGCGAAGGACGCGCAGTTTCTGGACGCGTATTTCGAACATGAGATTCGACCGCTTCTGGCGCCGCAGGTTGTTGGAAAGAAACAGCCGTTTCCTTTTTTGAAAAACAAGGCGATCTATGCGGTGGTCATTCTGGGCTCGAAGAAGAATTCTAAAAATGACAGAAAGAATGATAAAAAGAATGACAAAAAAATGATAAGAATGTCAAGCTGGGGATTGTCCCGTGTACGCTGGACGTGCTTCCGCGTCTGGCGCGGATTCCGGATCATCCGAACCGGTATATTCTGATGGAGGAGCTGATCCTGCATTATGTGTCACGGATATTTTCTCATTTCGAGATCAAAAGCAAATCGCTGATCCGCATCCTGCGGAATGCGGATATTGATCCGGACGAGGAAATGTATGACGACGATATGGATTTCCGTCAGGTGATGGAACAGCTGGTCAGCCGACGGCGCAGACTCTGCCCGATTAAGCTGGAGTATACCAGGGTGATGGAT
The DNA here is from genome assembly GCA_021201535.1 of Clostridiales bacterium. Lineage (GTDB taxonomy): Bacteria > Bacillota > Clostridia > Lachnospirales > Lachnospiraceae > Eubacterium_I. Next base: position 18,855 of record JAJQEU010000085.1, on the reverse strand, counting down.
GAGTCTGTCATCGATCTGCTCTGTAAATATCTGCACCTGAAGAAACGGCATGTATTCCATTCTGCTTCGCCGCTGGATCTCTCCTTCTTCTCGACGATTCGTGATATTCTGCGCAATGAAAAGGATCTGTTTTATGAAAAATATACGCCGCAGTTTCCGGCGGATATCGACCCGGAGCGCAGCATGATGGAGCAGATCGAGGAGAAAGACCGATTTCTGTTCTTCCCATATGAGAGCATTGATCCGTTTCTTACGCTGTTGCGGGAAGCGGCTGACAATCCGGACGTCGTTTCCATGAAAATGACGCTGTACCGTGTGGCGAATGACAGCAAAGTGGTCGAGGCGTTGCTGCGCGCCGCGGAGAACGGCAAGGATATCAGTGTACTGGTAGAGCTGCGGGCGCGTTTCGACGAGGAGAACAATATCAGCTGGTCCAGGCGACTGGAGGAGGCTGGCTGTTCCGTACTCTACGGGTTGGACAGGCTCAAGGTGCATTCCAAGCTTTGCCTGATCACGAAGAAGACCGGCGACCATATTTCCTATATTACGCAGATCGGGACGGGCAACTACAATGAAAAGACCTCCCGGCTGTATACGGATTTCTCTCTGATGACGGCGCATCAGAGCATCGGTGCGGAGGCGAGCCGGATATTTACCAGAATGTATCTCGGTGAGGTGGTGGAGCAGGCAGACTATCTGCTGGTTGCCCCGAAGTACCTGCGCAAACCGATTCTGGAGAAGATGGATCGTCAGATCGCACGCGCGAAGGCCGGCGTGAGCGCTTATATCGGCGCGAAGATGAACTCCCTGACAGACAAGGTTCTCATTGAGAAAATGATTGAGGCTTCCCAGGCGGGTGTGCGGATCGAACTGATCGTGCGCGGTGCCTGCTGCCTGATCGCCGGCGTTCCGGGCAAGACGGACAATATTTCCATACGGAGTATTGTCGGACGGTATCTGGAGCATTCTCGTATTTATATTTTCGGCGATGAGGATCCGGAGGTGTACATCGCTTCCGCGGATTTTATGACGAGAAATACGACATACCGGGTGGAGGTGGCGGCTCCGCTCCTTGATCCGGAGATCCGGGACCGGGTGCTGCGAATTTTCCGTGTCCTGATGGAGGATAATGTAAAGGCACGCATTCAGCGGGCAGACGGCAGTTATACACGTGTTCAGCCCGGCAGCGCGGAACCGCTTCTGGCACAAAACTTTTTTATGATCAACTGAGCGCAGGCAATGAGCCGTGCAGCAGATTGCGGAAAGACAGACCCGTCATGCTTGCATGTAAGGGGCTGCCTTTTCGTAATCTGATATAGGGCGAAGCCCGGACAGTGAGCGAGCCGACGGCTCGCGAACTGAGCACGGCGGGATTCATGATACAATACACAAACACCGGACATGAAAGCCAGATGGCTTTTTGTCCGGTGTTTTTCTTGATTAGAGGATTACTTTGTGGTAAGCTGTGATAGTGACATAAACGGGCGGAGGAGACATGCGATATGCCGAAGCTGACAGAGGATGCGCGCAACATCATGGATGCGCAGGACATAGAGAAGGCGAAACACAGGGAAGTGGCAGCTGAGATCATGACTTTTGCCCGGGATCAGCTGATGATCTCCATGCGCTTCCTGGATCGGGCTTTGTTTCGCATGCCGATGATACCGGCGGATACGGTCGCGACCTACGGTGTGAACGGGAGGGAGATCTATTACAATACGGATCATGTGCTTCGCTCCTTTCAGCAGGAGAAGAACCGCTGCACGAGAGCTTTTCTCCATATGATTTTTCACTGTATTTTCAGTCATCCGTTTCAGTATGAGAAGCTTGACCGCGCGTGCTGGGATCTGGCCTGTGATATCGCGGTGGAGAAGGCGCTCCTTGATCTGCGGCTGGCGGAAGTCCGGCTGGACGATGATAAAAAACGGGAGAGAGAGCTGGATCGCCTGGCGGAGGATATCCCGGTCCTGACCGCTGAGCGAATCTACCGTTTCCTGCTGGATACGCCGGAGAAAGCAGAGATGTATCTGGAACTGGCCGGGCTGTTTGAGCAGGACGATCATCTGCACTGGATTCCCAAAAAGGAGACAGATGTGGCGGATCGGACGGGGGATACGCTGACGACCGACACGAGGACAGCCATGGTCGGATGCCATGAGGCGGATACCGGCGAGGAGGGCGAACAGGCGGAGGATATCGACGAGGCGCTGGTCGGACAGACTCAGGACGACTGGGCGGATGTCAGTCAGCATGCGAAGCTGGATATTGAGACATTTTCCAGAGAGCAGGGATTCGGCGCCGGCAGCCTCCTGTGGAATCTGCAGGAGACATTGCGCGAGAAGCATGATTACGGTGAGTTTCTGAAAAAGTTTGCGGTGCTCGGCGAGGAGATGCATATCAACGATGACGAGTTTGATTATATTTATTACACCTACGGACTGAAGCTGTATAAGAACATGCCGCTGGTGGAGCCGCTGGAGTACCGGGAGACGAAGCGTATCCGTGAGTTTGTCATCGCGCTGGACACATCAGGCTCCTGTCAGGGAGCCGCTGTGGAGCGGTTCCTGCGCAAGACCTATGATATTCTGAAAAATACGGAGAGCTATTTTAAACGGGTAAATATCCACATCATCCAGTGTGATTCCAAAATCCAGCGGGATATAAAGGTGACGACGGACGAGGAGTTTGACGCCTATATGCAGGATGTGCAGCTTTCGGGCTTTGGCGGGACGGATTTCCGGCCGGTGTTTGAGTATGTGGACGGTCTGATCGACCGGCATGAGTTTCAGAATCTGCGCGGACTTATCTATTTCACCGATGGGAAGGGGACGTTCCCGGAGCATGCGCCGGATTATGAGACTGCCTTTGTTTTTATTGAGGATGGTTTTGCAGTCCCGGAGACGCCCCCCTGGGCAATCCGGCTTGTACTACGTGAAGATGAGATATAGGAGAGGGTTATGAATATACAGGAAGCAAAGGAACAGATTGAAAAGGCAGTAAAAATATATCTGGCGAAGGATCCTTACGGTAATTATCGCATTCCGATCGCGCGGCAGCGTCCGGTTTTTCTGCTCGGGGCGCCGGGAATCGGCAAGACTGCGATTATGGAACAGATCGCTGAGGAGATGAATCTCGCGCTGGTGTCCTATTCTATGACACATCATACCAGACAGAGTGCGCTGGGACTTCCGTTTATCAGCCATAAAAATTACGGCGGCACTGAATTTGACGTGTCTGAGTATACGATGAGTGAGATTATTGCTTCCGTGTATGAGATGATGGAGAGAACCGGCAAGCAGGAGGGCATCCTTTTTTTGGATGAGATCAACTGTGTTTCAGAGACACTTGCTCCTTCCATGCTGCAGTTCCTGCAGTACAAGACATTCGGAAAGCATCGCGTGCCGGAGGGATGGGTGGTGGCCACAGCGGGAAATCCGCCCCAGTTCAACCGTTCCGTCCGGGAGTTTGACGTGGTGACGATGGATCGGATGAAGCTGCTGGAGGTTGAAGCGGATTACGATACATGGAGAAATTATGCAGTGAACCGGGGGATCCACGGGTCTGTCATCACTTATCTGGATATCAAAAAGAATGACTTTTATGTGATCGAGAACACGGTGGACGGCAAATCCTATGTGACGGCCCGCGGCTGGGAAGATCTGTCTGAGACGATTTATCTGTATGAGGAGAATGATTTTGAGGTGGATGAGATACTGGTTGGTCAGTATCTCCGCAATAAGCGGATCTGTCGGGAGTTCGCCGCTTACTACGATCTGTATCAAAAGTATAAAAAGGATTACCGTGTACATCAGATCCTGTCCGGACAGGCCGGCGCGGATGTGTACAACAGGGCAAAAATGGCGGGATTTGACGAGCGGCTTTCTCTGGTCGGACTTTTACTGGACGCGATACAGATGGAAATCCGGGATAACATTCAGCTGGAGGATGCACTGCGGAAGCAGCTGCTGACACTGAAAGAGGTGAAAAAAGAGCTGGAGGATTTGAAACAGTGGGATATGGAGAGTTGTCTGAATATTCTGCGGACAAAGTGGGAGTTTCTGGAAAGTCGGATTGTCTGTGAGGATGAAGCCGGTTCCCTCAGTGAGATTGAGAAAAAAGAGTTTCAGATGGTGATCGAGGCGTTGCATCGGGACGCCAAAGCGATTCATATGAGGCGTGTGATCCGGCCGAAGGATGTGCTTGATCTGATCAGGGAGCGTTTTGACGGGGAAGTGGCGCAGATGAAGGCGGTGCGCGCCGGAATCAGAGAAAAGCTGTCCAATCTGTTTTCTTTTGTGGAGAAGACTTTCGGCGCGGGGAACGAGATGCTTGTGCTGGTGACCGATCTCACCGTAAACTACGACAGTGCAGCGTTTATCGCACGCTGCGGCTGTGAGGAGTATGAGAAATACAATAAAAAGTTTCAGATTTATGAGAGACAGCAGGAAATAGAGGATGCGGTACAGAAATTACAGTTATGACCTGACTCAAGAGGGAGTTGTGATTACAGGCTATTTTCCGGATGATCTTCCCGGACTCTCCCTGTGCATTCCCTCGCATATCAACAGTCTTCCGGTGACGGAGATTGGCAGAGAGGCTTTCTCGGAGAACGGCGCGCAGCTCGGCCGGATCGAGGTTCCGTCGACCGTCCGCCGGATTGGAAACGGTGCGTTTCGGATGTGTATCAGTCTGACGGAACTGCTTTTGCCTGACGGGCTGGAATGGATTGGGAGAGACGCTTTTTTCCTGACGCCTATTGAGGAACTGACGTTGCCGGCTTCGTTGAAGGTGATCGAAAATCCCTGGGAACTGAGTACGGTTCGCTTTCATGTGGCGGCCGGGAATCCGTATTTTTTCACGGATGGATTCTGTCTGTACAGGAGAGAGGGATCGGAGACGGAACTGTTGACTGCCCGTCAGACAGAGGAACGGACAGAGTATGAGATTCCGGATGGGACAACCGTGATCGGTGAGAATGCGCTGTCCGGCAACGCGGTGCTCCGGAAGGTGATCCTGCCGTCTTCCGTACATACGATTGGCGAAGCGGCTTTTGAAGGGTGCCAGAATTTGACGGAAGTGATATTACGGGAGGGAGTCCGTGATGTCAGAGCCAACGCGTTCAGCCACTGCATTTGCCTGAGACAGCTGCATCTGCCTGCCTCGGTTGAAAGAATCGGTTGCCGCGCCCTGTCGGATACGTTCGGGTGGAGCGAGGAACTGCGCGGACTGGAATGTATTACAGTGGCTGATGAGAATGCACATTTTATGGCGGATGCGGATGCTTTGTTCGAAATCGGGCATGATAAGGACAGATATCTGGTGAAATATTTTGGCCGGAGCCGGGAGTACCGGATTCCGGGGGACGTGAGCCGGATCTTGCCGGGAGCCTTTCGTCGCGCGGCTTTGCGAAGCTGTTTTGTACCTGTTTCCGTGAAGGATGTCGGAACGGATGCATTCCGGGAGTGTAAGGAACTGGAACGGCTGGAACTGGAGGAGACCGGCGCGGTGATTTATGTACCCATGCGGCCGGTGTACCGGAAGGATGAGATCGTCGGATTGTTTTATTCCCGTGAAGCAGAACTGACGAGGGAAATGGCGGATCATGCTTTTGACCCGTTTGCCATGCCGGAAAAATGGAACATTTTTGCGTACACAGCCCCCTCACATCTGAAACATATCTCCCGTTCCGATCCCTTTGAGGGATATATATATGATTACAGAGGGTATGACGCTCTGTTTGACACGTATTTAAATCTTTTGGACCGATGCGGCATGGCCTGTTGCAGGTTAAAATATCCGGCATTTCTGGATGCCGATTCCGCGGACAGATACCGTTCTTTTGTTGCGGATCGTCTCATGGATATTTTGCAGTGCATTCAGAAATCACACGACATGGAACAGCTGGTGCAGCTGGCGGAGCTCGGATTTTTTACGGAAGATAATATCGAGGAAAGTCTGGAGATTTTTGGCCGTGCCGGACAGGCGAAATTTACGGGATTTCTGCTGAATTATAAAAAAGAACATTTTTCTTCTTACAGAATGTTTGATTTTTCCCTTTAAAACAGACCGAAATTTTTTTAAAATAAGGAGGATACAGATTATGTTTAAGACACCGTCAGCCTGCATTGAGGCAGATCAGAATGCGGTCGCGAAGGTCGTGCTTATGCCGGGAGATCCGTTGCGCGCTAAATTTGTCGCGGATACGTATCTTGAGGATCCGGTTTTATTCAATGATGTGAGAAATATGTACGGGTATACGGGAACCTACCGGGGGAAGCGGATTTCCGTGATGGGAAGCGGAATGGGGATACCGTCCGCCGTCCTGTACGCGCATGAGCTGTATACATTTTACGGTGTGGAGGCGATTATCCGTATCGGTTCTTCAGGCGCTCTTTTAGATGATATGGAGTGTCGGGATATTGTCATTGCCATGGGTGCATGTACGAATTCAAATTTTGCCCACCATTATAATTTCCCGGGGACACTGGCGCCGACGGCAGATTTCGACATGCTTTATGACGCTGTATCAATCTGTAAAGAAAGGAGGACGAAGATTAAAGTCGGGAACGTTTTTACAACGGATATGTTTTATAATGCGCAGCCGGATATCCCGACGCGGGCGAGGGAACTCGGCATGGTCAGTGTGGAGATGGAGACGGCCGGACTGTATCTGGAGGCGCTGGCACAGCATAAGAAAGCGCTGAGCATCCTTTCGATTTCTGATCATTTCTTTAAACCGGAGGCACTTACCGCACAGGAGGTGCGCGAATCCTTTCACGAGATGATGGAGATCGCGCTGGAAACTGCGTGGAGGCATGCTGATTAGATCGAAAGAAGGTAACTGTGAAGGTACTGAACAGTTAGTGCGAAAGAAGGAGTGAGGCTGCATGAGTAAAGTACAGAATATACTGGTAACCGGAAACGGATTTGACCTGTATCACGGGCGAAAAACCGCTTATATGGATTTTGTTCGTTGCGTGGAGGACGCTTTTGCGAAGAAAAAAGAACAGCGTGGATGGTTTGAGACGCGCTTGACGGAGCTCTGCAATGTCAACGGTTTTTTCCGCCATTTTCATTTTACCCTGTCAGAGGATCCGACATGGGCTTATTTTGAGAAGGAAATGAAAAGGATTGTTGATGCGCTGATTCATTTTCAGGATGTCGTGCTGGAAAAACAGAAGAATCCGGAATATGACCTGATCAGCTATAATATGATCTGCGGGGAGTTTACCTACGGTGATCTGCAGATTTATAAGCATTTTGCGAGGATCTTTGAGCAGATTTATGACGACCCGTCGGGCGGCCTGTTTAAAATCCGTCAGCAGTATATCACGCCGGAAAAGCAGCTGAATAAGAAGGCTGTGGTGAATGAGACCCGTCGGGAACTGGACAGCTTTACGGAGGCTCTGGATCTTTATATGGTGAACTGTGTGATGCAGGAGCATGGCAGCGGACGTTTGAAAGAGGATGCGTCCGCCTCCGCGGGAGACACTGAAATTCGCTCCTCTCAGATCGAGATGATACATCCGGACTATGTCATCAATTTTAATTTTACGGATACGATCAGGATGTACGGGGTGACGGAGGACTGTATTTTTTATGCAAAGGGAAAGGCCGGAAGCAGTCCGGTGAACCTGGTCCTCGGCAGTCCGGATGAGTCGGACGATCACGCGGACTGGATATATATGAAAAATTATTTTCGGAAGCTGATGAATTTTATCGGTGTGCCGGATCAGAAGCGGATTTTTCCCGTGGACAGGGACGGAGCTGAAGTTCCGGCCGTACTTCATTTTTTCGGATATTCTTTTCCGGAGGAGGATGATGAGCTGATCCGCCTGCTCTTGGCAGGAAAGAAAACAGCGGTTATCTATTATAAGGACAGAGAAGATTACGCATACGGGATGCTTCAGCTGATTCGGCTGTTTGGGAAAGAAGAGTTTCTGGAAAAAATATATGACGGAACGATTTCCTTTACAGAAGCAGAATGAACAGTTCCTAAGGAAAATGTCCGTAAGATTCGGACGAAATCACGGTTATAAAAGGAGAATCGGGATATGAGTTTTAAGGAATATACCCTGGATGATTTTACGCAGGCGCTCGCCTCTAAGGAAGCGGTTCCCGGCGGGGGCGGAGCCGGCGCGCTGGTCGCGGCAGTCGGGATTGCCCTCGGAAACATGGTCGGTTCCCTGACGGTCGGGAAGAAGACTTATGCAGACGTGGAGGACGAGATGCGGGTATGGATGAAACAGGCGTCAGTGCTGCGCGAGGAACTGCTGTGCGGTATGGATGCGGACGCTGAGGCATTTCTGCCTCTCTCAAAGGCCTATGGTATTCCGAAGAATGATCCTTTCCGCCCGGCGGTGATGGAGGAAGCGCTTCGAAAAGCCTGTGATGCGCCGCTGGCTTTGATGTCCCAGATCTGTCAGGCAATCGAGCTTCTGGAAGGCTTTGCCGCAAAAGGATCAAGGATCGCCGTTTCTGACGCCGGCGTCGGTGCCGTCTGCTGTAAGGCTGCTCTTCAGGGTGCTTCTCTGAATGTTTTTATCAACACAAAATCCATGCGGGACAGGAAATACGCGGCAGAGCTGGAACGTCGGGCGGATGATCTGCTGGAGGAGTATATGATTCGGGCAGACCGGGTTTATGAGAGTGTCCTGGAGAAAATCAGACCGGCATAATGGGACTGTCTTCTGTTTTGAAAGAAGAACCGATGGGGAATCCGCACAGACTGCAAAGACACGGCAGATTCATTGGTTCGGGAATCAGTACAGAAGGGTATGAATAGAGGAGAAGGAAAAGCAGGGATGGCGATATTGTTAAAAGGCGCGCCGGTGGCGGCGGCTCTGAGTGAAAAGATGAAGCAGGACATTGAGAGACTGAGGACGACAGGTGTCACACCGACGCTTGCGATTCTGCGTGTCGGCGAGAGAGATGACGACCTTTCCTATGAGCGGGGAGCCGTGAAACGCTGCGATTCGGTGGGAGTGGCCGTGCGCAGCGTTGCGCTTCCGGAGGATGTGGACAGCGATACATTTTTTTCTGTATTGGAGGATCTGAATACGGACGACAGCGTGCATGGCATCCTGATGTTCCGGCCGCTTCCGGGACACCTGGATGAGGAGAGGGCGCGCAGACTGCTGAGTCCGGCAAAGGATGTGGATGGCTGCACGGACGCTTCTCTGGCAGGTGTTTTCACGAATACGCGGATCGGATTCTCCCCTTGTACCGCGCAGGCGGCGATGGAGATTCTGAAATTTTACGGGGTAAGCTGTGCCGGGAAAAAAGCGGCGGTGATCGGGCGCTCCCTGGTAGTCGGGCGCCCGGTCTCCATGATGCTGATGCATGAAAACGCGACGGTCGTCACCTGCCATACCCGGACGCCGGACATACCGTCCATCACCCGGGAGGCGGATATTGTCATTGCCTGCTCCGGACAGATGGAGAGCGTCAACGGGGCGTATGTGCGGGAAGGACAGGTCGTGATTGATGTCGGAATCGCCTGGAATGAGGACAAGGGTAAACTCTGCGGAGATGTGTGTGCTGAGGAGGTGGAACCGATGGTGGATTCGCTGACTCCCGTACCGGGAGGCGTCGGCGCGGTGACAACCGCTGTGCTGATTTCCCATGTTGTGGAGGCGGCGAAGGCATTCAACGCTGTTTAAAACATGAATGTGTATAGATCAGCTGTTTTGTCAAAAAGTTTTCACAAACAGAGTGTAAAAGGAATTTCTGGTCTGACTCAGTTACGTACAAAGACAGAAAAGATACAATGCAATGATTAATTCATGATACGAAAGGGGATTGGCAAATGATTTCAGAAAACAGGATTCCCGCGCCGGAGACCGGACAGGATTTCACACTGCTGGCGCCGACGCTGGAAAAATATGCTCCGGTACCGGGCAGCCTGATTACGATCCTGCAGCGTGCGCAGGATATCTATGGTTATCTGTCGCCGGAAGTCATCGATTACATATCCGACAAAACCGGCATCCGGCCGGCGCGGATTTACGGCGTCGCCACTTTTTACGCACAGTTCCGCCTGACACCGATCGGAAAATATCTGATCATGCTGTGCAAGGGCACGGCCTGTCATGTCAACGGCGCTGACCGCATACAGGAGGCGGTCAGCGAATATCTGTGCGTACAGGATGGAGAGACGACGGAGGACGGGATATTCACATTAAATAATGTGGCCTGTCTCGGCTGCTGTTCTCTCGCGCCGGTCATGATGATCAAGAGCGCGGACGGGGAGGAGACCTATGGCAATCTGACGAAGGATTCCGTGGTGAAGATCCTTGAAGAGATCCGGGCCGGGGAAAAGAGGGAGGTGCCGGTATGAGGGTAGTGATCGGACAGGGAAGCTGCGGGATTGCCGGCGGCGCGAAAAAGACGGAGGCGGAATTCAGAAAGCAGATTACGGAGCGCGGCCTGGCGGATGTCGTCCTGGACAAGACGGGGTGCATCGGCGCCTGTTATCTGGAGCCGATCGTGGATGTCTACGGGAATGACGGTATACTGCAGGCACGCTATGTGAAGGTACAGCCGAAAGACGTTTCCCCTATTGTTGACAGACATCTGGTCGGTGGTGAAGTATGCGGCAACCAGGCCATCTCCGAAGAGGATGCGGCCATTCTCTCCAATCAGAAGCGGATCGTCCTGCAGAACTGCGGGCGGATCAATCCGGAGCGTATTGAAGATTACATAGAACAGGACGGCTATGAGGCCGCCCGGAAGGCTCTGACAGAGATGACGCCCGAAGAGGTCATCGCGGAAATCAGACTTTCCGGCCTGCGCGGCCGCGGCGGTGCGGGATTTCCGACCTGGTTTAAATGGAACGCGGCCCGTCAGAGTGAGGGGACGGAAAAATACATAGTCTGTAATGCTGACGAGGGCGACCCGGGCGCTTTCATGGACCGGAGCGTCCTGGAGGGCGACCCGAACGCTGTGCTGGAGGGCATGCTCATCGGCGGCTACGCCATGGGCGCCTGCGAGGGCGTGATCTATGTTCGCGCTGAATACCCGCTGGCTATCGAACGTCTGGAGACCGCTCTGGAGCAGGCGCGCGAAAAAGGATTTCTCGGGAAGAAAAATTTCGGGACAGACCGGGATTTTGATATACGGATCAAGGCGGGTGCCGGGGCGTTTGTCTGCGGAGAGGAGACGGCGCTGATCGCGTCCCTCGAGGGCGAGCGCGGGATGCCTCGATTAAAACCGCCGTTCCCGGCGCAGAAGGGCTACTGGCAGAAGCCGACGAATATCAATAATGTAGAAACCTATGCCAATGTGCCGTGGATCATCCGCAGCGGCGGAGGGGCGTTTGCCGCCTACGGCACGGATCAGAGCAATGGCACGAAGGTGTTTGCCCTGGCCGGCAAGATACAAAAGGGCGGCCTGGTCGAGGTGCCGATGGGCCTGACATTAAAGGATGTGATCTATAAGACCGGAGGCGGCATCAAGAACGGCAAGACGTTCAAGGCCGTTCAGATGGGCGGACCTTCCGGCGGGTGTATTCCGGCGGAGCTGATTGACACACCGGTTTCCTACGAGCATATCAACAAGACGGGAGCCATCGTCGGATCCGGCGGCATGATCGTTATGGACGAAGACACCTGTATGGTGGACATGGCCCGGTATTTTCTGGATTTCACGCGGAAGGAGTCCTGCGGCAAGTGCAATTACTGCAGGCTGGGAACCCGGCGGATGCTGGAGATACTGGAGCGCATTACAAACGGCGAAGGCCGCGACGGCGACATTGAGCTTCTGGAAGAACTGGCTCTGAAAGTGCGCGACGGCGCCATGTGCGGCCTGGGACAGACGGCGCCGAACCCGGTTCTGACTACCCTGCGGTATTTCAGGAACGAGTATGAGGATCATATTTATCACCATAAATGTACCGCAAAATCATGTAAAGCCCTGATTTCGTACAGGATTACCGACAAGTGCGTCGGATGCACGCTCTGTGCCCGGAACTGTCCGGTGGACGCCATCAGCGGAACTGTAAAAAATCAGCATACAATCGACCCGGCCAAATGCGTTAAGTGCGGCAGATGTGCGGAAAACTGCCGGTTTGGCGCGATCGAGATTCAGTAGGAGGGCAGACATGGTAAAAAAGTACAGAATCAACATAGACGGAAAAGAAGTGACTGCCCTGCCGGGACAGACGATCCTGGAGGTGGCCAGAGAAAATGATATTTATATACCGACCCTCTGTTATGACGGGCGCATGGAGATTTACGGGGCCTGCGGGCTCTGTGTGGTGGAGGCGGAGGGCAATCCGAAGCTTTTAAAATCCTGTGCCACGGAGGTTGCGCCGAATATGGTCATCCGCACGAAAAGCAGGCGCATCGAGGAGTCCAGAAAGACAAATCTGGAGCTTCTGCTCTCGAACCATGCGGGCGACTGCCGCCCGCCGTGCGTGAAGGCATGTCCGGCACAGACGGACTGCCAGGGGTATGTGGGCCTGATCGCGGAGGGACGTTACCGGGAGGCGCTGGAACTGATCAAAGACCGGATCCCGCTCCCCGCATCCATCGGGCGCGTGTGCCCGCATCCCTGTGAGGCAGAATGCCGCCGCGGACTGGTCGAGGAGCCGGTTTCTATTGCGAACATGAAACGCTTTGCCGGGGACCTGGATCTGGAAGGGGATCCTTACATGCCGGACTGCGCCCAGGACACAGGGAAGACTGTCGCCATCATCGGCGCAGGTCCATACGGCCTGTCCATGGCTTATTTCCTGCGTCAGAAAGGGCATGCCGTCACGGTGTTTGAGGCGATGCCCTATGCCGGCGGCATGCTGCGCTACGGCATTCCGGAGTACCGTCTCCCCAAGGCGGTGCTGGAGGAGGAAGTTCAGCTGATCCGGGACATGGGCGTGGAGATCTGCACCGGCACGAAGGTCGGCAGGGATATTTCATTTGCATCCATCCGGAGGGATTATGACGCGGTGTGCATCGGCATCGGCGCCTGGAAATCCACCGGCGTGAGGTGCGAGGGCGAGGACACCCCGGGCGTAATCGGCGGCATCAATTTCCTCGGAAAGATCGAGCGGAACGAACCCTTTGAGATGGGCAGACGGGTAGCAGTCGTCGGCGGCGGCAACACGGCTATGGATGCCTGCCGCAGCGCGGTCCGTCTCGGCGCTGATAAAGTTTATAATGTTTACCGTCGCACGATCGATGAAATGCCGGCGGACAGGATGGAGATCGGGGAGGCACAGGAGGAAGGAGTTATTTTCAAAAACCTGACCAATCCTTTAAAAATCCATGCGGGAGAAGACGGACGCGTGTCTTCCGTAACCCTGCAGGTGATGGAACTCGGCGAGCCGGATGCCAGCGGCAGGCGCTCCCCGCGTCCCGTGGAGGGCTGTACCGAGGAACTGGATGTGGATATGGTTATCCTTGCGATCGGTCAGGCGGTGGATCCCGATGGGATTACCGGTGTGGAATTAACAAAAAAGAACGGTATCATCTACGATAAAGCGACCTTTATGACGAGTCTTCCGGGCGTTTTTGCCGGCGGCGACTGCGGAAACGACAAGATATCCATCGCGGTGGAGTCCATCGCGGACGCGAAAAAGGGCAGCGAAGTGGTTGACTCTTTCCTGGAAGGGAAAACCGTCGCTTACAGGCCGGAGTATACCGTGGAACGAAAGGACGTCACGGAGAAGACTTTTGAGGACAGGGAGCGGCAGTGCCGCCCGGAGATACCGCAGCTTTCTCCGGAGGAGCGCAGGGACAACTTCCTGGAAGTGGCAGGCGGACTCACGCCGGAGCAGGCTTCTGCGGAGGCTTCACGCTGCCTGGAGTGCGGGTGCCGCGATTATTTTGAGTGTAAGCTCGTGGCCTATGCGAACCGGTATGATGTGAAACCGGAGCGCATTGCCGGTGAGATCAAAAAAACAGAGTTTGAGGATCCTCATCCCTTCATTGAACGGGATCCGAACAAATGTATCCTGTGCGGACTCTGTGTCCGCGCCTGTGAGGAAGTCATGGGAGTCGGCGCGCTCGGATTTGTGAACCGCGGGTTTGACACGGTGGTGCTTCCGGCTCTGGGCAGGCATCTGGAAGAGACCGGCTGTATTTCCTGCGGGCAGTGTGTCAGCATTTGTCCGACGGGCGCCCTGCAGGAGCACCTCCCGATGAAGAAGCAGATTCCGCTTGAGACAGAGGAGACGGATACGATCTGCGGTTTCTGCTCCATGGGCTGTTCACAGAAGATCAAGACCTGCGGCAGCCTGGCGGTGAAGGCGCTTCCGGATCCGGACGGACCGGTGAGCGCGGGCGTGCTCTGCGTGAACGGGAAATTCGGATTTTCAAGCGCTTGCCGGGAGGAGGACAGGATATGCGTTCCGATGATGAAGACGGAAGGAAATGAGAAAACTGCAGAAGGATTTGTCCCTGTTAGCTATCATGACGCTCTGGTTCTGATTGCAAAATCCATGCAGTCGACTGCCCGCCGTTACGGCAGCGGCGCGGCCGCCATAGCAGTATCTGCGCGGTTTACCACGGAGGAAGCTTATCTGGCAAAAAAACTGGCGGACTGCCTGGGTGCGAAGATATTCAGCTTCAGTAACTGCGCCTGCGGGCTGGAACCCGTGCTCGGTCTGAACGCGTCTCCGAATACAATGGATGAGCTGATGGGTACGGAGGTAATCCTGGCGGTCGGTTTTGACGCGCAGGCTAACCAGGTGATGCGCGTGAAGCTGATGCAGGCGGCGAAGGCGGGCGCGAAAGTGATTCTCATCAATCCGGTCGGATATGAACAGGCGCATATGGAATTTGTGACGAAAGCAGTCTGTACAGAAAATAATCTGGATTTCTTAAAGCAGATCGCGAAAGCGCTGGCCGGAGAAGGCACGGCGGCAGGTTCACAGGAGGATGATGCGTTCCTGAATTCTGTTGCGGATGTGGTTGTCTCCGATGAGGCTGCGGAGATTGCCGGTTTATATCAGAAGGCGAAAAAGGCTATGATCGTGTTCCAGCAGCATGCAGTGTCCGTGCCCTGTGCGGAACTGCTCGCGGACATCGCAGCTCTTTCCGGGCATATCGGAAGCCCGCGCGACGGGATCGTGATGCTGAAGCCGAAGAACAACAGCCAGGGACTGACGCAGCTGGGCATTACGGCTGGCGCGGAGTGTCTGGACGGTGTGAAAGCGCTTCTTGTCCTCGGTGAGAACCCGGATCCCGCGCTTGTGAAGGACGTGGAATTCCTGACAGTGTGCGATACGCATCTGACACCTCTTTCGCGCAGAGCGGATGTGATTCTGCCGGGCACGGCTCCGATCCATGCAGAGGGAAGCTATATCAATACCGAACGACGTTTCCAGGTGACCCATGCGGCGCTGGAACCGGAGGCCGGCCTGAACAACTGGCAGCTGATCTGCGAGCTGGCGGAGGCGCTGGAAATCCCGTTTTCATACGATACAGAGGATGATATCGAACGTGAGCTGGCAGGAGAGCTGACATGGTACCGTGAAGCGTCCGAGGGTGAGGTCATCGGCGGTGTGCTGAAGCCGGAGAAGATGGCTTTGATATCGGTAAAGAATGATGTTTTTGCTGAACCGCTGGCAAATACGGATTATCTGATGGATATTATAAAATAATAT
The DNA here is from genome assembly GCA_021201535.1 of Clostridiales bacterium. Taxonomy (GTDB): domain Bacteria; phylum Bacillota; class Clostridia; order Lachnospirales; family Lachnospiraceae; genus Eubacterium_I. The sequence goes on along the minus strand of JAJQEU010000085.1, from coordinate 3,251 downwards.
GGTACAGTATGAAAGAAATAGCATCCGCCTCAGACGACGGGTGCTATTTCCTGTCATTCCATTAATGATCAGAAAAGAGGTATAAAATGGAAAAATGGGCAAGAGCCATGTATCAGCCGAATCTTCCGCTGAGGGAGAGCGGTTATGTGACGGCGGGGGAAGAACACCTGCAGCTTGCGGAGGAAGCGGCAAAGGAAGGTATGGTGCTTCTGAAAAATGACAATCATCTGTTGCCGCTGCCGGGCGACGCGAAGATTGCGCTTTTCGGGAAGGGCAGTTTTGATTATGTCAAGGGCGGCGGCGGAAGCGGGGATGTCCGGTCTGCACGAGTCTTTCATCTGTATGACGGTATCCGAATGCGGGCGGGCGGTGTGAAAGTCTACGAGCCGCTGGCCGATTTTTATCGGAACCATGTCGCCGGGCAGTATCGCGAAGGGGCTGTGCCTGGTATGACGAGAGAACCGGAACTCAGTGACGATCTGGTTTGCAAAGCGAGAGATTTTACAGATACCGCGATCATCGTGATCAGCCGTTTTTCCGGGGAAGGCTGGGATCGCTCCGGTGTGGATTACCCGGATGAAGATACGGCGAACCCGTGGGAGAATGAGGTGACGATGCCTCAGCTTTCCAGAGAAATCTTTCCGGAGAGCGATTTTTATCTGAGCGGGGAGGAGAGGGTCATGATTCGGCGTGTGGAGAAGGTTTTTGACCGGATTGCGGTGGTTTTAAACATCGGCGGAGTGATTGAAACCTCCTGGCTTGGGAAAGATACTATTTCTTCCGTTCTCCTCGCGTGGCAGGGCGGCATGACAGGCGGTCTCGCGATGGCGGATCTTCTCTTCGGCGGGGCGAATCCTTGCGGCCGACTGACGGACACCTTTGCGGTGTCTCTGACAGATTACCCGTCCACAGCGAATTTTCATGAGTCGGCGCGTTATGTAAATTACACAGAGGATATCTATGTGGGGTACCGCTATTTTGAGACGATCCCGGGCGCGGATAAACGCGTGGTCTATCCCTTCGGTCATGGCCTCTCCTATACAGAATTTTCAACCGTTGTCCTTGGTATGAGGAGAGAAGAGGAGGAAATCCGGGCGCTTGTCGCTGTGAGCAATACCGGCGGGATGTCCGGCAAGGACGTGGTACAGATCTATTACAGCGCCCCGCAGGGGAAATTGAAAAAACCGGCGCGGGAGCTGGCGGCCTTTGTGAAGACAAGGCTGCTGCAGCCGGGTGAGACACAGGAGCTTGAACTTTCCTTTCAGGTGGCGGATATGGCTTCTTATGACGACCTCGGAAAAATCGCGAAGTCCGCGTGGATTCTGGAAAAAGGAACATACTGTTTTTATATTGGCGGTTCCGTGCGGGAGGCCGGGAAAACGGATTTTGAGATGGAGATCGGGCAGGATCTGGTTGTGGAGCAGCTGTCCGCGCGGATGGTGCCGACCGACCTGAAAAACCGTCTGCTCGCTGACGGCACTTATGAGGAGCTTCCCCTGGGCAAATCCAACGATATGAATGCCTGCGTGTTTGAGAAAATGAAGCCGGGAATGGAGGAGGCACTTGCGCCGGCGGTGCGTCCCTGTGAGAGGAAGCTGCTGACGCATCCATATGAAAAGAATGTGAAAAAATTGATACAGGTGGCGGACGGCGAGGTCGGCATAGAGGAATTTCTGGATCAGATCGGTGACGACGACCTGATCAGCCTTCTCGGCGGACAACCGAACACCGGTGTGGCAAATACATTCGGTTTCGGCAATCTGCCGGAGTACGGCGTACCGTCCGTCATGACGGCGGATGGACCCGCCGGTCTGCGGCTCGGTGAGGAATGCGGCGTGTACACGACGGCGTGGCCCTGTGCGACGCTGCTGGCCTGCACCTGGAATACAGAACTGGTGGAGCGGGTAGGGAGAGCCGGCGCGGAGGAAGTAAAGGAAAACAATCTGTCGGTATGGCTGACACCGGCGGTAAACATTCACAGAAATCCTCTGTGCGGGAGAAATTTTGAGTATTATTCCGAGGACCCTTATATCTCCGGGAAGATGGGCGCCGCCATGGTGCGCGGTATCCAGTCGCAGAAAATCGCGGCGGCGGTAAAGCATTTCTCTGCGAATAATAAGGAGACAAACCGGAAACACAGCGACTCCAGAGTATCAGAGCGGGCGCTGCGGGAAATCTATCTGCGCGCTTTCGAGATCATCGTGAAGGAGGCGGATCCCTGGGTGATCATGTCCTCCTACAATGCTGTCAACGGACATCGGGCTTCGGAAAATCATGAATTGCTGGAGGACATTCTGCGGGGAGAGTGGCATTTCGGCGGCGTGGTTACGTCCGACTGGTGGACCCGGGGTGAGCATTACAAGGAGATTAAAGCGGGAAACGACATAAAAATGGCGACCGGTTTTCCGGAGCGGGTGAAGAAGGCGATGCAACTGGGGGCACTTGACCGCGAGGATCTGAAGCGATGCGCACGGCGCGTCCTGGGACTGATTCTGAAACTGGAGTAGCCGTATTTTTACCATCATCGTTTTGCTTTACTCTGACAAACTGTTTCAGGATGTACAGGAGGTCGCCGGAGAGATGGATGCGCTTGATGGCGACTGCTGGTTCTTTTATGATAAATAATCCTCTCTCTTTAAAAGCGCGAGATGGGAGGGTCTGCCCCAGGACGCATCGCGTACGAGGGCACTCGAACCCGCGGCCTGTGTCCGGAAACCCGCATAAAACCTTACTTTTTCAAGGGTGGGTAATCAAGAGGTAATCAAAACATAAGTTCTACATAAAAAATGAGAAGGAGGATGATCCTGTCTACGTGATTGTTGAAGATATTGCAGAATGCTGTTTACAATGATGTTTTTTTGTTTTAGTTATGTATTTTTTTGCTCACATATGTTTAGTATAATAAAAACAGTTTTTAGCAATGACGATGAAAGGATGGTTATGATGAAGCAGCAATCAAATCTTTCTGATGAGCAGGTGGTAAAACGGGCGAAAGCAGCAGTGAGAATTGAGTTGGAGAAGCAGCGGGCAATGGATGTGCCGATAGCTGTTTATGATAGAAAAAATAAGAAGATTTATCAGATTAACAGTGACGGAAGCCGTACAGAGGTAGGAGAAAGAATAATAGAGGGACGGTATAGTGAAAGAAGCCTGAAATAGTTGTGTTTACCGGTCCTAATGGTTCTGGAAAAAGTACATTTACAGAATTATTGAAACCGAATATGGATTATATTAATGCGGACGAGATTAAA
>JAJQEU010000090.1:38436-46233 GCA_021201535.1 Clostridiales bacterium | reverse complement strand
TGCTGTTTTCGTCCGTATATTTTCCGGCGACATACGGACTGAATTGCTCTTTTTGGCGATTTCGTCCGTATATACCCCGGCACCATACGGACGAATTTGCTCTTTTTGACGTTTTTGTCCGTATTCTCACCCAAAGTCTGTGGATTTTTTCTCATGCTTATCATTTTGGTACTTTCTTTACGAATATACAAAACCCTTTCCCTACCCCGTGAAAAGTAACTGAAGCTGAATTGAAGGTGAATTGAATTTGAAATTCAAGTTGAATTCCTCTGTAAATTGTGGTATGCTTTTTCCATAAAAGCATATGATTTCTTATTTCTGAAAATTCCGGAGCTCTTATGTTTCATTGTAAAAGGAAGTGACTGTTGTGCAGTCATCCCTATCTATGCTTTTTAAATTCAATCAAAAAAAGCAGAGGGTTTTACAATTAGATGCAGAGGAGCAAAAGGAGGAGCTTATTGCGGCTGACACAGACATTTCCGTGATTCGGGAAGGCGAATACAGACAGGGATTGGAATCTATTGGCGGTGCACGGGACACGTTGAAGGTCTGCAGGTACTCTGCAGCAATGGGCGTACAACTGGCGATCCTTGGACTGGAGTCCCAGGAAAAAGTGCATTATGCGATGCCCCTGCGGGTCATGGGATATGATTATACGACATATCAACGACAATATGACGCAAATGCCAGAGAATTCATGAAGATGTACAAAACCAAACAGGCAGATACAGTGACAGACACGGAATCAGGATCCATCAGTAACGTGAGGCCGGTATCAGTTACCGGTGAGGAATATCTTTCAAGGATGAGACGGACAGACAGATTTGTCCCGGTTGTGACGGTTGTAATCTACTATGGTGAGAAGCCCTGGGACGGAGCAATGTCACTGCATGAGATGCTGGAAATCCCAGAAAAGATGAAGCCGTACGTGCAGGACTATAAAATGGTCCTGGTAGAGGCAGGACGCAACAATCTGGTTTTCCATAACGTGAATAACCAGGATCTCTTTCACCTGTTTAAACTGATGTTAAATAAAGAAATTTCGCAGAAGGAAAAGAAACAACAGTTTCAGGAATATTGTGACGCCCATCGGACCAGCCGTGAAGTATTGGTCGCGTTGGCGGGAACCATGCACATGAATGTGAGTTTCAATATGATGGAGAAGGAGGAAGAGTCAGTGAGCTGCACGTTTTTTGAGGGGATTTTAGAGGAAGGAAGAGTAGAAGGAAGAGCAGAAGGTAAAGCAGAGGGAATCATAGAAGCTGGCATCGATTACGGCGCCTCTGATGAGGACATCCTGAACACGCTGCAGCGCAAGCTGGATATATCCCGACAGAAAGCGCAGGAGTATTTTAATCTGTTCGCCAGACAGGCAATCTAAACCGTAACATTTAATACATAAAAGAGAGAATATCCCCCGATGGGACGCAGTGCAGATAAATCTGCTTTGCATTCCAATGGGGGATTCTTTTGTGAGTACGTTACATGTCACTCCCTGACCACGCAGGGTCTGCCCCAGCGAAGCGAGGGTACTTGCTGCGGGGTCAGGACGGAAACGCTGTGGTTTTGGGCATTCGTCCCATCGCGAAGCGATTCTGCGTGGACGGATGCTGTTGCAAGTCGCATCCTGTACGGATAAAAAAGCGTAAATCTGGTGAGGATGTGACTTGTAACGTGAGTACACTTTCACGGGACGACTTCACTGCCCCGGTCTTTACAAGAAGGAAAATTTGTGCTTAAATGAGCACGACGGAGTCAGAAAGAGTGTGCGCTCCGCTTGCCGGGAAGCAGGATGCCGGAGGCATTAAAGTGAGCACGACGAAGTCAGGAAAATTGGCTTAGAGAAATGCAGGAGAGATTGCCATGATTGATTTATTGGATTCACACACACATACGATTGCCAGCGGCCATGCCTACAGCTCGATGAATGATATGATCGTGGCGGCACAGGAGAAGGGGCTTGCGCTTCTTGCTCTGACAGAGCATGCGCCGGATATGCCCGGCACCTGTTACGACGGATATTTTTACAATCTGAAGATCCTGCCCCGGAAGCGGGGGAATCTGTGGACACTGTTCGGGGCGGAGCTGAATATCCTGAACCGGGACGGTGATGTGGATCTGGAGGAGGATTTGTACAAAACTTTGGATGTGACGATCGCCAGTATCCATCCGCCCTGTTATCACGAGACGGATCCGGATGCGCATCTGGAGGCTTATCTGCATGTGATGGAACGCCCTTATATCAACATCATCGGGCACCCGGACGACAGCCGCTATCCGGTGGATTATAAACGGCTGGCCGCGGCGGCGAAGGAACATAATAAACTGCTGGAAGTCAACAGCAGTTCCCTGGCTCCCACCACCTTCCGGGAGAATGCACGGGAAAATTACAAAGAGATGCTGTACTGGTGCAGGAAATATGAATGTCCCGTCATCGTGGACTCTGACGCGCACGCGGATGTCCTGGTCGGAGATCACGGGAGGGCGTGGAAGCTGTTGGAGGAAGCGGAGTTTCCGCGGGAGCTGATCGTAAACACGGACCTGGACGCTTATTTTTCTCATGTGAATTTTAATCCGGCAAAATAGAAAGGGAGACGGGATGGCGCTTATTTTTTTGATATTGATGGAACACTCTGGGACAGGAAGAACATCATTCCGGACAGCACGAAGACGGCGCTTCGCCTGCTGAAGGAGAACGGCCATCAGATTTTCCTCTGCAGCGGAAGGACGCGGATTTTCATTCAGAATGAGGAGCTGCTGTCACAGGGGTTTGACGGGATTTTGTGCGGGTGCGGCACGCATGTTGAGTACCGCGGGCGCGATATTTTGTATAAACAGCTGGGAAAGGAGCTTCTGATCCGCTCGATGCGGATGTTTTATGATTATGACATGCCGGTGGTGATGGAGGGTCGTAATACGCTTTTTATGGATGAGGATATGATCGGCCGGGATGAATACGGACGCTGGCTGCTACAGTCCTTGAAGGATGATATCCGGCCGATTCGCGGAAATGAAAGTAACTGGGAAGCGAGCAAGTTCAGCATACTGATCGGCGGCACGAAATATCAGGAGGTTATAGAGGCGCTGAATGAGGAGTACGAATTCCTCGTACACGGCTCCTTTGTGATGGAAGCCGTGCCGAAAGGATATTCCAAGGCGACCGGCATCGCGTCCGTCTGTGACTGCCTGGGCGTCGACCGGACAGAGACCTGGGCCTTGTGAGACGGAGCGAACGACCTGGAAATGCTGGATTATGTCGGCGTCGGAATTGTGATGGGAAACGGCAGCGATGTGGCGAAAGCACATGCGGATTATGTGACGGATGACATTCATGCGGACGGTATTTACAATGCGTGCAGACATTTTTCGCTGATTTGAGCGCATGGGAGTTTACTCGTAAAATTCTACACTGTACGTTTGCCTCCTCTTCCACTATAATGAAAAAACTTTGCGGAAGGGGTTTTTGTGATAGATGCGAAGCTTTGGAGAAAGGCGATGCAACCCTGAAATAAAAATGAAAAAATGAGATAATATGAGATATAAAGAGAAAAAATAAGAATAAAAGTGATTTCATCTTGTTTTACCCGGATTTATTCAGTTGCGAATCAGGCATGAAATCACTATTATATTTCCTAACGATTAGCACTCAAAACTAATGAGTGCTAACAAAACAAAAATGCGAATATAACAGGAGGATTCATCATGAAATTAGTACCTTTATGTGACAGAGTGGTATTAAAGCAGTTAGAAGCAGAAGAGACGACCAAATCAGGTATTATTTTAACCAGTTCCTCGCAGGAGAAGCCGCAGGAAGCAGAAGTGATCGCGGTCGGTCCCGGCGGACTGGTGGATGGAAAACAGGTAGAGATGCTTGTCAAAGAGGGGGATAAGGTGATTTTCTCCAAATACGCGGGTAATGAAGTGAAACTGGATGGCGAGGATTATATCATTGTAAAGCAGAGCGATATTCTTGCCATTGTCGAGTAACCGGTACGTTTTCCGAGCGAATTCAGACAGATTATTATTAATGAAGGAGGATTTTCATCATGGCAAAGGAAATCAAATACGGAACAGAAGCCAGAAAAGCTTTAGAGGCAGGCGTAGATCAGCTTGCGGATACAGTCAGAGTTACCCTTGGACCGAAGGGCAGGAACGTGGTATTGGATAAGACTTACGGCACACCGCTGATCACGAATGACGGCGTGACGATTGCAAAGGATATTGAGCTGGAGGATGCTTTTGAGAATATGGGCGCTCAGCTGGTAAAGGAAGCTGCTACAAAGACGAACGACGTGGCCGGCGACGGCACTACGACGGCGACCGTTCTTGCGCAGGCCATGATTAAAGAGGGCATGAAGAACCTGGAAGCCGGCGCGAACCCGATCATTATGAGACGCGGCATGAAAAAGGCGACGGATGTTGCGGTAGACGCGATCGCGTCCATGAGCCAGAAGGTCAACGGAAAAGACCATATCGCAAAGGTGGCGGCGATTTCCGCCGGCGATGAGACGGTTGGCACCATGGTAGCGGATGCGATGGAGAAGGTGACCGGAGACGGCGTCATCACCATCGAGGAGTCCAAGACCATGCAGACAGAGCTTGACCTGGTGGAAGGCATGCAGTTTGACCGCGGTTATATTTCCGCTTATATGGCGACCGATATGGATAAGATGGAAGCAAATCTCGAGGAGCCGTATATCCTGATCACCGATAAAAAGATCAGCAGCATTCAGGAGATCCTTCCGCTGCTGGAGCAGATCGTACAGGCGGGCAAGAAGCTTCTCATCATCGCCGAGGATGTAGAGGGTGAGGCGCTCACCACGCTGATCGTCAATAAGCTGCGCGGCACCTTTACGGTTGCAGCTGTCAAGGCTCCGGGTTACGGCGACAGAAGAAAAGAAATGCTTAAGGATATCGCGATTCTGACCGGCGGAGAGGTGATCTCCGAGGAGGTCGGTCTGGAGCTGAAAGAGGCGACCATCGAGATGCTCGGCCGTGCAAAATCCGTGAAGGTTCAGAAAGAGAATACGATCATTGTGGACGGCGAGGGCGATCCGGCTGCTATCCAGGCGAGAATCGGCCAGATCCGTTCGGAGATTGAGAATACAACGTCCGATTTTGACCGCGAGAAGCTGCAGGAGAGACTGGCGAAGCTGGCCGGCGGCGTAGCGGTGATTCGTGTCGGCGCTGCGACTGAGGCGGAGATGAAGGAGAGCAAGCTCCGCATGGAGGATGCTCTGGCGGCTACAAAGGCGGCTGTGGAAGAAGGCATCATTGCGGGCGGCGGTTCTGCGTATATCCATGCTTCCAAAGAGGTCGAGAAGCTGGCAGAAACGCTGGAAGGCGATGAGAAGACAGGCGCAAAGGTGATCCTGAAATCACTGGAGTCTCCGCTTTATTATATCGCTGCAAACGCCGGACTGGAGGGTGCGGTCATCATCAACAAAGTCCGCGAATCGGAGCCGGGCATCGGCTTTGACGCGGCAAAAGAGGCATATGTAGACATGGTTGCCGAGGGAATCCTTGACCCCGTAAAAGTAACCAGAAGCGCACTGCAGAACGCGACCAGCGTGGCCTCTACACTGCTCACGACAGAGTCAGTTGTAGCAGAGATCAAGAGTGATACCCCCGATATGTCGGCTGCCGCAGGCCAGGGCATGGGGATGATGTGAGCGATAAAAAGCTGTGGCGCACGAAAAAAAAGAGGGAACCCCTCAGCGGAAATTTATTTCCGGCTGAGGGGTTCCCTCTTTTTTTGTCCGTATGCCACAGCTTTTTATCGCTCACATCTTAAAGTAAATGCGCCGCAGCTTTTATCACACACATCTATGACGAGTGCGCCACATCTATTTTGTTAATCATATTAAAATTTCCCTCTTCTATTTCTGCTTTCTCTGTGTTATGATAAAAAAATCAAAACGACTGAATATCGTTTTCTGAAAATATTTCTGAAAATCATTGAAAGGATCAGCCCATGAAACGACACAATCTTCGAAGAAGAACAGCGGGAGTATTTCTGGCAGCAGCGCTTGTTTTCTGTTCAATTTCTATGAACGGGACAGCCGGTTCGGATATTCTGACCGGCCGGATACAGGCGGCTGCAGCCGATTTTGAGACATTGGGGAATGGCCTGGAGTATGCCGAAGGTGAGATTCTGATCGTGTATCAGGATGATATCTCTGAAAAGAAGCTGAAGGACGTGGTAGAAAAACAGGACGGCGAGTTGGTCGAGACCGTTGCTGAACTGGAAGACGAGACGGTGGCTCTGGTTTCCATATCGGATGAAATGACAGTGGAAGAGGCGGTGGAGGCATACGGCTCTGACCCGGCTGTCGCATATGCGGAACCGAATTATATCATGCAGGTTTATGACGATGAGGATACGGCAGATGCCGAGAGTACCTCTGAGCAGTGGTATCTGGACTATGTTTACGCACAGGAAGCATGGGATCTTCTGGCTGATGTGAGCGGAGAGTCCGTGCGGGTGGCGCTCATCGATACCGGCGCGGATGTGAGTCATGAAGAACTTGCCAATGTGATTAATGCTGACCTGAGCGTGGAGCTTGTGAGGTCGGAGCGAGGATCTGCGGGCGGTTATACTTACACCACCCGGCAGCTTCTGGGCGACGGGTATCTCAACGGGACCAGTCAGAAAAACAGTTCGACAACACACGGAACCCATCTGGCGGGCATTATTGCGGCGGAATCCGGAAATGGCGTGGGCATTCAGGGAACTGCCAGCGGCGGGACGACGGCAAACGGCAATCAGATCGCGGATCTCGTTGTGATTGATGCCTTTACGATACAGGACAGCTCAGGCGAGGATACGGCCTATGTCTCGGATGTTTTGTATGCCATGCAGTATGCGGTTGACAACGGGTGTCAGGTGGTCAATCTGAGTATGGGATCGGAGAGTGAGAGTGAGTCGCTGAAGGCCATGTGTTCAACACTGTATGAGGCCGGTGTCGTGATTGTCTGCGCGGCCGGAAACAGCAACAGTACGACGGCCACCTATCCGTCCGATTATACGACGACGATCAGTGTGATTAATATCACTTCTGAGGGAAAGAGGGGCAGTTCGTCCAGTTACGGAAGCGCAAAGGATATCTCTGCTCCCGGAACAAATATTTACAGTACGCTCAATGGCGGCGGATACAGTTATATGACAGGGACATCCATGGCGGCGCCGATTGTTACGTCAGCCGTGGCCATGGTGCTGTATGTCAATCCTGATCTGACGCCATCAGAGGTCAGGACAATCCTCTGTGAGACGGCGACAGATCTGATGGACGAAGGAAAGGATGATGAAACCGGATATGGAGCGGTGAATATCTCCGCAGCCGTGGAGACGGTGATTGAAATGACCGGGACAGCAGATGATACAGGCGACGCAGACAAGTCAGATTCTGCAGACGCATCCGGCGGGACAGACGCATCCGGCGGGACAGACACATCCGGCGGTACGGATACTTCGGACAGCGGAGATTCTGCGGACTCTGATGTGATTGCCCGGTCCACGTCTGATACACTGGTTGTCCGTCGCGGGAACACATATTATTTCAGATATTCTCTGACATCCGGCATTGCGGACGTCGTATTAGACTATGGAAAGTCTGCGGATGAAGTATATATTGGCGACTGGGACGGGGACGGCGTGGATACGCTCTGTGTGCGCCGCGGCAATGTTTATTATTTTAAAAATTCACTGACCGGAGGCGAGGCTGATATTGTCATATCCTATGGGAAATCTGCGGATGAAGTATATGTCGGCGACTGGGACGGGGACGGCGTGGATAC
>JAJQEU010000090.1:0-38336 GCA_021201535.1 Clostridiales bacterium | reverse complement strand
GTGCGCCGCGGGAACATATATTACTTTAAAAACACCCTGGAGAATGGAAATGCGGATTCTGTGATTTTCTATGGAAAGGCGGACGATATTGTGTATGTCGGAAAATGGTAGAGGGAAAAGTGTCAGAGAGATGGAGAAATATGCGTTTGGTATTGATGTGGGCGGAACGACAATAAAAATGGGTTTTTTTTCGTCGGAAGGAGATCTCCTGGACAAATGGGAGATTCCGACTGACACTTCTGACCGCGGAAGCCATATTATATCGGATCTGGCGGTCGCTGTAAATGAAAAGCTTGCGGCGTCGGGATGTTCACGCGCGTCTGTTGTCGGGATTGGGATCGGCGTGCCGGGTCCGGTCAGCCGGGCGGGATATGTCCTGAACTGTCCGAACCTCGGCTGGGGAACTTTTTTCCTCGAGGAGGAGATTACAAAGCAGACAGGTCTGTACTGTAAGGCGGGGAATGACGCGACTGTCGCGACGCTCGGGGAGATGTACCGCGGCGGAGCGAAAAATTATCAGAACCTCGTGATGCTGACGCTCGGAACCGGCGTCGGCGGCGGCATTGTTCTTGATGGAAAGATTCTTCCGGGTACATTCGGAGCCGCGGGAGAAGTCGGCCATATGCCGGTCAACGATCACGAGACAGCGATCTGCGGATGCGGAAAGCGGGGCTGTCTGGAGCAGTATGCTTCCGCAAACGGATTTGTGCGTGTCACAAAGCTCTGTCTGGCGGAGAGCGGGGAGGATACTCTGTTGAGAAACTGCGGCAAACTCACGTCGAAAGAGATTTTTGACGCCGCGAAGGCCGGAGATGCCTTTGCTCTGCGCATGGTAGATAATCTCGGCCGCACGCTGGGCAAAGCGTGCGCCGTGATCGCCGGCGTGGTAGACCCGGAGGTGTTTGTGTTCGGCGGAGGCGTTTCCAGGGCGGGTACGATCCTGACGGATGCGGTACGGAGCCATTATGATCGCTATGTGTTCCGTCCGGGCGCTGTGTTTGTACTGGCGGAGCTTGGGAACGACGCCGGAATTTATGGCGGTGTAAAGATGGTTCTGGATGCAAAAAAATGATAGATTATTTTGTAAAATGTGGTGAATCTAAGGCAAGAAACGGTTTACATCCGGCGGGAACTCATGTATAATCATACAGTAAAAAGCGGTTTCTTTCTGGCGGACTTTTTGCGGGTCTGCCTTTTCTTTGTGTCGCCGTGAAGCAGTGGCGCAATGTCAGCAGGAAAACTCTGCATTTGTTTATAACAGAAACCGGATAAAGGAGGAGAATCAAATGGTAAAGGCAGTTGTAGGAGCAAACTGGGGCGATGAGGGCAAGGGTAAGATCACCGACATGCTTGCCAGAGAGGCTGATATCATCGTTCGTTTTCAGGGAGGCGCGAATGCGGGGCATACGATCGTAAATGATTACGGAAAGTTTGCGCTTCACACGCTTCCGTCCGGATGTTTTTATGATCATACGACCAGCATCATCGGAAACGGTGTTGCGCTGAATATTCCGATCCTTTTTCAGGAGATACAGGATATCGTGGACAGAGGTGTTCCGATGCCGAAGATTCTGGTATCTGACCGCGCGCAGATGGTGATGCCTTACCACATTCTCTTTGACCAGTACGAGGAGGAGCGTCTGGGCGGAAAGTCTTTTGGTTCGACAAAGTCCGGCATCGCGCCGTTTTATTCGGATAAATACGCAAAGATCGGCTTTCAGGTGAGCGAGCTGTTCGATGAGGATCTGCTGAAGGAGAAGGTGGAGCGTATCTGTGAGACGAAGAATGTTCTTCTGGAGCATTTGTATCACAAGCCGCTGCTGGATCCGCAGGAGCTGCTGGAGACGCTGCACCGGTACCGGGAGATGGTGGAGCCGTATGTCTGTGACATCTCTTCTTATCTCTGGAATGCGATCCGGGACGGGAAGGATATTCTTCTGGAGGGGCAGCTCGGCACATTGAAGGATCCGGATCACGGGATTTATCCCATGGTGACGTCATCCTCGACGCTGGCCGCCTACGGCGCCATCGGAGCGGGCATTCCGCCTTATGAGATTCAGAAGGTTATCACGGTCTGCAAGGCATATTCCAGCGCGGTCGGAGCGGGAGCTTTTGTCAGTGAGATTTTCGGCGATGAGGCAGATGAGCTGCGGAAGCGCGGCGGCGACGGCGGTGAATACGGCGCTACCACCGGCAGACCGAGGCGCATGGGCTGGTTTGACTGTGTGGCGAGTAAATACGGATGCCGCCTGCAGGGCGCGACGGACGTAGCGTTTACGGTGCTTGATGTACTTGGCTATCTGGATGAGATACCGGTCTGTGTGGGTTATGAGATCGACGGCGAAGTGACGACGGAGTTCCCGGTCACATCGAAGCTGGAGAAGGCAAAGCCGGTATACAGGATTCTTCCGGGCTGGAAGGAGGATATCCGCGGTATCCGAAACTATGAGGATTTGCCGGAGAACTGCAGACATTATGTAGAGTTTGTGGAGGAGCAGATCGGTTTCCCGATTACCATGGTTTCGAACGGACCGGGCAGGAACGATATTATTTACAGATAGAGAGAATACCTCCGCAGATTTCATTTTGCCGCGGTCATATCCGACGAGATGATGCGGAGGTTCTGCTTTATATGGAGGGCTGCATATGTTTACCTGGAGTGAGGAAAGTATACGGTGGTATGAGGCGGCGACGGAGTGGACCGGATATCATGTCCGCGTGGCGGAAAAGCTGTCCGGCTGTCTGGATCCGGACGATGAGATCTGTGACGTCGGATGCGGGACGGGCACCCTTTCGGTCGAACTGGCGCCTGTTGTCCGCCGGATCACGTCTGTGGATGTCGATGAGAGGGCATTAAAGTGTCTTCGTGATAAGCTGGATCAGCGCGGGATTCAGAATGTATCGGTGGTTCAGACTGATTATACCCGCCTTCCGGAGAATTTCTGTGATGTGGTGGTGGCCTGTTCTTTCGGCATTTTTGAGAAAAACGGCGCGTCTTTTCTGAAACTCGCCAAAAAACGACTGATTATGATCAAGCGAAAGATCCTGCCTTCGCAGGAGGGATTTTCCAAGGATTACGGACGGGGAAATATGGCATATCTGGATGAGGAATATCTGATCTCGCACCACATTCCCTATCGGATCGAGTCCTACGAGGACGATTTCGGACAGCCGTTTCACAGCAGGGAAGAGGCCGTGCGTTTTGTGGAGCACTACGGGATGAACGCTGCGGGGGAAAGTGCGGATGATTTTCTGAATCGCCGCATGATCTCTACCGGCCACGCGATTTTTCCGTATTATATTCCGAATCCGATGGAGAGCTGTATACTTACCATTGAGAAATAAGAACGGATGGGTCAGGCAGACGTGCCCCGCAAGGGGGATGTCTGCCTGATCAGTATGATGTAAAAAGTGCATGAAAAATCCGAAAAATATCTTCCAAAATTGTCAGATATATAGTATAGTATAAACAGCGATTGCAATTACCAGATGGTAATCGCGATATAATATTTTATAGAAAGAGGGGGCAGGACAATGGGAAAAGAAATAGTCGCCATGCTTCTCGCCGGAGGTCAGGGATCTCGTCTTTACGCACTGACACAGAAACTGGCGAAACCTGCAGTTCCGTTTGGTGGGAAATACCGCATCATCGATTTCCCAATCTCGAACTGCGTGAATTCCGGCATTGATACCGTGGGGGTTCTGACACAGTATCAGCCATTTGTATTAAATGAGTATATCGGAAACGGCCAGTCGTGGGATCTGGACAGACTGAACGGCGGTATCCATGTACTCCCGCCTTATCAGCGGGCGAGCGGTTCTGACTGGTACAAGGGTACGGCGAATGCGATCTATCAGAATATCCCGTTCATCGAGCGATATGACCCGGAGTATGTGATCATTCTTTCTGGCGATCAGATCTGCAAGCAGGACTACAGTGATTTTCTTCGTTTCCACAAGGAGAAGAATGCCGAGTTCTCGGTGGCGGTTATGGAGGTTCCGTGGGAGGAGGCATCCCGGTTCGGACTGATGGTGGCGGACGAG
This sequence comes from Clostridiales bacterium, assembly GCA_021201535.1. GTDB lineage: Bacteria > Bacillota > Clostridia > Lachnospirales > Lachnospiraceae > Eubacterium_I. The sequence continues at coordinate 34,292 of JAJQEU010000090.1, read as the reverse complement.
GATGACCGGATTACGGAGTTCCAGGAGAAGCCGAAGGAGCCGAAATCTAATCTGGCTTCCATGGGTATCTATATTTTCAACTGGGATGTGCTCCGCGAATATCTGGAGGAGGATGAGGCGGATCCGGAGTCTGAGAATGATTTCGGCAATAATATCATACCGAATCTTCTCAAGGATGAGCGCCGCATGTACGCATACCGTTTCAGCGGATACTGGAAGGATGTAGGCACCATCTCTTCCCTGTGGGAGGCCAATATGGAGGTTCTGGATCCGGAGCACAGCGGTATCAACCTCTTCGATGACAACTGGAAGATCTACAGCCGCAATGCGGGTATGACCGGACACAAGATCGGTGCGAATGCCAAAATCGAGAATTCCATGATCACAGACGGCTGCCGCGTGGAGGGTGAGGTGTCCCATTCCATTCTCTATTCCGGCGTGAAGGTGGCCGAAGGGGCTGTCGTGAGAGATGCTGTTGTGATGGGCGGTTCTGTGATCAAGGCGGGCGCTGTGGTCGAGCACTGCATCATAGCCGAGAATGTCGTGATCGGTGAGAATGCCGTGATCGGAGCGGTCAAAGAAAATGAGGCACAGGGAGTGGCGGCGATCGGTCCGGGTGTCTATATAGGCAGCGGAGCGACGATCGGTTCCCATGCGATGGTAAATGAGATAGTAAAGGATGGTGAAGAACAATGGTAAAAAGCGCACTTGGCATTATTTTTCCGAATCAGTATGATGAGCTCGTTCCGGAACTGACCAGCGAGCGCCTGATGGCTTCCATTCCTTTCGCGAGCCGTTACCGTATGATCGATTTCGCACTGTCCAGCATGGTCAACAGCGGGATCACCAATATCTCGGTTCTGGCCCGCCAGAACTATCATTCGCTGATGGATCATCTGGGAGCCGGCCGCGAGTGGGATCTGGTCCGTAAAAACGGCGGTCTGACTGTATGGCCCCCGTTTGCGGAGAAGACGATGAGTCTGTTCAAGGGACGTATCGAGGCGCTTGTACATATTGTCAGTTTCCTCTCTGAACAGAAGGAGAAATATGTGATTCTCTCCGATACGAACATCGCGACATCCTTTGATTTTAAAAAGTTTATTCAGGCGCATATTGACAGCGAGGCGGCGGTTACGGTGGCGTACACCAGACAGCCTTTGCCGGAGAGCGCCATGGCAGCGAAGCAGATGAACAAGGGCATGTATTATACCTATGACATTGAGGACGGCGTAGTGACCAATATGTACATCAATGTCCAGGAGCCGGGAGAGCAGAACTTCGGTATGAATATCTACTGTATCGACCGGGAGCTTCTGATCAGACTGGTCAAAGAGGCTTATATGCTCGGCGGCGTCTACTTCGAGCGGGATGTACTGCTGAAGAAGCTGGATGAGATGAGGGTCGTTGCCTATCGGTTTGACGGATATTACGGCCGCATCAGTGATATGAAGTCTTATTTCGACGAGAACATGAGACTCCTGGAGGAGGAGAATCTTGAAAAGCTTTTCTCCACACCGGTCTACACCAAGCTGCGCGACGACAATCCGACGCGATACATCAATGGTTCTTCCGTCCGGAATGTGATGGCTGCAGACGGCTGCGTGATCGAGGGCACGGTGGAAAACTGTGTGCTGTTCCGCGGGGTTCGGATCGGACACGGCGCGGTTGTGAAAAACTGTGTGCTGATGCAGGATACGGTTGTCGAGCCGGGCGCCAGTCTGGAATATATCATTACCGACAAGGATGCGACGATCACGGAGGGCAAGGAAGTGAAAGGTACCGATACCTTCCCGGTATTTGTGGCAAAGCATCAGGTTGTATAATTGCGGGAGCTCGCAGAGCGGAGTCATCGACTTTCATAGATGTTGGCGCGCTGCGACAGCAGCGCATGGAAGTTTATTAAAGATACGCAGCGTCCCCTGTACCGTGTGTACAGGGGACGCTGCATGTTTCCGACAAATCTGCATACGATTTTTATCTGCCTGTTGTGCAATATACACATGGGTGTTCAAACATTCTTCACAATTTCAACGTACTATCTTCACATTCGCGACGTAAACTGAAAAAAGAAATATCATCCGCTGCGTCTGCTCCTGTGCAGGTAAGGCGCAGGACTCTGAATGGCAGCGGTATGATGCGAAAAAGGATGTCTGCTGACAGGCAGAATGGAAACGGAGGATACAGATTTGATTGAAATCAGGCATTTGACCAAAAAGTACGGGGAGAATGTAGCTGTGAACGACCTGAACCTCACGCTGGAGCCGGGAAATATCTATGGTTTTCTCGGACCGAACGGTGCAGGAAAAACGACTACGATGAATATCATTACGGGGTACATCGGTGCAACCTCCGGTGAGGTAATTATTAACGGCTATGATATCAATAAGGAGCCTGAAAAGGCAAAGCAGTGTATGGGATATCTGCCGGAGCTTCCGCCGGTTTACGGCGACATGAAGGTGACGGAATATCTGGATTTTGTTGCGGAGCTGAAGCAGTTAAACCGTCATACCCGAACCGCGGATATTCAGCAGTCGATGGATCTGACGAAGCTCCAGTCCGTGAAGGACCGGCTGATCCGGAACCTTTCCAAAGGATACCGCCAGCGCGTGGGCCTGGCGCAGGCATTGATGGGTATGCCGGAGATCATCATTCTGGATGAGCCCACGGTCGGACTGGATCCGAAGCAGATCATAGAGATCCGCGATCTGATCCGGTCTCTGAAGGATAATCACACGGTGATCCTGAGTTCACATATCCTTCAGGAGATCAGCGCGGTCTGCGATCATGTGTTTATCATCTCGAACGGGAATCTCGTGGCGAGCGACACGATGGAGAATCTGGAAGAGAAGATGAGCGGCGCCCGGCAGGTGGCGGTCACGCTGCGGACGACGGAGGCTCTGGCCGGAAGCCTCGTGAATCTGGCGGGTGTGAAATCGGTGGATGTGCTGGAGGTAAAGCAGGCGAAGCAGGATGATGGATCGGAATCGGCGGAGGAGAGTTTGTCTGCGGAGGATGCGGCTGAATCCCCGGACATGACAGTGTCAATGTCAGATGAGGGATTGTCGGAGAACGGCATGACAGATGAAATGACATCCTCAGAAGATGCAGAAGCGGCGTCAGAGGAAGCGGTCAGATCAACCGGGAAGACAGAGTCAGAGACAGAGAATACGGTTGAATCAGGAAAGGTTACAGAGATAGCTGCTGAGAATATAGCAGGGGAAAGCACAGAGGCATCTGCCGGGAATATAACAGAAGAGAATACAGCGGCAGTCACATTGGATATGCCGACGGATGATATCCTGAATATAGAGGAACTTCTCCCGGAAAATCCGGAAATCCGCCTGGAGATCACGGCGAAACCAGGGATGGATGTGAGAGAGGACATCTTTTATTACTGTGCGGAGAACGGCATGGTTCTTCTTGAAATGACGAGTATCACGAAGTCGCTGGAGGATGTGTTCCTGGAGCTGACGGAAGACAGGGAGGTGCTGTAACAGATGAAAGCGATTATAAAAAGAGAACTGAGAGCTTATTTTACGTCTGTGCTGGGCTGGATTTTCCTGGCGGCGTTTTTCTTCCTGTTTGACCTCTATTTCTGGGCATACAGCTTAAACAGCGGATATCCTTACATTGCCTATTCGATATCCGCGGTCACCTTTATCTTTCTGATTATCATACCGATCCTCACGATGCGGAGCATGGCGGAGGACCGGCGGACGAAGACAGATCAGCTGCTGTACACGGCTCCGATCTCGATTCCGCGTGTGATTCTCGGCAAGTTTTTTGCCATGGTGATCATTTTCAGTATCGGTATTGCCTTTGTCTGCCTGTGTCCGCTGATCATGAGCTGCTTTGGCACGGTGCCTTACGCGCAGAGCTATACGGCGATCCTGGGCGTCTGGCTGTTCGGACTGCTGGCGATCGCTATCGGTCTGTTTCTCTCGGCGGTGACGGAGAGTCAGGTGATCGCGGCTGTGCTGTCCTTCGGCGTGCTGTTCCTCGGTTATATGATGGACAGTATCACCAGCATGATCTCCAGCTCGGGAAATATTCTGACAAAGATTCTGAACTGTCTGGCGATCGCGGTGCCGATGGATAATTTTACCAACGGGATTCTGGATGTGACCGGCATTGTCTATTATGTGTCCGGTACGATTCTGTTCCTGTTTTTCACCTGTCAGCTGGTACAGAAATACCGCTGGTCTGTCAGCTCGAAAAAAATTAAGAGAGGCGTGTTTAACTCCACGTTTGTCCTGATCGGCGCGGTGATCGTCGTTGTCGTCAATATATTGTCCTACCAGCTGCCGGAGGGCGTAAAAAACGTCGATGTGACCAATCAGAAGCTGTATACGCTGACGGAGGATACGTATACGGTTCTGGAGGAACTGGATCAGGATGTCACGCTCTACATGCTCTCGTCGGAGGAGGATGCGGACGATATTATCGCGAAAACGCTGAAGCGCTATGCCGAGGCCAGTGATTATATCACGGTGGAATATGTCGATCCGACGGTTTCTCCGAATTTCTACTCGACCTACACGGATACCACACCGACGGAGGACAGCGTGATCGTTGTTTCAGGGGACTATTCGAAGGTGATTGATTATTATGATATTTACGAATATACTGTTGACTATTCCACGTATACGCAGAGCATCAGCGCATATGACGGTGAGGGTCAGATCACAAGCGCGATCAGCTATGTGACGAGCGGCGATCTGCAGACGGTTTACATGATTGCCGGCCACGGGGAGACGGATCTGGATTCTTCCTTTACGGACGCGCTGGAGAAGCTGAATCTGTCGGTGGAAGACCTGACGCTGCTGACGGAGGATGCCGTCCCGGACGACGCGGCTGCCGTGATCATTAACGGACCGACTTCCGATTTTTCCGAGGATGATGCGCAGAAAATCATCGATTACCTCGCGTCGGGCGGGAAAGCGCTGATCACGACCTCCTATGAGGCGACCGGCGATATGACAAATTTTGATTCTATTCTTGCGGCATATGGCATGCAGGTGAGCCAGGGCGTTGTGATGGAGTCTGATCGCTCCGCCTACTATCAGTATCCGTTCTATCTGCTTCCGAATGTCGTTTCGGCGGATCAGACGGAGAATGTGGACGGCTACGTCATGATCGTGGACGCGCAGGCAGTTTCCAACATAGATGAAGAATCGGAGACACTGACCTTTACATCCCTGCTGGAGACATCGTCGTCCGCTTATCTGAAAACGAATCTGGATACGATGACTACCTACGAAAAAGAGGACGGCGATGAGGAGGGTACCTTTATCCTCGGCGCCAATGTGACAGATTCGGAGACGGGTGCGGATGTCACGGTGATCACATCTGTCCTGACCTTTAACGATACGGTGGACAGCTATGTTTCGGGACAGAACCTGTCTCTGTTCAAGGGAATCGTCAGCGATTATTCCGATTCGGAGACGTCAGTCTCGATTGACGCGAAGGAATATACCTATGATTATCTCAGTGTGAGCCAGTCCTTTGTCATTGTAAGCGCGATCATACTGATCGTCTGCCTGCCGATTGTGCTGATCGTTCTCGGCATCCTGATCTGGATGCGAAGACGTAAAGCGTAAGATCGGAATCAGGTCGGCACAGCATACTGAGCCGTCGTACCGGCGGCGGAACGGAGGTTGATATGAGGAAAAAACAGTATCTGACATTGATGATCATACTGATCATTATTGTCGCGGCTCTGATTGCGGTCATACTCGGAAAGAGGGTGCAGACGAAAAAGGCGGAAGCGGAGGAGGAAGCCTCCATTGTCTACGTCAACGCCTTTGAAATCAGCGATGTCACGGCATTTTCCTATCAGCTGGATGGGGAAACCGTCTCATTTGAACTGCAGGATGAGCAGTGGGTCTACACCGGCGATACGACCATGGAGATTGACACGGAAGAAGTTGAGAGCTTCCTCACCACGATGAGTGAGATGGAAGCAGACAGCGTCATCGAGGACGCCGAGAATACCGAACAGTACGGGCTGGATGATCCGTCACAGACATTTACAGTGGAATTTTCCGACGGAAGTGCGCAGACGTATGAGTTCGGTATAGAGAATGATATGATCGGCGGATATTATCTGCAGACGACGGACAGCGCCGGGGACGGGACGGTTTATCTGATCAGCAGTTCGATCGTCACATCTACATTGAGCACAGAACCGGAGAGCTTCCAGGTGGAAGAGGAGGATGAGGGAAGCGTATCGGAATAGAGTCTGGAAAAAAGCAGCGGATTATTCTCCGTTGCTTTTTTCATCCTGCTCCTGTGCTTTTTTCATTTTTTCCGTTTTTTCTCTGGCATCTTCTGAGTAATTGTTTTTCAGCAGTTTATAGATAAACGAATATGACCACAGGAGTACAGGAAGTACGACCGTGGCGACAACGGCTGTCATAAACAGGTTCATTGTCTGCTCACTGCCGATAATGGCCAGGACCAGTGTGTATATGTAAAGGGCGAACAGAGCAATGACGCCGATGAGGGCGGTGATGCGTTTTAATTTTTTCATAGGATATGCCTTTCTCTGTTTTTGCAGGTTCCTTACTGTGTGTAGAGTTTCGTCTTATGTTAATGCTGATCGGGCATTCGCCGAATGTTCAGCAGAGTTTATGTTCTTTCCGGATTCTTATCATCTTATTATACATGTTTTCTCCGAAATGACAACACAATTCTCCGGAACCTGACCATCCAGATTCCGGAGATGTCATAGGGGAGGATAAGTTAGTAGAAAGACGGTTTCCGGTACAGCATTCCGTAAATCACCTGACTGTGCCGGTGGTTAAAGAACCGTCTTGCTGCTTTTATTATGGCCTTATCTGCGGAAAGTATTCACAAAAAGGGAGAATGCGAAAAAAAATTGAAATATACAGGAAATTGATGTATACTATCTCTACATGTGCGGTCAGTGAAGATTGTGACCAGTCAGAAAGCTCATGAGGACGGATGATTCAGAGACGGCCGGATATCCGTTCCTGTCCATCAGGCTTTCACAGATGTTGGCGCGCTGCGGCAGCAGAGCAGGTAAGTTTATTTCAGAAAAAGGCGGTAAGATATGGGATTATTACAGGACTGGCAGAAAATTGCCTACAATAAAAATGCGAATCAGAAGGATCTTCAGGATTTCTGGAACCGTTATTTCCAGTTGGAGAAGGGCGTCTATGAGCAGCTTCTGACAAACCCGGACGAGGCGGTGGAGGGCACCGTCAGAGAGCTTGCGGAAAAATACAATCTGGAACTGATGGCGATGGTCGGTTTCCTGGACGGTATCCAGGAGAGTCTGATCACACCGAACGATCTGGATGATCTGAGTGAGGATTCTCATGTCAGCCTTGCGTTTGATAATGAGAAGCTTTACAAAAACATGGTGGACGCCAGGGCTGACTGGCTTTACGAGCTGCCTCAGTGGAAGGAGATATATTCGGAGGAGAAATTAAAGGAACTGTACCTCGAGCAGAAAAAGTCCGGCACCATTGTGAAGCCGGATAAGATCTACCCGAACGATCCCTGCCCGTGCGGAAGCGGGAAGAAATATAAAAAATGCTGCGGCAGGAAGTAAGTTTATTATAGTTTTGAAGAATATTGCCTGATATTGTTGGGATAGTATGATAATACCGGACGGAAAGAAGGAAAGTACAATGAAGATTACGTTAAAGGACGGCTCACAGAAGGAGTATGGAGAGAGCCTGAGTGTCTATGATATCGCGAGGGATATCAGCGAGGGTCTGGCCCGGGCGGCCTGTGCGGGAGAAGTAAACGGTGAGGTCGTTGATCTGCGCACCATGATCACGGGTGACTGCAGTCTGAATATCCTGACGGCTGCTGATCCTGCGGGACTGGCTGTCGTGCGTCATACGACATCACATGTGATGGCGGAGGCTGTCAGACGCCTGTTTCCAAATGTAAAGCTTGCGATCGGACCTTCCATAGATACCGGTTATTACTATGATTTCGAGTCGGAGCCATTTTCCAGAGAGGATCTGGACAACATCGAGAAAGAGATGAAAAAGATCATTAAGGAGGGAAAAGCACTGAACCGCTTTACACTTCCGAGAGACGAGGCGATCCGGTTTATGGAGGAGAGGAATGAGCCATACAAGGTAGAGCTGATTCAGGATCTGCCGGAGAACGCGGAGATTTCTTTTTACGATCAGGGCGATTTTGTCGATCTGTGCGCGGGTCCGCATCTGATGACGACAAAGGGAATCAGGGCTTACAAGCTGACATCATCTTCGATGGCTTACTGGAGAGGTGACTCGAACCGCGCGCAGCTGCAGCGGATTTACGGTACGGCCTTCCAGAAAAAGGATGAGTTACATGAGTATCTGGAATATCTCGAGAATATAAAAAAGCGCGACCACAATAAGCTCGGCCGTGAGATGGGACTGTTTACCACGGTGGATGTGATCGGACAGGGACTGCCTCTGCTGATGCCGAAGGGTACGAAGATGATCATGAAGCTGCAGCGCTGGATTGAGGACCTGGAGGACAACGAGTGGGGTTATGTCCGCACGAAGACGCCGCTCATGGCCAAAAATGACCTGTACAAAATCTCCGGACACTGGGATCACTATAAAGACGGTATGTTTGTCCTGGGAGATGAGGAGAAGGACAAGGAGGTTTTCGCGCTCCGTCCGATGACCTGCCCGTTCCAGTATTTTGTATACAAAGCAACGCAGAAGTCATACCGCGACCTGCCCTGCCGGTACGGTGAGACATCCACGCTTTTCCGGAATGAGGATTCCGGCGAGATGCACGGGCTGACCCGCGTGCGCCAGTTTACGATCTCGGAGGGGCACCTGATCGTGCGCCCGGATCAGATGGTGGAGGAGTTCAAGGGATGTCTGGCACTGGCAAAGCACTGTCTGACGACGCTGGGTCTGCAGGATGACGTGACCTACCATCTGTCAAAATGGGATCCGGCGAATCCCGAGAAGTATATCGGAAACGCCGAGGTCTGGAATGAGACCGAGCAGCATATCCGTGACGTTCTTACCGAATTGAATATTCCGTTTACGGAGGATGTGGGAGAGGCCGCGTTCTACGGTCCGAAGGTCGATATCAACGCAAAAAATGTTTACGGCAAAGAGGATACCATGATCACCATTCAGTGGGATGCGCTGCAGGCGGAGCAGTTTGACATGTATTACATCGACCAGAACGGCGATAAGGTACGTCCCTATATCATTCACAGGACGTCGATCGGCTGCTATGAGCGTACGCTGGCCTGGTTGATTGAGAAATACGCCGGCAAGTTCCCGACCTGGCTCTGCCCGGAGCAGGTGCGTGTACTCCCGATTTCCGAGAAATACGCGGAATACGCGGAGCAGGTGCGAAGCGAGCTGGCGAAAAACGGCGTGGATGTCACGGTGGACGGCCGCTCGGAGAAGATCGGTTACAAGATCCGCGACGCGCGGATGGACCGCATCCCGTATATGCTTGTCGTTGGACAGAACGAGGAGGCAGACGGTACCGTGTCGGTCCGAAGCCGTTTCGCGGGAGATGAGGGGCAGCGGTCTCTGAATGATTTCATTGAGGCAATCTGCAGAGAGATACGTACGAAGGAAATCCGTAAGGAAATGGCAGAGCAGTAATTCCATAGAACAGTCATTCAGAAGACTTGTGTAAAATCTCTTCAGCACAGTAAAACAAAGTATGTATGATGACGTAAATGACACAGGGAAAAGTCCCATCGCGGCGCTGAATGTCCGGTGGACGTTCGCTTAGCGCCGACCGAAGCGGCAGCGGAGACGCAATTTTATATGGACCTTTCCTCGTAACTTTGAAAGTCCGATAATTGGAGGCGTATATGAAAATAAAAATGGCGGCTTTATGTACAGCAGCAGTAACGCTTACCTTGTTATCTGCCTGCGGAAGCTCGACTGTGACAGAAAACACGGTTGAACTGAAAAAGGACGGCAGTATCGTTGAGTATACGGTGGAAGAGTTTTCGGCCTCATACTATGATGCGGATGAGCTGGCTTCCTTTGTGGATGCCGAGATAGAGTCTTATCTGGAGGAAAACGACGGAGAGATAAAGGTTTCCAGGAATGAGGTCGAGGATGAGAACGCTTATCTGACGCTGAAATATGACAGCGCAGATACCTACGCGGATTTTAACGGAACAGAATGTTTTGCGGGCAGTATCGTACAGGCACAGACGGTCGGATATGATTTTGATCAGGAGTTTCTCGATGTAAATGCCGATGGCGACGAGTCAGATGACGGGTCTGTTTCCGTGGAGGAGATCGTGATACAGGCAGTCGTCCCGGGAAGTGTTCTGATCGAGGACGATGACCTGCAGGTGCTGATCGTCCGGAGCAGTGTGAATATAGTTGTCCCGGGAAAGATACAGTATGTTTCTGCGGACATTGATGTTGAAATTCAGGGAACAGACACGGTTGTGATTCAGACGGCTGCTGACGACAGCAGCTCAGAAGAACTCATTTATATTCTTTACAAATGATGAACGATGATGGCATCCGGGTGCCATCATGAAAATCTTATCAAGATAATCAGGAAGAGGAACAGTTTATGGAAAAAACGATGGAAAAAATTGTAGCTCTGGCGAAGTCCAGAGGTTTTGTATACCCGGGCTCCGAGATTTACGGCGGCCTGGCAAACACCTGGGATTACGGCAATCTCGGCGTGGAACTGAAAAATAATGTAAAGAAAGCCTGGTGGCAGAAATTCATCCAGGAAAGCCCCTATAATGTGGGTGTGGACTGCGCGATTCTGATGAACCCGCAGACATGGGTTGCCTCCGGACATCTGGGAAGCTTTTCCGACCCGCTCATGGACTGCCGGGAATGTCATGAGCGTTTCCGCGCGGATAAAATCATCGAGGACTATGCCGCTGAGCATGAGATTGACCTGGGCGGTTCCGTGGACGGATGGACGCAGGAGCAGATGAAGGATTTTATCGAGGAGCATGAGATCTGCTGCCCGACCTGCGGCAAGCACAATTTTACCGATATCCGCCAGTTCAACCTGATGTTCAAGACCTTTCAGGGTATTACCGAGGACGCAAAAAACACCGTATATCTCCGCCCTGAGACAGCGCAGGGCATATTCGTGAATTTCAAAAACGTGCAGCGGACCTCCAGAAAGAAGATTCCCTTCGGCATCGGCCAGATCGGAAAATCATTCCGAAATGAGATTACGCCGGGCAACTTCACCTTCCGCACCCGGGAGTTCGAACAGATGGAGCTGGAGTTTTTCTGCGAGCCGGATACGGATCTGGAGTGGTTTGCCTACTGGAAGGATTTCTGCATCAACTGGCTGAAATCTCTGGGTATGAAGGATGAGGATATGCGTGTCCGCGACCACGAGCCGGAGGAGCTTTCCTTTTACAGCAAGGCGACCAGTGATATCGAGTTCCTGTTTCCCTTCGGATGGGGCGAGCTCTGGGGTATCGCAGACCGGACAGATTACGATCTGACACAGCATCAGGAGACCTCCGGACAGGACCTGACCTATTTTGACGATCAGAAGAATGAAAAATATATTCCCTATGTGATTGAGCCTTCCCTCGGCGCGGATCGCGTGGTGCTGGCGTTCCTGTGCGGCGCCTATGACGAGGAGAATATCGGCACGGAGGAGAAACCGGATATGCGGACCGTCCTGCATCTGCATCCCGCCCTCGCGCCGGTGAAGATCGGCGTGCTTCCGCTCTCCAAAAAGCTGAACGAGGGCGCGGAGAAGGTGTTCGACCAGCTCCGCAGAAAATATAACTGCGAGTTCGACGACAGAGGAAACATCGGCAAGCGCTATCGCAGACAGGATGGGATCGGGACGCCGTTCTGCGTTACCTATGATTTCGAGTCTGAGGAGGACGGCGCGGTGACGATCCGCGAGCGCGATACGATGGAGCAGGTGCGTCTGCCGATCGCGGAGCTGGAAGCTTATTTCGATGAAAAGCTTGCGTTTTAAGATGAGCCAGATAATGGCGATAAGGCTGAGGAATACGGAGCCGGAAGCTTGTTTCGATAAGAAGTTTGTGTTCTGAGATGAGAGTGGAGGTATATGTCCAAGTCTTTATTTATAGCGGAAAAACCGAGTGTCGCGCGGGAGTTTGCCCGTGTATTAAAAGAGGATATGCGTTCTTTTGACGGTTATCAGGAATCCCTGCATGCGATAGTCACCTGGTGCGTCGGACATCTGGTAACCATGAGCTATCCGGAAGTATACGACATAAAATACAAAAAATGGAGCCTGTCCACACTGCCGTTTCTCCCGGAGGAGTTCCGCTATGAGGTGATTCCCGGTGTAAAAAAACAGTTTGACATCGTCTCCGGTCTGCTGAATCGATCCGATGTGGATACTATTTACATCTGTACCGATTCCGGGCGGGAGGGCGAGTACATATATCGTCTGGTCGATCAGATGGCGCATGTGCAGGGAAAGACGCGCAAACGGGTCTGGATTGATTCACAGACCGAGGAGGAGATTCTCCGGGGTATCCGTGAGGCGAAGGACTGGTCCGCCTATGATAATCTCTCGGCGTCCGCTTACCTGCGGGCGAAGGAAGATTATCTGATGGGAATCAATTTTTCCCGCCTGCTGACGCTGAAATACGGTGATGCCATCGCTTCCTTTCTGCATCAGAAATATGCAGTTGTTTCCGTCGGGCGGGTCATGACCTGTGTCCTCGGGATGGTCGTGCGCAGGGAGCGTGAGATCAGGGCGTTTGTAAAAACGCCCTTTTATCGTGTATTTCTTCAGATGGATGTGAAAGGAGCTCAGATCGAGGGTGAGTGGCGTGTGACGCCTGGATCCCGGTTTGATACGGGGAAGATGCCGCCCGCGGATGGACAGAAGGAGGCATCGCTGACGGCTGATTCATCCGTGGATGGACAAAAGGAGGCACCGCTGACGGCGGATTCTTCCGGGGGCAGACAGAAGGAGACACCGCTGGCCGCGGGTTCATCCGGGGACAGGGAAAAAATCGTTGGCGGAAGCAGAGGAAAAAACACTGACGGTAGTCGGGGGAAAACCGGAGGACAGAAGCGGCAGGACACGAAGCCGGATTTCTCTGTATATGGTCATCCGAAGCTTTACAGGGAAAATGGATTCCGCGAGAAAAAAGACGCGGAGGCATTTATAGATGAACTGCGTATGATACAACCGCAGGAGGCACAGGTGATCTCCATCTCCCGAAAAAAAGAGAAAAAAAATCCGCCTCTGTTATACAATCTCGCAGAGCTTCAGAATGACTGCTCGAAGCTGTTCAAGATCAGCCCGGACGAGACCCTGCGGGTGGTACAGGAGCTTTACGAGAAAAAGCTGGTCACTTATCCGAGAACGGACGCCCGCGTGCTTTCCACGGCGGTGGCAAAGGAGATTCAGAAAAATATTTCCGGTCTGAAGAACATCGGCGCGGTCAGGATGTTTGCGGAGGAAATCCTTCAAAAGGGAAGCCATAAAAGCATCGCGAAAACCAGGTATACCAACGACAAGCTGATCACAGACCATTACGCGATCATTCCGACCGGACAGGGGCTCGGTGCAATGAAGGGTCTGCAGCCGTTGTCTGCCAAAGTATATGAGGTGATCGTCCGGCGGTTCCTGGCGATTTTTCTGGAACCGGCCGTGTATCAGAAGGTCAGCCTGGTGGTCGGAATGGAGCAGGAGAGATTCTTTTCTTCATTCAAAGTGCTGGCGGAGGAAGGATATCTGAAAGTGATGGAATATTCCTTCCGGAAAAAGAAAGCCGGTGCTGGAGATGAGGTGCGGACGGATTCGAAATCGGAAATCAGATCCGGCGGGTATGAACGGGAACAGATGGATGCCGAAAAACCTGCCGGGACATCTTTGCAGGAAAATAATGCACGCCTGCTCGAACTTGTATCCAGACTCAGAAAGGGCATGTCTCTGCCGGTGAAAGGCTATGAGATCAAAGAGGGCGAGACCTCGCCACCGAAGCGATACAATTCCGGCTCCATGATTCTCGCCATGGAAAACGCGGGTCAGCTGATCGAGGACGAAGAACTGCGGGCACAGATCAGGAGCTCTGGGATCGGCACCAGCGCAACCCGGGCGGAGATATTAAAGAAGCTGGTCGGCAATAAATATCTGGCACTCAATAAAAAAACACAGATTATAACGCCTACGCTGCAGGGTGAGATGATTTTTGACGTGGTGAACGCGTCCATCAGGTCACTGTTAAATCCGGAATTGACCGCGAGCTGGGAGAAGGGACTGAACTATGTGGCCGAGGGGACGGTGACGCCGGAGGAGTATATGGAGACGCTGAACCGGTTTATCGCTTCCCGGACAGACGGGGTGATGAGGCTGAATAATCAGAGTCAGCTGCGGGAGGCGTTTGAAAAGGACGCGGGATTTTATAAATAAAATTTGCAAGTACGGATTATTGGACACCTGATATGCTATGATGGAATCAGAATAAGCGTTTGGCTTGTTTTGATTCCTTTTTTTGTTGTTTTTGCTGCAGGAAGATCTGCTTTTAACGGCTTATTATGTGTTTTAACTCGAAAACTAACTCGAAAATACGAGTTAAAAAAATAATTTAACTCGACAATCGAGTTAAAATTTGAATTGGAATCGAAATAAAATAATTATAATCGGTGATTTTACGAATGCGGTTGAGTTTGAAGTGCAGTATTCAAAGTAATTATTATGTGAACGGAGAATAGTGTGGAAATTCGTGTTTTCATTGCTGTTTTGCCGCCGGCCAAAGGGCGGCAGAATGGAGATTAACATGAATTAAGATGTACTTGGCAATTCATGGGTTTTATTTTATTATTAATACAAACGAATTCAGATTAGCGGCAGGGGTGATATTATGGCGGATGACAAAAAGAAAATGAATAACGTAGATCATATCCTATTTAAAACTGCACCTATTATAAAAAGCGATGAGATAATGACCTTATACCATGGATCGAAAGACAGGATTCGGAGAGCAATCGCACCGGTCAGCCGGGAACGATGTGATTTTGGAAAAGGATTTTATATGGGGACGGATCGAGCGCAGCCTCTTACCCTGATTTGCAATTTTTTTTGATGAGATTATAAAGGCAGGTGACATATATGATGGAGTTAAGTCTTGACAAACGGCAATTATGTGATATTCAGGGACGTTTGTTTGAACTGGCGTTAAAGAGTGGATATGAATCCCCCATTTTTATAGAAGCTTTCATGAACAGTCGGGCGGCGGCGTGTCTGGATGATACTTACGACCGACTTCAATGGGCGGGTGAGGAGTATATTCTGGAGGAATTGGAGGAAGAGACTGCGGGGGTATTACAAAAAGCGGATGAGACATTTTCCGGAGAAGTGATGTACTGGATCGGATATATTTATCGCTATTGGCACTATTACACGGGTGAAAGCAGTCGGGAAATATACAAAATCGCAGGTGCCAGAACAATGGAGGAGTGCTGGCTGGGATTTCATACGCTTGACGTGGAGATGGCGATTGATGATTTGAAGGAGATTTATCGGCAGCGGGTGGAGGAGAGGGAGATTAAAATGAAAGAACAGGAAGAATTTGCGGCGCATGTCAGAAAAGAAAGTGATGGCATACGGATACAGACGGTAAAGGAGCATTGTTTGGAAACAGCAGAACTTTGCAAAAAGTACGCACATTCTATAGGAATTGATTATATTGCATATGTAGCTGCAGTGTTACATGACATAGGAAAGATTACTCAGAAATTTGATGATTATGTAAGGGGAAATAAATCATATCACAGAGGAGATATTGATCACAGTTATGCGGGCGCGAGATATATTATTGAATTTTGTGTCTCAGTAGGATCAGAGTTTTATGATGTGTCGCATTTTATTGCAAGGATCATTATCTCTCATCATGGTTTGCATGACTGGGTATTGACTGATGGAACGGATTATCTGATCAGACGTACAAGCAAGGACGAAAATTTTGAAACGATCAAGAGTCATGTTCCAGAAATTATATCTGAAGATAGACTGAAAGAATATATCATTTTTGCTAACAGGGAATATCATGAAATCAGGCAGAAATTAAAGTCGCTTTCCAGGAGAAATCGTACAGCTTTTGCTTTCTATATGGGTATGTTTGAACGGGAGATGCAGTCCATATTGATTGATGCTGACAGAACCAATACTGCGGAATTCATGATGAACAGAAAGATTGAGTATGATTATGACAGGAAGTTGTTATTTAAAAGTTTCCGCGGAAACTATGAAGTTTTTATGAAGCGCAAAGCGGAAGATTTTTCATTGCAAAATGCGAGGATTGTAAGGCGGAGAAACGATATATCAAATCGCTGTAAGGATTTTGCCAGACATGAAGCAGGAATATGTCAACTGATTGTACCGACAGGCGGAGGAAAAACGTTATCTTCTCTTCGCTATGCGATTGAATATGGGATAGAGCACGATACGGAGCGGATTATTTATGTGGCACCTTTTATGTCCATTCTTGATCAGAATAGCGATGTATTTAAAGAAATTGTAGGAGAGGATAACTTTCTTGAGCATCATTCTAATGTAGTCCAGGAAATAGACGATGAGGGAGAACTTGCGGAATATGAGCTTTACGCTGCCAGATGGGATAAGCCCGTGATTGCGACAACAATGGTGCAATTTTTGAATACGCTGTTTCTTGGGAAAACTTCTTCCGTACGACGAATGCATCGCTTTAGCCGTGCAGTTATAATTGTAGATGAAGTGCAGTCGTTACCGTTAAAATGTGTAAATCTGTTTCATCTGGCTATGAACTTTTTAAAAGGAATGTGTAAAAGCGTTATTGTTTTGTGTTCTGCTACTCAACCGGATTTCACAAAGAGTGATTATCCGATTTTGATGGATGAAAATTCACAGATGATCGGCGATTACAGAGAAGACTTTGCAGTGTTTAAACGTACACAGATCATTCCAAAGATTGGCACCCGCGCATATACTTATGATCAGGCAGCAGAGTTTTGTAAAAATATTTTCGAAAAAAACAGAAATTTGCTTATTATTGTGAATACAAAGAAGTCTGTTGCGGAAATGAGGGAAAAATTTCAGAGATTGATAAGTCAGGATGATATGGAAGAAGATGTATCTATTGTGTGTATGAGTACGAATTTATGTCCGGAACATCGTAGAGTTAAATTGGATATTCTGAGAGAGAGTCTGATACGGAAAGAGAAAGTAATATGTATCACAACTCCGCTGATAGAAGCAGGAGTTGATATCTCCTTTGCCTGTGTTGTGCGTTTCCTGTCGGGTTTGGATAATCTGGCACAGGCTGCGGGACGTTGCAATCGAAACGGAGAACAGGAGGGGGTAGCACCGGTATATGTGTTAAAAGTGGATGATGAAAATCTTGGAAATCTTACACAAATAAAACGTGCGCAACATAATACAATGCGTTTTCTCATGAAGAATGAGGGGGGAAATGATTACCTTTCAGTTGAAATGGTGCGTCAGTATTTTGCACTTCTCTATGTGGAGGAAAAATATCAGTTATCTTATAATGTAAAAGATGGTTCAATCGAAACAACATTATTAAATTTATTGTCAGAAAATACTTTGAGATGGAATTTGAATGGAGACAAGCGTTTGCGATATAGTGCTCAGGCGTTTCGGACAGCGGGAGAGCTGTTTGAGGTGATTGACAGTGATACATTGGATGTGATTGTTCCATATAATGAAGAAGCTAAGAATCTTATGAAAAAACTGGAATCCGGTGCGAATATGGGGGAGGCGGTTGATGTTTTAAGAAAAGTACAGAAATATACTGTCACTGTTTATCGAGGAATGTTAAAAAAAATGGACGAAGGAGTACTGATCATGTATGAGTGCGGTGCAGTAGGACTTAGAGATAATTATTATGATAACGATCTTGGAGTGAATTTAAAAGAAAGTATGCATGAATTGTTGATGTTTTGATGTTGAATGAATGCCGCATGTTGTTATATCATGATCATGCGGCAATTCTTTCCTTGATAAAAGTGATTCAACAATTTTCAATCCACATCCATGTTCTGGATGACGTAGTTATTTTACCATGAAAGAAAAATAAAGCAACAGAATAAATTTATAAAATTATAAGTTGCTATTGACAGATGTAAAAATTAAGAATATATTCATAACTGTAATGTTAAATGATTAAACAAGAAAAGAAATGAAAAGGAGGTGAATTTGTGTTATGGTGATAAGCGAAGCAACGCATAGAAACACGGTTGAATTTGAAGTTCGCGGGGAGTATGCACTTTTCACGGATGTTTTGACGCGGTCAGGTGCGGAAAAATGCAGTTATATGATCCCTACATATGAGGCTTTAAAAGGTGTTCTTCAATCTGCCTATATGAAGCCTACTCTGACATGGGTTCTTGATAATGTTCGAGTTATGAATCCGATTTACACGATTCGCAAAGGAATGCGACCTATTAATTACGGTGGTGGAAATGATCTTGCCTATTATACATATTTGAAAGATGTGCGGTATCAGGTTCGAGCTCATTTTGAATGGAATGAGAATCACCCGGAATTGGCTGCTGACCGTTGTGAAAATAAACATCATAACGTTGCAAAACGTATGATCGAGCGAGGAGGCCGCAGGGATATTTTTTTAGGCACTCGTGAATGTGGTGCAGATATTAAGCCATGTGTTTTCGGAGAAGGAGAAGGATATTACGATCATAGCGGCAATATTTCGTATAATTTAATGTATTATGCTATGATTTATGCGGATCAGGCAGAGAAAGATGAAGACAGGGGGCAGATGACAGTGTGTTTTTGGAATCCAACGATGAAGAACGGAGTGATTAATCTGATCAGACCAAGCGAGTGTACAGTGAAAAGACATATAAAAAAAATGCCGATTAAATATTTTGGGAATGAAATTGGCAACTTTATTGGATTAGAGGAATTTGAAGGAGGTGAATTTTTATAGATGAGCTGGATGAATGAGCTGATAAGCGTATATAATCGCTTTGCTGAATGCAACGCATCGGATGCTTCATTGCTTCCAATTTCTCATTCCACTGCGAAAGCACAGATTCAGGTCACGCTGGATGAAGACGGAAATTTTATATCGGCGGATACGGTTACAAAGGAGGAGGCGGAGACGATTATTCCTGTGACAGAGGACTCCGGCACAAGGAGCAGAGGTATCTGCCCTATGCCTCTTGCGGATAAGCTAATATATATTGCGGGCGATTATTCGAAATATGCGGTCGGAAAGAAAGCAGATAATAAGGATTATTTTTCCGCATACATCCGTCAACTTAAACAATGGTCAGAAAGTGAATTTTCACATCCAGCCGTAACTGCAATTTACCGTTATCTTTCAAAAGCACAGATTATGTGCGATTTGGTAAATGCCGGGATCCTAAAATGCGAAAATAAAACAGGAAAACTGGAGGAGAAAATAAAAATCTCCGGTATTGCTCAGGAAGATGCTTTTGTCAGGTTTTGTGTAAACTATGTAGACTTGTCCAAGTCAAACGAGACTTGGAAGGATTGTTCATTGTATGAAGGATTTATCGGCTATAACAGAAGCAGAATGAATAATATACAATTATGTTATGCAACAGGAAAAAAATGTCTGGTTACTTATAAGCATCCGCATAAGATTCGAAATAGCGGGGATAAGGCAAAACTGATTTCCGCAAATGATGAAAGTGGCTTCACTTATCGCGGCAGGTTCAAAAATAAAGAAGAGACGATTTCTGTTGGCTATGAAGCTTCTCAAAAAATGCACAACGCCTTAAAATGGCTTATTGCTCGCCAAGGTATGAGTTTTGGAACTATGACGGTTGTGGCGTGGACGCAGACATTGGAAAAACTGCCGGATCTTACAAAGAATCCTATAGATTGGAAGGAAGAGGACGATGATTTTGACAATAATGAGGTAGTAATTGATTCCGGTCAGCAATACAAGGAACTGATTCAGCAGATGATTTTTTCTTACCGTTCGAAACTGAAGCCGAACACGAAAGTTATGATCATGGCGGTGGATGCTGCCACAACTGGTCGCCTATCTATTGCAATGTATGCAGAATGGGAAGAATCCAGATTTTACCATAATTTAGAACGATGGCATACGGAAACAGCAACGTTGAGGTATAACCGAAAGAAAAATTGCAATGAAATTTGTTCCTTTGGAATTTATGATATCGCAAATAGTGCGTATGGGACAGAACAGAATGAGCGTCTTGTTTGCGATAAGAATGTTTTTTCAAAAGTTGTGTTGCGTTTGTTCTCATGTATGACGGAGGGAACTTCTTTGCCTGCTGATATAATGATGTGTTTGTATTACAATGCGTCGAATCCGTCTGCATATGAGAAAAATTACAATCACAGACAGGTACTGGAAACGGCTTGCGGTATGATCCGAAAGATGAATATAGAAAAGAAGAAAGGAGTGATCAGTTTGGCATACGATCCAAATGAAACAAATCGATCCTATTTGTTTGGCTGCCTCCTCGCGATAGCGGATAAAGCAGAGCGGGAAGCTTATGAAGAGGAGGACAGAAATAAAAGGGTCACAACGGCGAGGAGATATTGGAACCGATTTTCACAAAATCCCTATCAGACATGGCAGAGAATAGAAGAACATTTAAATCCATATTTTGACAAGTTGAAGGAAAAAAGCGTTTATTATCAGGTGCAGATTCAGAAAATTATGGACAAGATGACATTAGAGAGTTTTGAAAAAAATCAGACTTTGGAACCGGAGTATTTGATAGGGTATCACCATTTCATGGCATACATGTATTCTGAAAATAAAGAGAGTAGAAAGGAAGGAAAGATAGAATGAGCAGCTTGCAGAATAAGATTGATTTCACTTTAATTATTACAGCAACAAATGCGAATCCGAATGGAGATCCGTTGGATGGCAATCGGCCGAGAACGACGTTTGAAGGAAATGGGGAAATCTCGGATGTGTGTATTAAGAGAAAGATCCGGAACCGCCTTCAGGATATGGGTTATAAAATATTTGTGCAATCGGATGAACGATGCAACGATGGATATGACAGTTTACGTGCCCGCGCGGAAGGCAACGCAGCACTGAAGGCAATCAGTAAGGGTAAAAACACGGATCGCGAGAAATACGCGAAGATAGCTTGTCAGGAATGGATTGACGTCAGAAGTTTTGGACAGGTATTTGCCTTTAAAGGAGATAATGTGTCGGTAGGAGTCCGTGGACCGGTGAGTATTCGTCAGGCGATCAGCATTTCACCTGTTGATGTTGTAAGCATGCAGATTACTAAGAGTGTAAATAGCGAAGGCGGAAAAGAAGGGAAAGCTTCGGATACTATGGGAATGAAGCACCGAGTTACATTTGGAGCTTATGTCATTAATGGAAGTATCAATTGTCAGCTTGCAGAGAAAACGGGATTCTCCGATGAAGACGCAGATGCAATCAAGCAGGCTCTGCTGACTCTTTTTGAGAATGACAGTTCCTCTGCACGTCCTGAGGGAAGCATGGAAGTGTGTCGCCTGTATTGGTGGAAGCACGACTGTAAGACCCCGAAATGTTCTTCAGCAAAGGTACATCGTTCAGTCCAGATTCAGTTAAAAGAAGATGTCAACAAGGCGAATTCTATTGAGGATTACGATATTGATTTGATTGAGTTGAATGGGATAAAACCGGAAGTCTATGATCTGGTATAAAAAGGAAACAAGAACGGAATGTATAAGGAAGAAAACTATTTAATGCTTTCCGGTCTGCAGCACTTTGTGTTTTGCCGAAGGCAGTGGGCATTGATTCATATTGAACAGCAGTGGTCTGATAATTATCAGACCACTGCCGGTGAGTTGATGCACAGGAATGCTCATGACGAAAATAAATTTGAAAAGCGCGGCGACACTATGATTGCCCGTGGGTTGCGAATCGCTTCACCACAGTTGGGACTGAGCGGTCAGTGTGATGTGGTTGAATTTCATAAGTCTTCAGAAGGCATCAGCGTTTTCGGATATGAGGGATGCTGGAAAATAGTTCCCGTAGAATATAAACGTGGAAAAGCAAAAGAAGGGAGAGAAGACGAGGTACAACTCTGTGCACAGGCGATGTGTCTGGAGGAAATGTTTATGACACAGATTGATGAAGGTTTTCTCTTTTATGGGGAGACAAAACGGCGTACTCGTGTGTCTTTTGGCAGTGATCTTCGAGATTATGTGCGCCAGTGTACTTTGGAAATGCATGATTACTTTGGTCGCGGATATACTCCGAAAGTAAAATCTTCGCCGAAATGTAGGTCCTGCTCCCTGTCTGATTTATGCGTGCCAAAACTGAATAAAAAGAGAAATGTCAGTAAGTATATTAACGCTCATCTTGCAGATGAGGATGCGGAAAGGGAGGGGTGAATACGAGAAAATTACTGAATACCTTATATGTTATGACAGAAGATGCTTATCTGACTTTAGATGGAGAGAATGTTGTTGTTGTAAACGGCGAGGCTACTCTTGGAAGAATTCCGTTGCACACATTGGAAAATATTATCTGCTTTACATATAAGGGAGCGTCTCCGGCTTTTATGGGGACATGCGCTGACAGAAATATAGGTTTAAGCTTTTATTCTCCGAGAGGAAAATTTCTTGCGAGAGTCAAGGGGAAAGAGTATGGAAATGTTTTGTTGAGAAAAGAACAGTATCGTATTTCGGATTCTTTGGAAAGAAGCACGGCTTATGCAAAAAATATGATCCTGGGCAAGGTGTATAATTGCCGATGGAATATTGAAAGAACCATAAGAGATCACTCATTGCGAGTCAATGTAGACAACTTACGAATCGCGTCACAAACCTTAAAGGAAGGATGTCAGAAGATCCCTTTCATTCAGGAGATGGATGGTTTAAGGGGGAATGAAGGAAAGTGGGCGGAGTGTTACTTTGGTGTCTTTGATGAGTTGATATTAAACCAAAAAGAGGAATTTTTTTTAAAAAACAGAAATCGCAGACCGCCGCTTGACAATGTGAATGCATTATTGTCTTTCTCATATACAGTTTTAGCCAATGAATGTGCGAATGCACTGGAGAGTGTCGGATTAGATCCGTATGTGGGTTTTATGCATAGAGATCGCCCGGGACGGAAATCATTGGCTTTAGACATGATGGAAGAACTTCGCGCTGTTTCAGGAGACAGGTTTGTGCTGACGCTTATTAACATGAAAAAGATAAGCGGTTCACATTTTGATAAACAAAAAGACGGCGCGGTATATCTGAATGATAAAGGAAGAAAAATATTTTTCAGTGAATGGCAGACACGAAAACGAGAAAAAATCACGCATCCATATTTAAAAGAGAAGGTAGAATGGGGGCTGGTTCCGTATGTACAGGCATTGCTGCTGGCGAGAACCATACGTGGAGATTTGGACGAATATCCGCCATTTTTCTGGAAATGAAATGGGGGTGAAAAATTGTTAATGCTGATTACATATGATGTCAGTACGGTGGACAGCGCGGGACGAAAAAGATTACGAAAAGTTGCAAAAGAATGTGTAAATTATGGGCAGAGAGTACAGAATTCTGTATTTGAATGTATCGTAGATGCATCGCAATCACTGCTTCTGAAAGATTCATTGTTAAGGCTTATTGATCCTGAAGAAGATAGCCTGCGTTTTTACTATCTTGGGAATAATTATAAAACAAAAATAGAACACTTTGGCACTAAGACTACTTACGAAACGGAAGGTGTGCTAATGATGTAGCTGTGCGAACAGGAAGCGTACATGAAACTGTAAATAGTTTCGCACTGCAATAAATATGGTTTTTAAATGAAATAATCAGACATACAAGGGCAGATTATAATTTGATTTGTGAATAATAGCAATAGAGAATTTGTAATTGCCAATGATTTTGTCTATTATTGCTGTCGCTCCCTGTGCGGGAGCGTGGATTGAAATAGAGTACGATGCGCTTACATCGAAAATCGAACTGCGTCGCTCCCTGTGCGGGAGCGTGGATTGAAATAGAAATCCTATTTTGGCAATATGACGATTGCCCGGTCGCTCCCTGTGCGGGAGCGTGGATTGAAATCACGATGTTCTTCGCCAGAGAATCATATGCTTCGGTGTCGCTCCCTGTGCGGGAGCGTGGATTGAAATAAAGTCAACCGTATCTTTCGGACGGATATTTACGTCGCTCCCTGTGCGGGAGCGTGGATTGAAATACGGTACAGATGTTGTTCCCGTCACCGTCCCTGTACGTCGCTCCCTGTGCGGGAGCGTGGATTGAAATTGGAATTTCTGGAAGAGCAGATACCGGAATACAATGTCGCTCCCTGTGCGGGAGCGTGGATTGAAATGACAGGCGTTCCTGCACCATACTCATGTATTCTTGTCGCTCCCTGTGCGGGAGCGTGGATTGAAATTCTTCCATCCGGACGGAACTTTCGGCAAAGTCCATGTCGCTCCCTGTGCGGGAGCGTGGATTGAAATCGTTGACGGAGAGTTAATCCCCAGTTTGCTTTTAAAGTCGCTCCCTGTGCGGGAGCGTGGATTGAAATCTTGAGGACCAGCGCGTGTTTAAGGTCGTGCAGGTCGCTCCCTGTGCGGGAGCGTGGATTGAAATATCGCCATACAAATATGTCCCTACGGTATCCTCGTCGCTCCCTGTGCGGGAGCGTGGATTGAAATACCGTCACAGACAGTGCAGCATAATTTTCGGATATGGTCGCTCCCTGTGCGGGAGCGTGGATTGAAATCTCCATGCTGTATCCAAGCTGAGTAGACGTGGCCGTCGCTCCCTGTGCGGGAGCGTGGATTGAAATATACAGGTAGGAGTAATTGTCTGAAACCGTGGTCTGTCGCTCCCTGTGCGGGAGCGTGGATTGAAATATACAGGTAGGAGTAATTGTCTGAAACCGTGGTCTGTCGCTCCCTGTGCGGGAGCGTGGATTGAAATGGAGATTTAAGTCTGGGCATGAAGCTGCGAGACAAGTCGCTCCCTGTGCGGGAGCGTGGATTGAAATAAGATGCTGATCCGAACATTAATCTTGGCGGTGGTCGCTCCCTGTGCGGGAGCGTGGATTGAAATTTCTGCGCAAATAAATGATGCATTTACATAATAAGGTCGCTCCCTGTGCGGGAGCGTGGATTGAAATATTGAAGAAGTATATGGCGGTGACAGCAAGAAGTAGTCGCTCCCTGTGCGGGAGCGTGGATTGAAATCAGTGCGGCGATTGCCAGTTTATAGCACTCTATTGTCGCTCCCTGTGCGGGAGCGTGGATTGAAATTGTAAATGCCCCTTTTTCTGTACTTCGGAGTAGCAGTCGCTCCCTGTGCGGGAGCGTGGATTGAAATTTGGACTAAATTTGCACCATGTACGTTGATAACCGTCGCTCCCTGTGCGGGAGCGTGGATTGAAATAAAAAAGATGATTTTGACAAAGAGACTCAGACATTGTCGCTCCCTGTGCGGGAGCGTGGATTGAAATATGGATTGGTAGATAATACCAAAGCGAATAAAGGAGTCGCTCCCTGTGCGGGAGCGTGGATTGAAATAAAAAGACCATCAAAGAGGATTACCAAGAGGTATGGTCGCTCCCTGTGCGGGAGCGTGGATTGAAATAGATCACGATGCCCTTTGAGTGTCCGGGAAAGACGTCGCTCCCTGTGCGGGAGCGTAGATTGGATAGAGTAAATGCAGCAGAAGAGTTGTATTTGTGTGTCAATCTCCGTGTTTTTTTCAGCAGTTAGATACAACAACAAAAATGCTGTAATATCTTTTTAAAGCAATATGAAAAATGAATAGCAGGCAATGATATTAACATCAATTTACGACAAAGAAGTCTGACTGACAATGAAAAACAAAAATAACGGTTAGAGGAAATACAAAAAATAAGAACCTACGAGATGAATGAAACTGGGCATTGATACAGGTATAAATATGGACAAGCGGGATTATGCAAAAAAGAGTATGAAGAACTTAGAGAATGGGTGACGGACGAACTTGACAGAGTTGAATGTCAGGCATGAGCGAACGGAGAGTGGATAGAAGGATTTGATTCAAATTATCAGCTGTTCGCTCCTGTTATTACAGAATTGAAACGGCGAATAAAAGAAATTATAGAGAAGTATGATTTGTAAGCCCGAAAAGTGCTTTCGGGCAATTGAAAATTTGAAAGTCCGGATTTTTGGACATGTAAAAGCTATAATGTAATCAAGAGAAGACGAATGACTTATTTTTAAGCCCATTTTCTAGAAGAAACGTATTGTAGACGATGAATCATTGTAACGAATAGAGGGGGTAAATTTGATGTGTCAATATGCTGTTGTTGATTTGGAGATGTGCAGGGTGCCGAAGAAAATGCGAAGCGAAAAATTTCATTGGGCGCAGGAAACCATACAGATTGCTGCAGTATTACTGAACGAGTCGTATGAGATTATAGATCGTTTTTCTTCATATGTTGCTCCGGAATTCGGAACGATAGATCCATATATCGAACGTTTGACCAGAATTTCAGATATGGATGTGAAAAGCGCTCCTCACATGAAGGAGGCTTTGAAGAAATTTATTGACTGGCTTCCGCATGATACAAGGTTTGTAGCATGGAGTAACAGTGATCGCGCTCAGATTCAACATGAAATTATCGCAAAATCCATTGTTTTTGATGGTGTTGAGCGACTGGAAAATACATGGATTGATTGTCAGAAACTGTTCGGTACGAAACTGGCAGCTACACATTCATATAATTTAACTGAAGCATTAAATCTTTCTGATATACCTTACAGAGATGGAACTCATGACGGACTGGTAGATGCTTATAATACGGCACTTCTCTTTATAAAACTGAGTCGGACACCGGAGTACAGATTAAATCAGCATTATATTACCGAAGTGGAAGGATTGTCGGTTTCTATGGAGGGACTGTTTGCAAAATTAAATTTAGCTTTTGTGTGAGATTTTCAGGTGGCAATGTCATTTGGTTAACTGAGGCAGTGTCAGAGCGAATCTGAAAAAGGTATTGTTTCCACGCCAAAAAGAAGATTGCATATATACAAAAAAATGGTAAATTATTTGTTAGTTCTATGCTGTTTTATACATGAAATCCCGATTTCTCTTTGAGCGGAGTTTAAGGGGATATTTCCGGTCACCTCTGACATGTGTGAGTTGCCGTTGTGTAAGATCTGCTGATGAGTGCAGCAAACGAACACAAGTCTTTTGAATCGAAGGTAGAATGATGACAAAGAAAAAGTTGAAACAGCCCTGGATGCCTTTGAGACAATGAAAAGGACAGAGTGGACATTGGATGCAAAACAGATATCCATGCTTGGCGGCGGAGCGGTAAGGGTCAGGATCGGAACGTTTCAAAATGATATTACATCGTTCAGAAATAAAGATGACATATTGACATTGCTGATTCATCTGGGATATCTTGGTTATAATACTGAGGAAAGAAAAGTGTTTATTCCGAACAGTTTAGCGGACAAAAGAGTTTTGCGGATAAAGGCTTATTATTATGAGGAGGACTGCTGTGTTTTATACTTACGGTTACGGATATGGCTATGGATTTTCCTACTACGGCACATACATTCTGATCATCATCGGCGTTATCATCTGTCTCGTCGCTTCGGCGCGGATGAACCGCACATTCAATCGATTTTCCCGTGTGCGCAGCATGTCCGGCATGACGGGTGCTCAGGCGGCGCAGCGGATTTTATCCAATGCGGGCATCCGGGATGTGCAGGTTACCCACATACGGGGCAATCTGACGGATCATTATGACCCGCGCAATAAGACTTTGTCCCTTTCTGACAGTGTGTACGGCAAAACCTCCGTCGCCGCGATCGGCGTGGCCGCGCACGAGTGCGGGCATGCGCTTCAGCATCAGGACGACTACGCGCCGCTGCGCATACGCGGGGCGATGGTTCCCGTGGTAAACTGGGGCTCCAGGCTGGCCTGGCCGGTTCTGATCGTCGGGATTTTTCTGGGAGGCGCCGGGAGCATTCTCTGTCAGGTCGGCATTCTTATGTTTTCTCTGGCGGTATTGTTTCAGCTGGTCACGCTTCCGGTGGAGTTTAATGCTTCTGGGCGTGCGCTGCGCGAACTGGATCGGACAGGGATTCTGGGGGATGCGGAGCTGCGCGACACCAGAAAGGTTCTGCGGGCGGCGGCTATGACTTATGTAGCGAGTGCGGCGGCGATCATTTTACAGCTGCTTCGCCTGATTTTGATCTACGGTGGCGGGAGAAGAAGATAGAGTCAACGGCAATAAAAAATCAAAAATTTATTTACAGGAAAGATAAGGAAACGGTTTAATGTCGTTTTCCTGATCAATATGCACAGGGCTGCGTAAGGTTACTTTACGGCAGAGCCGCACGCAGCCCGCGCAACGAGTATGAGGCAAAAGCTGCCTCCTGCTCGATTAAATAGAAGAAAAGGAAAGAGAAAATGGAACAGTGCAAAATTAAAATTTTATACGACCTAAACGAGACAATCGCCGCTGATTATATGCGGACTGCTGACTATCCGTGGGAGCTTCTGGATGGTCTGGCGGATTACATACGGAAGCTGGGGTCGACCCTGGATCCGGAGATTTATGAGCAGCGCAGTGACAATATCTGGATTGCAAAGAGCGCGAAGATTGCGATTACCGCTTATCTGGGAAGTCCGCTGATCATTGATGAGGATGCGGAGATCCGTCACGGTGCTTTTATCCGCGGCTCCGCGATTGTCGGGAAGGGCGCGGTGGTCGGCAATTCCACGGAGCTGAAAAATGTGATTCTTTTTAATAAAGTGCAGGTGCCGCATTACAACTATGTCGGGGATTCCATTCTCGGATACAAAGCGCACATGGGAGCCGGATCCATCACGTCGAATGTGAAATCGGACAAGACACTGGTTGTTGTGAAAGACGGAGAGCAGGAGATCGCCACAGGTCGGAAGAAATTCGGCGCGATGCTTGGCAATCATGTGGAGGTCGGCTGCAATTCCGTCCTGAATCCGGGGACGGTGATCGGCCAGGAGAGCAGTATTTATCCGCTTTCCTCCGTGCGCGGTGTGGTGCCGGCCGGCTCGATTTATAAAAACAGCAGTGAGATTGTACAAAGACGGCATCAGGGTGAGATGTAATGTTCGGCAGATAAAAATGATAAACAGTCGGATTATTCTGAAGACGGTGAGTCAGCTTCGAAAAAGCTGTGTAAATCTGACCGATTCTGAATAATTACACTTTACGAAAACGAAAAAATATGGCAAAATACTGGGCAGAGAGAAAATTTTCTTGATTTCATGGAAAGGAGTCATACAATGATCTACACCAAAGAAGTACAGATGATGTGCCCTGTGACCAAGGGCGCAAAGCATGATCCGGCCCCCATCCCGGAGGAGGGGAAATGGGTTCACGCGAAGAAGATTGAGGACATATCCGGCTTTACACACGGCATTGGCTGGTGCGCACCGCAGCAGGGCGCCTGCAAGCTGACGCTGAATGTCAAGGAAGGCATCATCGAGGAGGCTCTGGTCGAGACGATCGGATGTTCCGGCATGACACATTCCGCGGCTATGGCGGCGGAGGTTCTTCAGGGAAAGACGATCCTTGAGGCATTGAACACTGACCTTGTCTGTGACGCGATCAATACCGCCATGCGTGAGCTCTTCCTTCAGATCGTTTACGGCCGTACCCAGAGCGCGTTTTCTGATGACGGACTTGCCGTCGGCGCGGGTCTTGAGGATCTTGGCAAGGGTCTTCGCTCCCAGGTCGGCACGATGTACGGCACGAAGGAGAAGGGCGTCCGCTATCTGGAGATGGCGGAGGGTTATGTGACGGGTCTTGCTCTGGATGAAAATGACGAGGTGATCGGTTATCAGTTCGTCAGCCTCGGAAAGATGACAGACTTTATCAAAAACGGCGATGAGCCGAATGTCGCGTGGGAGAAGGCCAAAGGCCAGTACGGACGCGTGGCGGATGCGGCAAAGATCATCGACCCGAGAAAGGAGTAAGATACCATGGCATTATTTGAATCATATGAGAGAAGAATCGATCAGATCAACGCTGTTCTGAATACATACGGTATCGCGTCCATCGAGGAGGCGGAGCAGATCACGAAGGACGCCGGTCTGGATGTGTACAGTCAGATCAAGAGCATTCAGCCGATCTGCTTTGAGAATGCATGCTGGGCTTACACGGTAGGCGCGGCGATCGCGATTAAAAAGAACTGCCGCAAGGCTTCCGAGGCGGCTGCAGCCATCGGTGAAGGGCTTCAGTCCTTCTGTATCCCCGGTTCCGTGGCAGATCACCGCAAGGTCGGTTTAGGACACGGAAACCTCGGCAAGATGCTGCTGGAGGAGGAGACCGAGTGCTTCTGTTTCCTGGCGGGTCACGAGTCCTTTGCGGCGGCGGAGGGCGCGATCGGTATCGCGGAGAAGGCAAACAAGGTTCGTCAGAAACCGCTCCGTGTTATCCTGAACGGTCTTGGAAAAGATGCGGCGCAGATCATTTCCCGCATCAACGGCTTTACCTATGTAGAGACAGAGTATGACTATAAAGAAGCAAAATTAAATATCATCTATGAGAAACCGTATTCCACCGGCCTGCGCGCCACTGTGAAATGTTACGGTTCCGATGATGTGCAGGAAGGCGTGGCAATCATGCACCATGAGAATGTCGGCGTATCCATCACCGGCAATTCCACGAACCCGACACGTTTCCAGCATCCGGTTGCCGGCACATATAAGAAAGAGTGTGTGGAGCTCGGCAAGAAGTATTTCTCCGTGGCTTCCGGCGGCGGCACGGGACGTACCCTTCATCCGGACAACATGGCGGCTGGTCCCGCTTCCTACGGTATGACGGATACGCTCGGACGTATGCATTCTGACGCGCAGTTCGCGGGATCTTCCTCCGTACCGGCGCATGTGGAGATGATGGGTCTGATCGGCGCAGGCAATAACCCGATGGTAGGCATGACGGTAGCGGTAGCGGTCAGCGTAGAGGAAGCGGCGAAGGCCGGGAAGTTCTGAGGATATCAGGTAAAAATAAGTAATATCAAGTAAATCAAGGGTTATCGTTAGTTTCAATGTCTTACGATAACCCTTGATTTTGCCGCGTAACACACAAGCAGCACATGGATTTACCTATCTGTTTTTAATTTTCAGATATTGTATGCCAAACCGGATAAATATAAATACATATAGGAGCATTATCATGATAAATATAGCGGCGAGTACTAACTTATCATCGTTCAGGTTTAAAACCATTTGGGGCAAAAGTGCAGCAAGAAATATAATCAATAACGGAAGCATCCTTCCCTTAAAAACACGTGACATCATCTGCAGTCTCGATTCGTCGTCGCAGAATATTTCTTCCTGTTCGTTTGCATTGTCTGCTGTTTTTCTGAAGTAACTATAGCCGACATAGTCCTGCAGGTATTCCCAACCGCAGTCATGAAACAACTGTACGTAGTCATCTTTATGCCAGATGTCGTACTGATTATAATCCAGTCTGTAAATGACATCCTGCGGTTCACATTTTTCAAAACGATACACACATAGTCCGGAGACTTTGATAAATTTCCATCCGTCCTGATGCATGGAGCGAAGGTATTCTTCTTCCGCCTGATATTGCATGATACTGAAAAACTTTATGGATCTCTTATATCTCATTTTTCATGACCTCCCGTGCGTTTTTGTACAGTCGCTCAATACGTTTTAATTCGATTTCTAAAATATTCAGTCCGAGCTCGGTAATCTGATAGATTTTTCTCTTATCTTCTTCTCTGACAAAACGAATGACACCGTCATTTTCCATTTTTGATAGACTTCCGTACATCGTGCCCGGAGTCAGATGAATCGCGCCGTCAGTAATTTTTTCGACTTTTTGAATAATTCCGTACCCGTGATTGGGTTTTTTTAAACAGAGGAGTATATAGAAAGCTGTCTCAGTCATGGGCATATAAACTTTTTTTATATGATTATTCAAAAACATAACGCCTTCTTTCATGTTATATATCGCACTTCGATATATGTAGTATATTGCAGTGCGATATATTTGTCAAGTGTTATCGCATATAGGAAAAATTTTTATTGAGATTAATCTGTTTTATGGAATCGGAGCATTGATTTTTCGGAGTTAAAATAAAAGAGTATATAGTTTGAAGAAATATACTGGAAGTATGAAAAAAATTGTGATAATATAAATGCGCTGTCGACTCTTTCCGGCAGGACGGAGGTGATTCTTTATGGATGATATAGCCTTAGCTTTCGTTATTTCCATCACTGCAAGTGTAGTTGGCTACTACATATGCAAATGGCTGGACGGAGATGAGTAGACAGCAACAGCCTGAACGGATTAGCTCACCGCAACGAGCGAGAACCCCCCAGAGGTTGCACCCTCTGGGGGGTTTGTTTTGTCCTTTATGGACCGCCTTAGCTTTCGTTTGGCTGATATTATCTTATGCCATTAAAAACAAAAAGTCAATAGTTTTGTGACTGACTTATCTACTGCAGCAGCATGTCCATCAGCAGGGCATACACTGCATCATTTTCTGTTTCCCAGTTATCGCAGATCACCCGCGCCTGCTCCTTTGTCTGTACCCGCAAAGACAGATCCAGAACGGGTATTTCAAGATTTCTGATATGACAGTGTACCTGATAGCTATCGGCGCCGGCAACCTTGTAATAATCCGCATATACGGCGGTTTCCCGTACTAATTCGTAGTGATGCTCCTTAAAGTAAGAGGAAATATCTTCCTTGATCTCAGAAGATATTTTATTGTGGAAGAGTGTCAGCGTTTTCCGCCCGTCCTCCGTGATGTGGTAGCGGGTGTTGCTGTGCGTGGATTCCGCCGTGATCAGTTCGGAGGAGAGCAGGTCTGCGATCGTCTGCTGTACCGTGAAATAATTCGTATAATCCTTTTCCAGGATGAAATTCGTGATCTGCGTGTTGGTCAGCGGGAATTTCACTTTGCTGAGCATATACAGAATGATCACGCGGTACAGGGTATTCAGGTCGGCCATAGTCTCCTCCATCTGATGATAATGTGTTTCTGTAAATTATTTTCTGATATTTGCCTTTACAGCGGCGGCGACCGCGTCCTTCACCCGCGGATTAAATGCTTCCGGCATGATATAGTCCTCATTCAGTTCCTCGTCGCTGATCAGTCCGGCGATGGCCTGAGCAGCGGCCAGTTTCATCTCCTCGGTGATCTGCTCTGCGCGTCCCTCGAGCGCTCCTTTGAAAATGCCAGGGAAAGCGATCACGTTGTTCACCTGGTTCGGAAAGTCGCTGCGTCCCGTTCCGACGACTCTGGCGCCGGCAGCCTTTGCCAGGTCCGGCATGATCTCCGGGGTCGGATTGGACATGGCAAATATGATCGCGTCTTTGTTCATGGAACGCACCATATCCTGTGAGACGATGCCCGGAGCGGAGACACCGATGAAGATATCGGCGCCGACCATGGCGTCTGCGAGCGTGCCGTGTTTGTTCTCAAGGTTGGTCACTTCACACATCTGCTTTTTGATCCAGTTCAGATTGGGATTGTCTTTGCTGACGATACCTTTGCTGTCGCAGAGGATCGCGTGTTTAAAACCATATTTTAATAAAAGCTTTGTGATGGCGATCCCGGCGGAACCGGCTCCGTTTACCACGATGCGGCAATCTTCTTTTTTCTTGCCGGTCACTTTCAGCGCGTTGATGATGCCTGCGAGGACGACGATGGCGGTGCCGTGCTGGTCGTCATGGAAGACGGGAATCTTCAGCATGGACTTTAACCGCTCCTCGATCTCAAAGCATCTGGGTGCGGAGATGTCCTCCAGATTGATGCCGCCGAAGGTGGGGGCGATGGCCGCCACGGTCTGAACGATCTCGTCGGGATCCTGCGTATCCAGGACGATGGGGACGGCGTTGACGTCGCCGAATTCCTTGAACAGGACACATTTCCCCTCCATGACCGGCATCGCGGCGAGCGCGCCGATATTGCCGAGCCCGAGAACCGCGCTTCCGTCGGAGATGACGGCGACGGTGTTGGCCTTCATGGTGTAGGTGTAGGCTTCCTCCGGATTTCTGGCGATCACGCGGCAGGGCTCTGCGACGCCGGGCGTGTAGGCGATGGACAGATCCTCACGGGTATTGACCGGGGCTTTCGGAACCGTGTTGAGCTTGCCGCCCCATTCTTTATGTAAAATCAGTGCTTTTTCATTTAAATCCATATGAACTGTTCTCCTTTGCTTTTTTCAGTGCTACTATCATACCATTGTTAAAAATACAAATCAAGATGATACCGGCCCGGAAAACGGAATTAATTTAGAAAATCCTTGACATCCGTGAAGAATGTGTTAAAGTCCGGTCTTAAACACTTTTAGAATAAAAAAGGAGTAGAATCCCCTTATTTTTC
>JAJQEU010000104.1 GCA_021201535.1 Clostridiales bacterium | reverse complement strand
CGCAGTGAAAACTTAGGGAAGGCTATCGCGCAACTCGCGCGATTTGGTTCAAAATTATTTTTTAAGTAAGAAAGGAAGTAAATTATGGCAAAATTTGTATGTACAGTATGTGGTTATGTTCATGAGGGCGACACGGCTCCGGCAGAATGTCCGATCTGCCACGCTCCGGCAGAGAAGTTCAAGGAGCAGTCCGGAGACAAGACCTGGGCAGCCGAGCATGTCGTAGGCGTAGCAAAAGGCGTAAGCGAAGATATCCTTGCTGATCTGAGAGCGAACTTCGAGGGTGAGTGTTCGGAAGTCGGCATGTATCTCGCGATGGCTCGCGTAGCGCACCGGGAAGGTTATCCTGAGATCGGTTTGTACTGGGAGAAGGCCGCTTACGAGGAGGCAGAGCACGCAGCGAAGTTCGCGGAGCTGCTCGGCGAGGTAGTGACCGACAGCACGAAAAAGAACCTTGAGATGAGAGTAGATGCGGAGCACGGCGCGACCGAGGGCAAATTCGACCTTGCAAAGCGCGCGAAGGCTGCGAACCTCGACGCGATCCATGACACCGTTCATGAAATGGCCAGAGATGAGGCGAGACACGGCAAAGCGTTTGAAGGCCTTTTAAAGAGGTACTTCAGTTAATTCTGATTGAGAAAGGATAAATTGATGAAAAAATACATTTGTGATCCCTGCGGATATGAGTACGATCCGGTTGTCGGCGATCCGGATAACGGTATCGCTCCCGGCACAGCCTTCGAGGATCTCCCGGAGGATTGGGTCTGTCCGATCTGCGGCGTAGGCAAGGAGGATTTTTCTCCCGCTGAATAAAAGTTAACGGTTACGGACCGGTGCACTGTGGATAAATCATAAATTCCACACCGCACCGGTCTTTCTTTTAAACAAGATAAGAAAACCCTTATATGCAGAACAAAGATCATTCCGCACTTTCTGCCAACAACTGATTGACCAGCGCGCAAACCCGATCCACCGGATACTCACATCGAAATCCCTCCCCGATGCTGTAACATGTGGCAGCCGACTCAAACAGGCAATAGGTATACGCCCCATCACTGATCAGTTCCTCCGCCATGGGCGGCATCTCGAATTTTGCTTTTGGAGAAAGCACAACCCTCTCATCATTGATGGTTTCTTCATACAGATACAGACAGGAACTCTGAAATCTTCCGTGAGAAGTACTCAACAGCAGATAATCTGTTCCGCTTTCTGAAAAAAATGCCACTCCCTGTGCATAATCCGGAATCTCCAGTGTAAATTGTCGAACCCATTTCTCCTGATTATCTTCTTTACCTCCTGTCTCATTTTCCTCCGTCTGCCGAAACACTGTCAGCAACCCCTGCCTGTTCACAAAAGAATGACTTGTCCCGACCCACAGTCTCCCCTCCTGATAACTGACAAAGGAAGCAGTAACCCCACAGTTAAATTCTCCGTCATATTCTTCCAATTCATACACGCTCCGGCCGGAAAACACTGCCTCGGCAATATGCTCATAGGTAATCTCACTGAGACATTTGCTTGTACTCTTCGCCACCCACAGACTACTGCCGTCATAAGCAATCCCTCCGACATGATTTTTATCCGGGAGCACAATCGTCGTCAGCAATTTCCTGTTCGCCGCATCTTCATTAGACAATACATACAATACAGAGTTTTCCATTCCGCTCTTGTCATAGGCACTGATCAACATGTAATCTCCGGCAATACAAATTCCCTGCGGCACCATCTGATCAGAATCTGAGGTGCCAAAACAGGTGTTTTCCAGACCCGGGATCGCCGTACTGTAATCGGCAAAATAATATTTTCGAAGCGTACTATAATGCCGCAAAGTATAGAAAAACTCCTGCTCGTACCGATAGGACGTGGTTGTAATATCATCAGAGACAGTTTCCTTTTCCGAATGAGTATTCCAGAAAGAGGATGTGTTGTGCCCTCCCCTGTTTGCCATAAAAACCGCAAAAGCACACACCGCAGCTATGGATCCCGGAAGAAAAATCCACTTTCGGATATTTTTTTCATTTTTTTTATCGAATATCGATATCTTTTTTCTACTCATACACGAATCGCATCCATCGTTTATTTCGGGACAGTTCCTTAGCCGAAGTCATCCTGTGATACCTGCGGACACCCGGAATCTCATCCTGTGTGATGCACGACACTCACTTCGCGTTGGCCGGCTCCACATTAATTTGCCGTCCGCGTATCTTCGCGTTTTTCATGGCTTTTAAGACTGCCGCGCCATACTCGCGGGGTACCTCCACAAAGGTATAGCTGTCGAACATATCAATCGCCCCGACCAGATTGCCCGGCATACCGGACTCTCCTGCCACGGCGCCGAGGATATCACCCGGCCGGACATGCTGCTTCTTACCGATATTTACAAAGAGGCGCACCATTCCCTCCTCCTCCGCACCGGTATCCGAAAACTCAAAGCTTTCCTGCCGACTGCGCTCCTGTTCCGATTTGCCGAGCGCCTGATACAGAAAGGCCGCCGCCAGATCCATGGCGGTATAATCCCCGCTGTTAATCTGCCTCTCCAGCAGGTTGACCATTTTTGTCAGATCGACCTCCTCGATAATCTGATCCAGCTGATCCATAATCTTTTCACACTTCGCTTCCTCCACGTCCCGCTGGGAAGGAATCGGCTGCGCGTAGATCTTCGTCTTGCAGTAGCGCATGATTTCTTTCAGCTTATAAACCTCTTTCCCTTTGACAAAGGAAAATGCCTTACCGGTCTTGCCCGCACGGCCGGTCCGGCCAATCCGGTGTACATAATACTCGTCATCCTGCGGCAGATCATAATTAAAAACAGCCTCCACGTCATCCACGTCGATGCCGCGCGCCGCAACGTCCGTAGCGACAAGAATCTCGGTCTTCCCGGAACGGAAATTTTTCATCACACGGTCTCTCTGCTGCTGTTTCATGTCGCCGTGCAGCCCCTCCGCAAAATAGCCGCGGTTCTGCAGCTCATTCGCCAGCTCATCCACCATATGCTTTGTATTGCAGAAAATCAGAGAAAGCTTCGGATCCTGCACATCGAGAAGACGGGTCAGCACATCCAGCTTGTCCTTCCGTCGCACATCATAATAATACTGCTCGATATTTTTTACCGTCAGCTCTTTTTTCACCACCTTAATGGTGATGGCATCCGTCTGGTACTGCTTCGTAATATCCAGGATCTCTTTTGGCATCGTGGCGGAAAACAGCACAGTCTGGCGCTCCCCCGGAATATAGCCTAACACCGTCTCTATGTCCTCGCGAAAACCCATGTTGAGCATCTCATCCGCCTCGTCCAGGACAACCGTGTGCACCTCGTCGCAGCGGATCGTTTTGCGCCGCAGATGATCCATCACGCGTCCCGGCGTCCCCACAATGATCTGGATGCCGCCTTTCAGGGAACGGATTTGCCTGCTGATATCCTGTCCGCCGTAAATCGGCAGGATGCGAACGCCATGCATATATTTTGCCAGATCATGCAGATCATTGGATACCTGGATCGCCAGTTCCCGGGTCGGACAGAGAATGATCGCCTGTGTACTCCTGCTGTCCGCATCCACCTTATGTAGCAGAGGAATACCGAAGGCCGCCGTCTTTCCCGTACCGGTCTGCGCCTGTCCGATCACATCCCTGCCGCTCATCACCGCCGGGATGGACTGCGCCTGAATCGGCGTCGCCTCCTCAAACCCCAGTTCTTTTACCGCCCGCAGAATCCGCGGGTCTAAATCCAACTCTTCAAATAACATCGTCTGTCTGTTTCCTTTCTCATTCTCTTTTACGGGAAACGGCACCGTGCCGTTTCCTTTGCGTTCTTATGACTGTCCCGGCCTTCGCTCCGTCCCCGACTGCTTCTGTTGTCTTCAGTCTCCGACCGCTTCTGTTGCCCTCAGTCCCTCCAGATGCCACTCTGCCAGATGCTCTTCCCAGTCGCTCATCTGGATCAGCGCCAGTTTTTCAATCCTGCTCATCTTTTTAATATATGCCTCCCGATGCATTGCCTCAGACTGAGACTCCAGCACTTCCAGATAAACCAGCTTCAGCGGCCCGCGCCCGCGGGTGTATTTTGCCCCGGCGCCGCTTCGATGGGACGCCAGGCGCTTTTCGATATCGTTGGTCCAGCCGGTATAAAGGCTCCCGTCCCCGCACTCCAGCATATACGTATAATTCATAAAACTGCCTCACCGTAAATCATTGATATAAATGATACCATGGTCAGAAAACCGGAAATCAAATACCTGCATCCGTACTTATGGCTTTGGAAACCCGGCATCTTGATTACAGACTGCGCTCTATGTACCCGGCAGTCCGCGGCCGCCGGATGTCTCCGCAGATGAAACTTACACGGATCCATCTATGTCAACGCAATCGTGTGAAATGTGTATTTTATCCATCATGGAACCGCTGTCCTTTTTCTGTATTACGTTTCGTTCTTTGCACCGCATCGTTTACGGTTCGGCACAGAAAAACCACTTCGCCGGAAGAGATCTCCAGAAATCCGGTTCGTCATCATGCAACGATTGCAATTACCATCACAACATATAGTATTATACACATTTCCGTTCATTTTGCCACTCTTATTTTGTTTTTCTCATCCGTCACTCAAGATAATTTAACGGATTCACCGGCTCACCGTTCTTCGTCATCGCAAAATACAGATTGCTGCCCTCCACGCTGTAATACTTTGTCGGCTCGCTGACATAGCCGATCAGGTCGCCCGTTTCCACGAAGTCGCCCTCCGCCACCTGCAGATCCTTCAGCTGCCCGTAGACCAGCTGATAGCCATTTCCGATATCCATCGTGACCGTCTCGCCAATCTCCGCCGTCGTCTCAATACTGGTGACCTGTCCCGCCGCCGCCGCGGACACCTGCGCATTGACATCTCCGCGGATAATCATGGCGGGATTGTACTTATACTGATCCAGCGTCGCAAAATAAACGGACTCATCCATGCTGTAATTGATCAGAATATCTCCCTGCAACGGCCAGCGCAGCACATCAGATTCAGAAAAAGACAGAGCTGCCGTCGACGCCATCGTCTCCACTGTCTCCTCCGTTGTTCCCTCAATGGACGATGCTCCCTGCGTACTTCCGTCTGTCATGCCGGACATATCCGTTTTTTCTGACGATGCAGCATTATCCCCTGACTTTGACGCATCTTTGTCTTCTTCCGCGCTGCCTGACACAGCTGCGCTGTCCTCATCTGCCACATCGGACGGCGCAGAATCGCCGCCTTCGTCTCCCGCCGTGTCAGACAAAGCCAGATCCCTGTCGTCGGATGCTGCGTCTTCCGTCCTTTCTGATTCCGCCATGATCACCGCTTCCTGCTCGTCCGTCTCCTCCGTTTTCGATTGTCTGTAGGATATTCCTGCCAGCACGATCACGGCCGCCAGGGTAATTACCCCGATCGTGAGATATGATTTCTGATTTTTTCTGAACTTACCCATATTTCCTCCTTTTGGCCGACACACGTATTTCTTTTCTTATAGTTTTGCCATAAGAGGAAATCTTATTCAGAACATATCTTTTTGTTTTATCGGCTCTCAATCTCCACGCCGGTATAGTAATACTGCAGAAGCTCCGCACAGGAATATCCTTTCAGTGCCAGCTGCTGCGCCCCATACTGGCTGAAGCCCAGCCCATGCCCGACACCCTTTGTGACAATGCGAATCTTCCCCTCCAGCTCAGAAAAGTAAAAACAGGCAGAGGAAAGCCCCAGCGCGGCGCGCACCGCCTCACCGTTTACGACCGTGGAGCCGACCTGCACCCGCGTGACATATTCTGCGGCGTCCCGCTCCGTAATCTGCAGTGCGTCCGGCATCTGATCCGCGTCAATTTCCTCGTCCCGGAACAACTCCGCCAATGCCCCGGCAAACTCGCTTTTTTCCATATAGCCGACATACAGGAACCCATCCGCCAGAATGTCGTCCGCGCTCGCCACACTCTGCAGATACGTGTACGTCTCCTGTCCCGGAACCTCTGCGGCGTCGCGTGTTTTCGCGTTGCAAGCCATGTGATAAGCCGCATAGATCAGCTCTCCCTCACAGGTGAGCACCTCTCCCTCCGTCTCCGCGGCCGCTGTCCGGATTCTTTCCAGATTTTTCTCATAATCCTCTCCCCACGCCTCCTGCATGGCCGCCTCATCCCAGCCGCCATCATCCTCCCCGTCCGTCCGGCGGAGGTTTGTCCGGACAATGATCGCCTGCGCTTTCAGACATTCCAGCTCGTAATCAGCGGGAATGTCTGAAGCCAGGACAGATACAACCTGCGCCTCCAGCTGCTCGTCCGCCTCCGAAGCTGGGGAAAAACCGGACAGACCGCCGTGCAGATACACAGTCAGCAACCAGGGAATAAAAAGGATTAAAATCAAAACTGAGCCATAAAGCTTTACTTTTTCTTTCATAGTAAAACTTTATGACTCCGGATTCTGATTCATTCCAGAATCAAACACTTCCATCTGCTTGCATTTTCATCAGGTGTCGCATCCATTTTCCCTTGTGCCACACCATATCTACTGGTCGGACAACAGATCTGCCAGTGCCGCAAACTCCTCCAGCGTCAGCGTCTCGCCCCGGACAGTCAACGGCTTCCCGATCGCCGTAACCGCCGCCTCAATCTGCTCCTTTGAAAAATACAGCTCCGGGGAATTTTTCAGACCGTTTACCAGCGTCTTTCTGCGCTGGTTAAAGGACGCGCGGATCAGGCGAAACAGCAGTGCCTCATCCCGCACCATTACCTGCGGTTTGACATACCCGGTCAGCCGCACCACCGCGGAGCCTACCTTCGGCTGCGGCAGAAAACAATTCGGCGGAACCTCTGCCACGATCTCCGGCCGTGCAAAATACTGCACCGC
The DNA here is from genome assembly GCA_021201535.1 of Clostridiales bacterium. Classification (GTDB taxonomy): domain Bacteria; phylum Bacillota; class Clostridia; order Lachnospirales; family Lachnospiraceae; genus Eubacterium_I. The sequence goes on along the minus strand of JAJQEU010000104.1, from coordinate 5,611 downwards.
CAGCGAAAGCGCACCATAATCCTTCGACCCCGGCTCGCTCTGCATCCGGTCCGCCACCTCTTTCTGAACCATAACGGTAATGCTCTCGATCGGCACATGGCTCTCCAACAGACTCATGATGATCGGTGTCGTGATATAATAAGGCAGGTTTGCGACCACTTTGATCGGGCATCCCTGATTCTTCTCCTGCGCAAGTTTTTGAATATCGACCTTCAGGATGTCCCGGTTGATCACCTCCACATTATGATAACCCTGAAGCGTATCCTCCAAAACCGGGATCAGCATCCGATCGATCTCAACAGCCGTCACCTCCCGGGCATTCGCGCCGAGATACTGAGTCATAGTGCCGATTCCCGGTCCGATCTCCAGAACAAAATCATCTTTCGTGATGCCCGCCGCGCAGATGATCTCCTCCGGCACAGAGGGCGCGATCAGAAAATTCTGTCCGTATTTCTTCTGTATGGTAAATTTATATCTGTCCAGAACCGCTTTCGTAATCTGCGGATTCGCCAGATAGGGTCTGGGTACCGGTCTGCTCATATATCGTCATCCTCTCAGAGCTGAAACAGCCGCTTCGCGTTCTCTTCCGTCACGGAAATCACTTCTTCTGTCGAAATCTCTTTTATCCGTGCAATCTCCTCCGCAACATAGATAATAAGGTCGGAAGAGTTTCTTTTCCCCCGAAACGGTGTCGGCGCCATATAGGGACAATCCGTCTCCAGCACGATGCGCTCCAGAGGAATGATCCGCGCCGTCTCCTTCGCTTTCTTCGCTTTCTTAAAGGTTACCACCCCGCCGAGACCGATGTAGTATCCCAGCTTCACATACTCCGCCGCCATCTCGGGCGAATAGGAAAAACAGTGCAGAATGCCCGGCAAGTCTCTCCCATAACGGGAGATCAGATTAAAGGTGTCCTGCGCTGCATCTCTGCTGTGAACCGCAATCGGCAGTGAGAGATCCCGCGCCAGTTCCATCTGACGCTGAAACCACTCCTTCTGTACTTCGCGCGGTTCCACATCCCAGTGATAGTCCAGCCCGATCTCACCGATGGCGACCACCTTCGGATTCGACTCCGCTTCACTGCGCATCCAGGAAAAGAAACCATCATCGATGCCACCCACCTCATCCGGATGGACGCCCAACGCCGCATACATAAAATCATACTGTCCGGCCAGCCGGACGGCGGCGCGGCAGCCCGCGATGGAAGCACCCACATTAACAATGCATCCCACGCCCCGGCCACGCATACTTTGCAGCAGTGTGTCCCGATCCGTGTCAAACTGTTCGTCGTCATAATGTGCATGTGTATCGAAAATCATCAGCTGATCTCCGCTCCGGACGGCATCTCCCGTTCCGGAGTCATCAACGCGAGATTTCCGTCCGCGTCCTCCGCGCACAGAAGCATGCCTTCAGAAAGGACACCCGCCAGCTTCGCCGGCTTTAAGTTCACCAGAACCATAACCTTCTTTCCAACCATCTCCTCAGCGGAATAATATTTTTTAATTCCGGATACGATCTGCTTTATCTGGCTTCCGATCTTCACCTGGGAGCAGAGCAGCTTTTTCGACTTCTTTACCTCCTCACAGGCGATGATCTCGCCGACCCGGAACTGCATTTTTTCAAAATCCCCGAAAGTAATCTCATCCTTCGGTTCTATGTCAATACCGACAGTGTCGTCCCCCGCCGTCCCGTGTCCGTCGGCCACGGCCGGTTGTAACGACTCCGCCTTTGCGAGCACTTCATCCAGCTTCAGTCGTTCAAACAGGATCTCCGGAGCATCTGTCACCTTCTTTCCATCCTCGTACAATCCGAAAGAAGCAAGTTCATCAAACTCCCGCACGCGGTCATTTAACATGGAAAGAATCTTCTGTGCCGTCTCCGGCATAAAGCTGAAGATCAGATTCGCGCCGATGCTGATGCTCTCCACCAGATTGTAGAGAACCGTCGCCAGCCGCGGCTGCATCGCCTCATTCTTCGCCAGAACCCATGGCTCCGTCTCGTCAATGTATTTATTGCACCGCTTAAACAGCGTCATAACCTCCGTGATCGCGTCCGCCACCCGGAGATCTGCCATCTTTGCGGACACCCGGTCGCGCGTCGAAGTGACAACCGCCTTCAGCGAATCGTCCACCGGCTCCGCCGTTCCGGCATTGGTGACCACACCGTCAAAATACTTATTGCTCATGGAGATCGTGCGGTTCACCAGATTGCCCAGCGTGTTTGCCAGATCGGAATTCATTCGTTCCACCAGAAGTTCCCAGGAAATCACGCCGTCATTGTCAAACGGCATCTCGTGCAAAACAAAATACCGAACCGCGTCCACACCGAACATCTCCACCAGCTGATCTGCGTAGAGAACGTTGCCCTTTGATTTGCTCATCTTGCCCTCGCCCTGCAGCAGCCACGGATGGCCGAATACCTGCTTCGGCAGCGGCAGGTCCAGCGCCATCAGAAAGATCGGCCAGTAAATCGTGTGAAAACGGATGATGTCCTTCCCGATCAGATGCAGATCCGCCGGCCAGTTCTTTTTAAAAAGCTCAGATGAATCCCCGTCTGCATCATATCCAATCTTGGTGATATAGTTCGTCAGCGCGTCCAGCCACACATATACGACATGCTTCGGGTCAAAATCCACCGGTATTCCCCAGGTAAAGGATGTCCTGGAAACACAGAGATCCTGCAATCCCGGCAGAAGGAAGTTATTCATCATCTCATTTTTCCGTGCCACCGGCTGTATAAACTCCGGGTGCGTGTTAATATGCTCGATCAGGCGGTCCGCATATTTGCTCATTTTAAAGAAATATGCCTCCTCCTTCGCCGGCTGGACCTCCCCGCCGCAGTCAGGACACCTGCCGTCCACCAGCTGCGATTCCGTAAAAAACGACTCACAGGGCGTGCAGTAGAGTCCCTCATAATATCCTTTATAAATATCGCCCTGTTCATACAGCCGCTTAAAAATCTTTTGTACCTGAGCTTCATGATCCGCGTCAGTCGTCCGGACAAAATTATCATAGGAAGTATTCATCAGATCCCAGATGGATTTTACCTCCCCCGCAATCCGGTCCACATACTCCTTCGGCGTAATCCCCGCCGCCTCCGCCTTCAGCTCGATCTTCTGTCCATGTTCATCCGTACCGGTCTGGAAATAAACATCGTATCCCTCCTGCCGTTTATACCGCGCGATTGCATCCGCCAGTACAATCTCATACGTATTGCCGATGTGAGGCTTGCCTGAGGTATAGGCAATCGCGGTCGTCATATAGAACTTCCCTTTATATGCTTTGCACATTGTATCAATATCCTCTTTTCCTTCATTATCTTTCAAAATACTCCCGTTTCCTGCTGACCCGGGAGTATCCGGAAACTGTTTTATTAAAAACATACCATAAACAGACCGCATTTTCAATGGATATTTCAGCAGCTGCGGAAACACCAAAAATGCCTGTTAATTCCTGACCCGGATAAACCGGAACAGAAAATTTTGCTATTGTGCACAAAAAATCGTTAATAAGCGCCTGAAATTCATAAAATGAGAAAGAAAAACGGCAGATTCCTTTATGTACGGAACCTGCCCATCTGTCACAAAAAACAATGATCATGATTCAAAAAATCTCTCAGGATTCCAAATCCTCAGAAGCTGTCCTGTCAGCCGTTTCTGCTTCGGCAACAATATCGTCATCCGTGCCTTCCTCCGCTTCGGCAACAATATCATCCACCGTGCCTTCCTCTGCTCCGGCCTCATCCCCGACAACCTCGCACTCGACGATTTCCTCTTCGCACTTCTCACCGCAACTCGCGCAGAACTTCGCCTCCGGAGAGACCACCTTTCCACAATGCGGACATCTCCGGATACCGCGAACATCATCAAGATTTGATTTTAACTCACCGATCTCCTCAAAGGCCGCCTTAATGGATGCGATGCGATCGCTGTATTCCGAAGAAATGTCATCCTTGTGATCCTGATAATAAGCCTTTCCCAGCTCACGGTACATTTTCTGAATCGAATTCTCACGTTCCTTGATATCCAGTGAAATCTTCGCCGAATCCTTCATCTCCTTCGCCTTATTCAGGCCATCCTTGCCTGCAGACGAAATCGAACTGCCCAATTTGTTAAAAAAATCCATACCTGCCATAATAGAACCCCTTCCTTTTTGTCAATTGTTTTCAGAATATAACCCTCTGTTATGTCATCACGCAATACTCAATAACTGTTTTCATTATACCCTATTTGCCATATTCAGCCAAGTTCCTGAATCTAAAAAAATTATAAATTATGGTCAATTGTGTATATCAGTAAAAATGCCAGACGGCGTGTCTGTCAACTGACGAACGTGATCTCTTCTCAGAAGAAGAAAAAGCCGGTATCTCTCAAACAGATGTATATCATATAAGCGCCATAGATCACCAGCATGCTGATTCCTCCGCCCCGGCGCAGTTCCTGCCGCTTCCAGACCAGCAGCAGCATATATGCACTGACCGCAATAAGGAAACCCAGATCTGTCAGATTGCTCTGCGTTACGGCAATCGGACTGATCGCCGTCGCGAGGCCGCCCACAAGCAAAATATTAAAAATATTAGAACCGATCACATTTCCGAGTGCCATGTCTGCCTGATTTTTTCTTGCCGCCACAATCGAGGTGACCAGCTCCGGCAAAGATGTTCCGATAGAACAGATCGTCAGACCGACCAGCGTCTCACTCATGCCGAACCGCAAAGCAATAACCTCAGCGGAATTTACCACCATTTGCCCGCCGGCCACAATGGCCGCCATGCCCCCGATCACATATAAAACACAGCGGAGATTCGACAGTTCCTTCATTTCTCCCGATTCGATTTCCTGCCCGGCCCCCATTGCTTTTGTAGCGGATAAAACCATCCAGGACAGAAAAAACACAAAAACAAGGAGAAGAATCACACCCTCCACCCGGTTCACCGACATACCGATTGCTCCGAGGACAAGCAGTATAACCGCTGCCAGAATAGAAAACGGAAACTCCTTTTTCAGAGTGCTTTTTTTTATCACCAGCGGAGAAAACAAAGCACACATACCACAGACCACCAGCAGATTGAATACATTGGAGCCGATCACATTGCTGATCGCCATGCCGTTACTGCCTCTTATGGATGCCGTAATCGAGACGGCACATTCCGGAGCACTGGTTCCCATCGCCACCACCGTCATTCCGATGATAAATCCCGGCACCCTGAGCTTCTGCGCGATCGACGCTGCACCGTCCACAAAAAAATCTGCACCTTTTATCAAAAGTACAAATCCAATCACTAAAATAATGTAAGCTGTCATAAAAACCAGACTCCTCTCTGAAGAATTCCTTATACATCCCTGCAATCGAGCAGGAGACAGCTTTTGCCTCATACTCGCCGCGCGGGGTGTGGACAGCTCAGCTGTCATATTCCTCTCGCATCCCTGTGCATAAAAAAACCCATGTATGCCAAAAGCACACATGAGTCTCATTATTTAAGATTTGCCAGGTCCTGTGACCGAGATTGTTGACAAATCACGTCTGAACGCAAACTACTCCCTCATGAAGTTTCTTTACTATACCCCAGAATTATTTCCGTGTCAATCTTTTTACAACAAAAAAACTTGACA
>JAJQEU010000060.1 GCA_021201535.1 Clostridiales bacterium | reverse complement strand
AACTTCGAATCTGGTTACGTGTCAATGCCTCTACAACCGATCTCGGATTATACATCCGCTCGGAAGACGGCGTATGATAACCATCATACCAGTATTTTAAATCTTCTCTTTCTATCAGACAGTTTGGTGTCCGTGCTTCATACCTTAAATAAAGCTCATCAACTTCATCATCCGTGAAGCCGAAATATTCGCTGAACTGATCATCCGTTGCCATCGTATATTCAAAGAAGTTATTGATAGTGCTGCCACTCGAATACTTCGCGATCGGGAGGACGCCTGTCATGTAACTCAGGGATACATACCCTGTGTCTTTTGTCAATGCCGCAAGCCAGTTGATAAAGTTCTTCCTGTCCTCGTCTGTCGTATAACCCTTATGAAAAATGCAGTCCCATTCATCAAACACGAACAGAAACACTTCATTTGTCTCTTCATGGATGATTCCGAGATAGTCAGGGAGGGACAGCCCATTCCAATAATCAACATCAGGAAAACTCTTCCGAAGATCTCTGACAATAAACATTTCTATGCTCTTAATAAATTCGTCATAGCTGCTGTTCATATTTGCTGATTTGATAAAGTTAATATAAATCACATTATGCTGATTCAAATGTTCTCGATAATTCCCTGCTGACGCTATCTTCAACGAATCAAAGATACTGCTGCTGTCAAACCCTCTGCTAAAAAAGGCACCAATCATGGACGCCATTACGGATTTGCCAAAACGCCGCGGACGGGTGATGCAAACATGATTATTCCCCTGCTCCACGAGCGGGATCAGTTCATTCAATATATCTGTCTTATCAACAAAATATGGTTTTTTCACTTCGCTTTCATACAGCGACAATACTTTGCTGCTATTTAAATAATAGCCCATACGCTCACCCCCCTCTTCATACCCTGCACGGATTGTACCACAACAAAACAGCCATTCTTTCTTCGCACTTGTTTCTATTATAGCAGACTTCCACCATCCTTACACTCTTTTTCTGAAAATAAAATCAATTCTTGCAAATGGCCTGTATCACGTCCGTTTTCCTCGTAAACAGTTCGATCATCATCGGATATCCTTTCACCAGGGAAACGAAAAAAGAAGAGGCTGAGAAAACATCTAGCCCCCCTGATTTAGTACTTTTCTTTTCTATTTTATATATTTTGATAGGCGCTTATTTTTAACGTCATTGTCAGACAAGCAGGATGTATTGACTGTGGTTCTGGGAATAGTGCTGGTGGCGTCTATTATCATTCGATGCATGAGTTCTTAAATAAGCTTCTACCGAATTGATGATAAACTCAGTTGTATCACACTGCGCACTGCCTTATATGCCTTTGATGTCTCTGCGGCAATATCCGATGTTCCATCTTTGACTACAATGTAAAAATCCAAATCACTTTCATCCGTATAAGTATTATTTGCGTAGGAGCCAAACAGATATATCTGCACCGGAAGCAGTTGATCCACGAAATGATTTTTTAATTCTTCTATTTCCTGTGCAGGCATAATTTTCACCTCCTGAGATTACTACTTCACTTATCATAATAGATTCTATCTTGCGATGGAAAATGGAATTACATGTCCTTCCACCGCTTACTACTCCTTTTCCCATGTTTCTTTGTCTGTCACTCACTCTTACCGTCATGCCACACCCGGAACAGGAACCAGATGAAAGCCCCGGCAAGAGTACCGATCACCACTCTCAACACAGCCACCAGCATATGTACCACCTCCCTATACCGCTTCCAGAATGCCTTTTTCCTTATCACAGAAATATGCGTGGTCAGACAGTATCTCATTCTCCGCCACCACCGAATCATTGACTTCGCCGACCATCTCGCGTTCCATCTCCTTTCCGATAGTTATTTTCTTTTAATCATCCATGTTCCTTGCTACTTCCGCTGCGATCAGGGTTGCACAGTTCAACGCAATCACCAACACCCATAGAATCGCCTCCTTTCCACCAGACAGGCATAAAATAAGCGGAGCCCGGTATATTGGCTCCGCCACTTGTTCTATCATTAATATAATATATAATCAATTTGCTTGAATTTGTCTCTTTCTAATATCCCATTTCACTTTCATATCCCGAAATCTTCTCTGTGCAGATAATCATACAGCACTTCATTTATCTCTGCTTTCATGCCTACGGCAATCTGTATCCTTACGAAAGCTTCCGGGACATCATGACCGCCGGAGTCCACCCTTGACCTGACGCGAAAGACATTAATACCGGGATCAGCAGTCAGGATATAATAACATCGAATAAAATATCCCTTGCAACAAATTCAAATTCCTGGCCGTAGACAGCACTGTCTCAAAACAAAAATCCTCACATTTTTCTAAATGCTCCTCCCTTTGTTTTTCTGCTATCTGTGCTGCTTCAATATCAGAACACTTGAGGTTCTTTTTTATTTCATCCGCATTTATATAATCCATATTCGGTTTCAATAATTCTGTAAATGTGCTTTTTCCAGAACCATTAGGATCGGCAAAAACAACTATTTCAGGCTTTTTTCCACTCCTCAAAATGCACCCGATCTGCTTCATAATCGGGATGCACACCATCCTTTTCTTCTGCCGGATAACCGAAAGCTATGATGGAGTGAGGGACAACTGTATCCGGCAGCGAGAACAGTGTTCTCTGGTTCTCCACCCTGTCCATCTGCGGCCACGTCCCAAGCCCTTTTGCCGCAAGGATCATATTCTGCCCGGCGATCGCGCCGTCGATCACCCAGTATTCCTTTGCCGGAGGAAATGCGCGCTTCAGATCGCCCAAAATCAATATGCCTATATCACAGCTGCGGAGAGGCTCGGCCGGCCTCCCATTCGCATCTGCCATTTTGCGCAAAAAATCGTTCCTAAGCACTGGCCTTAAGTGCTTATTACAAGATCCTCACGAGAAAGCCTTACTGGCTGCTCATCAGGGTCTTTTAATAAATACTCAAATGTACAAAATTCTTCTTAGCTCGAAATTGAAATCTACTGCCCTGTTTTGTCCCTGCTATTTCTGTTTTTTGCTCGAACTTGAAATTGTTACCTCTCTATATTTCAAATTCTCTTGACTTTCTGAAATATCTCGATTAAAATTGAATCAGTATTTTCAAATTCACAGAAAGGTTGGTATCTCAATGGATAATAAAATCCGCGCCGGAAAATTTGTTACAAACCTGTCCGGAGATACGGCTTACCAGTCATTTCTTCCATCCTCTCTTCCTCCAGTCCCTCCGATAAATATCAATGAGGAAATGACACAGCTTTTGATTTCTGCTCACAGCCAGCTCAAACTTCTGGATGGTCTCACAAAGCGCATCCCCAATATACAGCTCTTTGTGTCTATGTATGTCCGGAAAGAAGCTCTGCTCTCATCGCAGATTGAGGGCACGCAGGCTACCTTAGATGATATTCTCAACCCATTGTTCGAAGAGAATACGAATCGTGATGTAGCTGATGTCGTCAATTACATTCGAGCTGTTGATTTTGCCGTAAATCGCCTTCAGTCTCTGCCATTGTGCAATCGGCTGATCCGCGAAACCCATGCTGTCCTGATGGAGAACGTTCGTGGTCAGGAAAAAAATCCTGGTGAGTTTCGCTATTCCCAAAACTGGATCGGCGGCCAGGGAAGCACCTTGAAAAATGCCCGCTACATCCCGCCAAACCCTCAGTATATGATTGAATCTATGTCTGACCTCGAAAAGTTCATCAATGCGGAAGACTCCATAGATCATCTGATTCGTATTGCATTGATTCATTACCAGTTCGAGACAATCCACCCATTTCTGGATGGAAATGGCCGAATCGGGCGGTTAATTATTACCCTATACCTGATGAAAAACCATGTGCTTTCTTCTCCCGCACTGTATCTCTCCTGGTACCTCAAGCAGAATCGTGTTGAGTACTATGATCGCATGTCTGAAGTCAGGCGCACAGGTGACTACGAGCAGTGGGTCAGGTTTTTCCTCCGTGCAATTGCTACCTCTGCCGAAGATGCCATTCGAACGGTTGATCAACTGTCTGCGCTCCATGACAGTAACCAGCAGCTTGTCACTGATTCCTTTGGAACCCGCTCCAGGAAAAACGCCATGCAGCTATTTTCCTATCTTGAGCAAAATCCTATCATAGAAATTCAGAAAACTGCTGTCTCACTTAACATGGCATATAATACTGTCGCCAGATATGTCGCAGACTTTTGTCGTCTGGGTATTCTTCTGGAGAACACAAAAGGTACGAAAGCAAGAGTGTATTCTTACGAGCAATACCTGAAGATTCTTCGTGAGGATACGTGACCGATATTCCATTTTCATCTAAGCACCCTCCTGAGGATCTGATACATGTCATCTGTTTTTATTTGGAACAACTATGCGAGCTTATCCTCTATCTTTTCAACAGGGACATCCGTGAATGCCCCTGCTGTAAAGACACTATGCTGCGCTTTGCCCGCGGCATCGCTCTGGCGTTTGCAAACTGAATATGGTAAACATCATAAGTCGCCCGGGCAGGACGGCTTTGGAATGATGCCCGGCTGTGTCCAGTTCTTCCGCAATACAGAAAGCGCGTATTTTCCGACATGACTTCTCGATCCAGTATGTTTCATTTTCAGAAAAAACACTCCTGTTCTCATCAGACTCAGAATAACCGATGAATTCCATACTCAGGATTTGGTCTATTCTCCATCATAATAAAAGCTTTGTACATCAGAGGTTTCAACAAGAATCGAATTCTGATTCAACGCCTTCAGCACTTCATCCATAATGGATATCAGATCCTCTTCCTGCACATCCGTGAAGCTGTAGACAAGGGTCTGCTCTTCGGTCAGTGTTCCCGTTTCGTCGACCCAGCCTCCTTCCGCCTCCGTCACCGTATAACCCTCCACATACCGGGCACAGATTGCGTTCACCATATCTTTTGCTTCATCCAGAGAAATCAGCTGTGTATAGGTGTCCTTGTCATTCGTGCCAATGTAAATCGTGTAACAAGTCGTCTGCTCGCTCTCAGTAAAAGCGGTGCCGGACTCCTCCGCGCGGTGATCTCCGGAAAGATAAATGACAACGCCGCCTGTAGCGCACAGGTTAGCCACCAGCAAAATCAGGATGATCCATATCAAAGGCTTTCTTCTGTCCATTGTTTTTTCCATTGTACGAAATCTCTCTTTTTCCGTGTTATTTCTCTGACCTGCGGGATGCAGCCGTATATACAACTCCGAATCCGCCGGCTAACGCGACTGCCAGCCATATCCACAGAGCTGCCTGATCGGCTGTCTGCGGAGAGGTGACGGAACTGCCGGCTGTTGTACTCGTGCCACTGGCTGTGGATGATCCAGAACCTGAACTGTCAGAGCCGCTGTCAGTATCACTGTCTGAGCTGCTGTCGCTGTCGGTGTCGGAACCGCTGCCGGTATCACTGTCTGAGTCACTGTCGGTATCACTGTCCGAGTCACTCCCGGCATCGCTGTCGGAGCCGCTGCCGGTTGCCGCGATCACCTCTGTCTTTGTCTCGCCGCAGACGGTACAGGTATAGGTCATCACGCCATCCTCTTCATCTGTCGCCTCGACCGTGACCGTACCTTCATCCCATACATGACTGCAGGTAACAGAGATTCTGCCGGATCCGTAACCATCCTCATAATTGAGAAGGTATCCCTCATAGGCGTAAAGAGGGCTGGTTTCCGTAGAAATATCCGCATAACCGTTCCCATCTGAATCTGCAAATGCCTGCGCATACGCAGCCAGCGCCATATAGTCTTCCACAATGTAGTCCCTGATCAGCTCAACATCGGAGAACATATCGAATCCGCCTCCGCAATTTCGAAGGGTATAATTTGTTCCGCCCACGGAGTAGGTCCGATCCACATCCAGATCCTCGTATTCGCCGGTCTCCTGATTATATACCTGTACGTTTTTCACACGATACTCTGAAGGTCCTCCCACCCAGGTTCCGTTCTCATCCTCCTGCACCGTGCTCTCAACAGCCATATCTATCTCATAGGTGAGACCGGCCACATGAAGGAAACCTCCGCTCTCTCCGACCGTGATATACCTGGCGCCGAACTCCAGCGCGTCGAGAATAGCCTGTCCGCTGACCTCCACCACACACAACACGTTTCCAAACGGGTTGACGGTTTTACAGGTGAGATACGTCCAGTCGCCGGCCGCCACAGAATCGCGAATCCCGCCGCCGTTCATAATCGCAATATCGCACCCGATACCGTCCGCTTCGTTCATATACCAATAATAGGCATCCGCGTTGAAGTCGCCCAGATTCGTCTCTCCCATACGGACGAGACGATTGCCATCCTCATCGTTCACCGTAAATTCAATATCCGTTTCCGCAATCTTTTCGCCCAGTACCTCGTCAATCTCATTGATCCAGTCCTGCTCGATCGCCAAAACATCAGCGTCAGGTGTGACATCCGCGAGATCCTCCGCGGTAAGCAGCTCCGTCGTGATGACACCATCGGATGAAATCGTCATCTCCCCCAGAGCGCTGAAATAGCATCCGGTCTGTGTCAGCAGCACTTCGTTGCCGTCGAGATCCGTGACATACTCTGCCTCCATCGTCGTGTGGGAATGGCCGTCAATAAAAGCGTCAAGACCGGTGGTGTTCGCGATCACCTCCTCCGAGGTCCACGGCACAGAGCTGGGATCTACACCCAGATGCCCCAGCGCAATAACATAATCTGCCTCTTCTGCCGCCGCATCAATGGCCTCCTGCACATAAGCATACAGCTCTGATCCGTCTGTGCCGCCGGCTATACCATAGATGAAATTCCCATCCTCATCCTGAAAATATTTCGGTGTGGATTTGCTGAGGGACTCCGGTGTCGTGATCCCCACAAAAGCGATTCGAACCCCGTTCACCTCAAATACCTGATAGCTGTCCAGCACATTTTCTCCCGCTACACCGTCTTCCACATGGTAAAAATTGCAGGAAACATAGGGAAAATCAGCCCATTCAATGGCATTGAGCGCGCCCTCCATACCATAGTCAAACTCATGGTTGCCGAGGGTGGCAAGATCATACCCTGCAGCGTTCATGATCTTGATAATGCTTTCTCCGTTGTCCATTCCGCCGTAGGCAGTTCCCTGAAGGTGATCGCCCGCGTCGACCAGCAGCGCATCATCCAGGGAATCCCGATAAGCCGCCACCATGGAATAGGTCAGATCTCCGTCAATATACGTGTGTATATCGTTCGTGTAGAGAATCGTCACAGCCGTTTCAGATGTGTCCGCCTGTCCCTCCGAATCTACAGCCAACGCTGTAAATGAAAGTGAAATACACAGCAAAACAGTCAGACAAAAAGCAATAACTTTTTTCATTTTACTTCACTCCTTTATTGATTATCATTTCAACCTTACTTCATTTTTAATACACGACAGATATTTCTTTATGTGGTAGTTTCAACATAGCTCTCCTCCATATACCGCTGCATATTTCCCGGTAACCATAACGTAATTATACTACAATTTCGTGAATTCTGTACATACCATTCGCGAAACCAGAAGTACCATTCGGGTAAACTTTGCCGTCTGCGCGGCATCTTTGACCGGCCGCATCGGATACATGGACGCCTGTATCAGGCAAAACTTTCCTCATGCAGTTCTATTATGATTCTGGTGGTGAATGTCCGTTCCACCGCGTCATACCGAAATCCCGCCTCGCCGTCATATTTTTCCGCAATCCGAGCAATACTTTCCAGACCATACCCACCCCCCCTGTTTTGGCTTGCGTACGCCTCCGCCGGAAGAAACTCCCCATTCAGGCGATACCTGCCGGAGGGCCGGACACTCCTGCACGGATTTGTGATCTGGACAATAAAATTACCTCCCAGAACGCCGACCTGAACATCCATCCACCGCTGTTCTGAGATTGCCCCGCAGGCATGAATTGCGTTCTCCATGGCGTTTCCGAACAGAATGGTCAGATCTACCGGAGAGATACGGAGGTCCTCACATTCCGCTTTCACCCTGCAGTGAATATCCTCCTCCTCTGCCAGATGCACATAATATTGCAGCAGTGCATTGACCGCGCTGTCCCGGCAAAAATTTGCGGTTCCCGTCCCGTCGACTGTTTGAATGCCCTCTTCCAGAAATGATATCGCCCGCTCTGTCTCACCGTTCTGAAGCATATGGTATAATCCGCTGAGAAAATGCCTCATGTCATGGCGTATCCGCCTGGTATTTTCGATGTCCCGCTGAATATCCTTATACTGGATATTCTGAATTTCCATCGTTCTCCGGTATTCTTCATCCCGCCTGCGTCTGACAGACTCCCAGAAAATTCTCCAGTAATATATAAACAGAATCGCGGTGGTAAGCAAAAACGGGGGGATGATCAGCCACCAGTAAATTCCCTCTCTGTTCGACATCCAGGAGCTGTAAAAGACAATCAGGGCAAGGTAAATCACCGTCATCATCAGCACGGGCATAAACTCCCGCCGGATGTTATCCATGCCGATTTCGCAGAGCCATGGTCTTACTACCTTCTCAAGAAACACTGCCATAATCGGAAATAAAATTGCCGCCGTGAGTGCAAACAGGAAAAGGTATTCAGGCGCATATAACTCCTGGGATTCAGATTCGGAAAGCACAGGCGTGATCAGGTTCACCAGAAGATACTGCGTAGCCGCATAAAATATGGTGAGCATGACCACCATCAGCTTTTCTGTAACATCCGCCCGGATCAGCCGAAAATACAGCAGCGAAAACAGCAGTATAGCCGCCAGCATGAAGAAATTTCCGAAAATCGCAATATTATTTGCCAACAGCGGATAAAGCCAGCCGGTCAGCAGGGAAAACACAGCGGAATCAGCCAGCATCATCGCAGCAAAGACAAGATATATCATCTTTCTCGAAATACGAAATCCGGTCTTTCGAAACGGAATCAGACAAAGAATACTGCAAAACCCGAACTGAATCATAAATCCGAAAAAATGGCGCAAATAAAATTCACAGGTCATACCGTCTCCTCTCCGAAATCCTCTCTCTGTTCCAGTTTTCTGAACAGATAATCGTGATAGGCGGCACGGATAGCCCGCCGTTCTCTTCGCGACAGTTCAAACTTCATACCATCCTGAAGCAGGCAGCTCTCTGTCCCCAGTCGGCGGATATAATCCATATTGACTATGGTACCGCGGTTCAGCCTCAGGAATCCGTCGCCCAGTTCCTCTGCCAGTTCGCCGAGCGATTTCCAGCAGCGAATCAGGTTCCCGTCAGTGACAGCAATCTCCGTAGCATGGTTGCTGCTCTGCAGATAACAGATCTCATCCACATACACAGAATAATTCTCATAGCCGGAAGTGAAACGGATCACCGGACGCCTCCTCGTATGTAATTCTGTCATACGTCGAAAAGCCTCTGCGATATCCTCCACCGTCACCGGCTTGACCAGATAGTGCAGGGCATGAAGCGAAAAAGCGTCCACCGCATGCTCCTGGCTGGTGGTGACAAACACAATATCCGTCTCCGGTGAAATCCTCTGCAGCTCTTCCGCCACCGTGATACCGTTTTGTCCGGGCATATAAACATCCAGAAATACAATCGAAAACGGTTTCTTCATCGAGGCCGCCTGCAGAAAATCCGCTCCGTTCGTAAAACATTCCGGCTGACGACTCCGGTCCCAGCCGCGCACGGCTTCCACCATCTGATTTAATTCCTGCTGATCATCGTCACAAATTGCAATTCTCAATCAATCTCACCCTCTTATAACACGCGACATATTTTAGTTTTTGTTATCATTTATCATAGCACATTCGTCCACACTCTGTCGAGCCTTTCGCAGACAATGAAATTGAAAAAAGCGTTCTCATTCCCCTTTACGATTATTTCAAAATCCATTACAATGAAAGACATAAAAACCAAACTGATAAAGGAGATTCCATATATGCAATCAGATTTTTCCAAAATAAAAGCCGTCGCGTTTGACCTGGATTCTACCATACTGAATGATGATAAGGTTTTATCCGAACGGACCCGGCATACACTGACGAAAATATACGAAAAAGGGATCGCCCTGATTCCGGTGAGCGGACGGGCATACGCGACCTTTCCCGCCTGCATCCGCGATCAGGACGGCATCCGTTACGCAGTGACATCCAACGGTGCAGCCATCTACGATATCCGGACAGAAGAGCGGGTCCACCAGTGCCTTTTACGTGCCGCCGACGTCCGGACCATCATGCGCAGTGTGGGGAATTTCTTTCTGGAGGGGCAGATCACATACGAGGCCTTTGTCGACGGCACAGCCTACGCTTCCGCCGATTATGTACAGAACCCGGCACGGTTCGGCGTATCTTTGGACAACGTTTCCTATGTCCGGCAGACCCGAAAGCCGAATCGGTACATCATTGACTTCATTTTTGAACACGCGAAGGTTCTGGACAGTCTGGATCTGGTTTTAAAGGATGCCGGTCTGTACCGCATGATTGAAAACACGATTCGGCGCAGCGTACCGGATGTACATATCACCTCCGCCGTCCCCTACCGGATTGAGATCTCACATGCGGATGCCAACAAAGCGTCCGGCCTGTCCCATGCGCTGAAGCTGCTGCAGATTGCGCCGGAAGAATGTCTTGCGCTCGGCGACGGAGACAACGATGCGCCGATGCTTACCTGCGCCGGGATCGGCGTCGCCCTGAAAAATGCCACTGAGACGTGCAAAAACAGCGCAGATCACGTCACGGAATACAGTTCTTCGGAGGACGGCGCATCCATCTTTCTGGAAAAATATCTTCTGTAGTAAACTTCCATGCGCTGCTGTCGCAGCGCGCCAACATCTATGAAAGTCGATGACTCCGCACCTGTATACTGAAAAAGGCTCACAACCATTCATCAGAGTGAACGGCTGTGAGCCTTTCGTAATCTTCTTTTAACCCTGGTATCAAAGCCATAAACCGGACTGCAGATCCATTCATGACTTTTCCCGATATCATCAGAATATTCTTCGAATCGCTACCACAGTTCTGTATGCGTAATTGTAGGAAATCTTAATTCCGGATGACGCGCTGGCCGCGTGAACAATCGCTCCGCCGCCGATATAGATGGCGACATGACCTTCATAACAAACGATATCACCCGGCTGCATCTCGGATGCGGATACTGCGTATCCGACAGACCTCAATGAATAAGAGGAGTGCGGCAGAGACACACCGAAATGCGCATACACCGCCTTCACAAATCCGGAGCAATCAGCACCGTTCGTCAGGCTCTCTCCACCCCACACATAAGGATTCCCCACAAACTGGCAGGCGTAATCTGCGACTGCCTGTCCGGAACCGCTGGCTGTTGAGGAGCTGCTGCTCGATGAAGAGCTGCTGCTCGTCGAGGTACTGCTGCCCGTTGTCGAATCGCTGCTCTTCGAAGAACTGCTGGTCAGAATATTGTTATCGGATGACGAACTGCTGCCCGAGATGCCGGCATCTGTCGAGATACTGCTGCCCGAACTGTCATCCGAAGAACTGCTGTCCGATGAACTGCTGTCCGACGAGGATTCAGCTGCTGCGATACGCGCGGCCTCCTCGGCCGCTGCGGCCTGCTGTGCCGCCACCTCCTGCGCGATCAGCTCAGTCTGTTCTTCAATCGTCGCCTTGTACTCCGCTGCCAGCGACTGAGCCTCAGCCAGCATGATATCAAAATCATCCATCTCGGCGCTCTTCTCAGCGATCATCGTGTTCAGAGAACTCTTCTGGCTCTCCAGCTCCGATTGATGATCCTGCAGTGCGGCTTCCTCCTCAGAAACCTCCTCGATCAGTTCTTCTACCTCTGCCACCGTCTCTTCATACTCCTGTAAAAGAGAGCGATCAAAGCTGTAAACCGACGCAAACATCTGTACACGGTTCAGAGCATCGGCAAAGCTGCTCGCTCCAAGCAGAGCACTGAAAAAAGAAATCTCTCCGCCGTTTATGTACATATAACTGATGCGTTCCTTCATAGAAGCGTACTGTTCCGCTTCCTTTTCCTCCGCCTCCGCCAGATCAGCCGTCGCCTGTTCCAGCTCCGCCTGCTTCGAGACGATCTCATCCTCCAGAATGGAGATATTGGCAATGGTCATGACAAGCTCCGAATCCAGGGCGTCAATCTCACTCTGAAGGCTGCTCTGCTGACTCTCAATGTCCGAAATCTGATCGTTCACTGAGTCCAGATTCTCCTCCGCCTCCGCCTTCTCCGACTGTGCATTGCTTATCGTAGTAGCAAACACCTGTGCGCTTCCCGTTACAATCAGACATGCGGACATAAGAACCGCTGTAATCCTCTTCGTCAAATATCTGTTTTTCTTCATTATTACTCCTTTGCAGATTTTACACGAATCTTTTGTCTGTTCTTTTCACGGAACAAAACTTCTATTGCATACTATTCTCATTATATACCCATTTCGGATTTTAGCAAGAGCATATTCCAAATTATTTTTCAAATTATTCCCGTTTTTTCAAAATCGAAGCCGGCGTTTGCCGGCTCCGAAAATCCTGATCGATTCTGTCACAAAATACGTTCTATTTCCATGTGCCCACATACACTTCATCCGCCGCTCTTCCGAACGTGAACTGCTCCACTTCCGCATCAGGGTTGGAAATACTGTTGCTGATATAATAGTAAATACCGTTCCGCCGCACTGCCAGCGTGTCTGTTCCGTCGCCGTCCCAGTCGCCGACGAGCACCTCATCGGCCGTCCGGCCATAGGTCGTACACCACACGTCGCTGTCCGGCTCCGTCACCATGGAAAGACTGAAGAAGTATACGTTGCCGTCCCGGCGCACACCCAGAGAATCATAACCGTTGTTTTCCCAGTCGCCGACGATCACCTCATCCGCCGTGCGCCCATAAGTGGTGCTCCAGGTATCCTCGTCCGGATTCTCAATGTCATTGCAGAAATAGTACGTATTTCCGTTTCGCCGCATCGCCAGGGAATCCTTCCCGTCACCATCCCAGTCGCCGACTAAGACCTCGTCGCTTTCCCGGCCGTAGGTTACAACCAGGTAAACTTCCATGGTGTCAATGCTGTTTGTAAAGTAGCAGACATTCCCGCGGCGCACACAGAGCGTATCCACGCCGTCGCCGTCCCAGTCGCCGACCAGAACCTGATCGTCCGCCCGGCCAAAGGTCGTGCTGTAATCCGCGTTGCCGCCCTTTAAAGTATAGTTGAAGTAGAAAACATTGCCTCTGCGAACCGCAAGCGTATCTGAACCGCCGCTTTCATTTCCGCTGTCCGTGTCATCGCTTCCGCTGCTCCCGCTTCCGTCTCCGCTGTC
>JAJQEU010000054.1 GCA_021201535.1 Clostridiales bacterium | reverse complement strand
CAGAAGCGCATTCACTTTCTCTAGGTTTTCGTCGTCTGGAGGATATTTTAATATTAGGTCATCTGTATTGCAAATCAGCCGTTCTATTTTTCCATATTTTTCAAAGTTCTCGCGGCAATCCTCAAAATATGGGCTTAATATTTTGTATACTTCCGCCACCTTCATCCTTGTCATATCGTTAAATTTTTTTATATCTGCGCTCATTTCCTTTTTCTCCTTCAATAATTTTTCGAAATCAGTACCCAGCTCCGTTGCGAGCGTTTTTACCAGTTCGATATCGCCCGGCGCGAATTTTCCGAACCGCCACCCGTGTACGGTGTCTTTGGATACATTCAGCTTTTCGCTGAGCAGGATCTCATATTTCCCAAAACGGACATCATTTTTCCTGGCAGTCAGCGTAAACAAATCGCCAAACAGGTCGGCATTGAATACCATCTTCATTCCGTCTACGTCGTATGTCTTAAATCTGTTTTCAGGCTGTGGCATGTGGTTACCTCCGTGTAAGTGTTTTTGAGCGCTCATTTCTCACATACTTATATTATCACATGAAGCCGGATAAGGAAAGTTTGGCGTGGCGTCTACCCGGCTACCAATTCCGGCTACCTAAAAGTGAATTTCGGGGATATACCATTTGCTGCTTCCGGATGAGGTGTCCGATACATCCACGGCGGAAACCATGGATGGTATGTTCATGTATTGGTCGTAAACGTCGTGTGGCGGAGCGCGTCAGGCCTGGCGGACGGTGCTTAGCCGCCCTGCCATACATTTTAGAAGCCTTTCAGACAACGGCAAAACTGACTGCCCATAGGATCAGCAAATGCGTCGGATAAAAGATATAAAACAGATACTGTATTATCTTCCCGCCTTTCCCTTTCTCTCCGTTATATAAGGACAGCGGGACAGCCGCAAACAGGGCGAAGCACTGGAACGGTTTAAACAGCAGGAGCGACACCGCCGCAAATGCGGAATACTTCGCCAGCGGCCTGCGGCGAAAGATGTAAAAAATGAACAGGAACAGGATCCCGCCCACGCCGTAATCCGTCCGGAGCAGGAAAGCGGCTGAAGCGGAAATGACGAAGATAAGGAATTTCTGTTTCGGGAACTTTTCCATCAGTGCTATCATCGCCAGCCCCAGGAACAGCGTAAAGAATATATTTTGTGAACTGAATTCTAAGACGGCATCATTGAACGCCAGGTCAAACGGGATTTCTGATATGCATGCGAAAGCCAGCAGTCTCATCCCATATTTCCGCACATCCCCCGTATGGTAAAACCCTTCCACAACCAGGAAGACAAATATCGGGAAAGCGATCCTGCCGATATACCGGAACGCCATCCGGTCAGGATACAGGACGCAGCCGATGTGGTCTGTGAGCATGGACGCAATCGCGATAAGCTTTATCATCTGGCCGCTGAGGCCGGGAGTGCGCTTACTATCAATTTTATTATCTATTCTTATCATAATATTTCCGCCTGCCTTTCGTTTTGTTTCAATTCATCTGTAAATACAATATGAGAAATCTGTCCGGTTAAATTTTAACGGGTAAAGTGATTCCTGGGTGATTAGCCTTAAAACCGTTTATTTCTTCAAATTCCCTTTTAATTTATAAGAATAATAGAATTTTCCTACCGCAGGCAGGGAACAGCCCCACCCGAACGGGTGAAATATTTTTCTTTACAGTAATTGTAAAGAAATCTGGCGAAATCAGGGCATTCAGTTTATATCTTGCATACCCCGGCCATCTTCTTTATCCGGCATCCGACCGTATACAGAAATTTCTTTTGAACCCCTTACCCATATTTGTTTTGTACGTTCCAGGGAGCGTCAATTTTAAAGCCTAAGGAGGGGCAGATATGAAGAAGAAATTTGTAACTTTACTGTTGGCGGGCGCGTTGGCCGCGTCGATGGCACTGCCCGGGTGCGGGAGCACGGAAACGGACAGCAGCGCGGAAGTGGCAACGGAAGAGGTAACGGAAGGATCAGCCTCTGAGGATATCGCAGAGGAAGAGGAAGCGCTGGGAGACCTGGCATGGCCGGACTACGGGCTGGCGGCGCTCCTGCCGGTACCGGATTCCGCGGCGGGCAGTGTCACCATTGATTCAGCCATCCAGTTCAGCGCGAAAGTTGCCATGGATTCGGAGGATGAATTCAACGCTTACGTGGATGCCTGCATGGGCTACGGCTATACCGTGGGCTATGCGAGGTACGATACGGCTTACTACGCTTACAGCACCGACGACTACTACCTGTCGCTGTCGTACAAGGATGGTGTCTGCACCGTGGCCCTGTACGCGCCATATGAGGAAGATAGCGGGGAAGATACCGGGGAGGATACCACGGAGAGCAGCTTATCCGGCATCCGCCCGGAGTTCCAGGAGGCGATGGATTCCTACGAAGCTTTCATTGACAAGTACATCGAATTTATGGAAGCATACGCGGATTCGGGCTATTCGTCCGATATGGTCTCCGAATATTCGGAATACATGTCGGAATATGCCGAATGCGTGGCTGAGTTCAAGTCCCTCGGTGAGCAGGACATGTCGGATGAGGAACTGCAGCTGTACGCCGAAGTGCAGGCAAGGACGGCAGAAAAACTCCTGGCGGCAACGTACTGAGAGTACCGGCACAGCAAGGCAATACAAAGGAATCCCTACTATATCCCATCGATTCCTGGCTCTACAGGAAAACCGGAGGGATCAATGCGACCAAATGCGATAGCTAATGATGCAGCATGGACGGCAGACGAGTATTACGGCATATCACAGGCACTGCAGGAAACAGGGTGCCGGTATGTCACGGGCAGGGATGAATATGTGCTTCTAAAAGAAGCCGTCAAGGGTACCGAAGACCACCGGAATGGGTACCGGGAAACACCACAAAATGAGTACCGGAAAAGTACCGAAGTTTCAAAGTACGGTACTTTTGAAAATCCAGAAAACCCCTATAAACTAAGTACTTTTCGGGGTGGTGTAAATTCTCCTATAGGGGATGCAAAAAGGAAGAATTACACCTACACCATAAGCACGCCACGTAAGCCGCCTGAAAATACGCCGTTCCTTGCGCCGCTGGATATCCAGGAGTCCGGTAGTATTGCCGATGTCCTGCCGTTGTTCAAATAGACGCAGTTCAAAAGAACTGGTCACAAAAGCATCCAGTATGACAGCTTGTCCCTGTGCATCGGATTTGATACCGAATTCCAGGATTACCGGGATGGCTCCGGACTGCACGCACAAGTCCATCAGAAAAAGAAAGGAAAAGAAAAGATGAGGAATAAGTACATGGTAGTAAGCATGCTGTATGACCCGGCAAAGGGGGATAACGTAGACCACCCCTGCCTGTCGCACATTTACGGGTCGTTTTCGGAAGCCCTGAAAGAGAGCAGGAGTGCCAACGAAGAGTTAGGCGGCGGGGTCGAGGAGCTGGCTTATGTGAAAGCCGTGAGGCCGGAATGGTACCGGGAGCACCTGCCGGAGATACTCCGCGAAACAGCCTATGTGTTCAGCCTCCGGCTGAGGGCGTGCCGGAACGGGAACCGCGGTGCTGTGTCATGGTACCGGCTCGGCTATATGACGAGGGAACAGACTGAGCGTTCGATGGCTATAGCCGACGAAGAACAGAAAAAGGGCAGGAAAGCCCGGAAAGCGAGGTAAATGATTATGATGAAATTCCAGGAGGACATCGTAGACAGGGAAGCCACGAGAGCCTATGAAGAGATGCAGAAATGCGGGATCTCCGGGGGCACGGATGGAGGCACGATGCGCCGTTTTATCGAGCGCATGATCAAAGAGGCGAAGGAAGGTGCCGCGGCGGAGGCGGACGGGCTGTACCGTATCCCGAACCTGCCCGATAAGGGAGGCCGCTGCCTGCGGTGGGGTGATATCGTGATGTATGAGAAATATGGCGATTATTATGCCGTGGCCGACGTTTACAACCACTGGGGCGTGTATGATGACCAGAAAGTTGTCGGGCTGGTCCTGTTAAAACAGACGGCGGACAACCGCTTTGCCTGGTCGGGTGATGTCTATGAAGCCCACCAGATGTACTGGGAACATATCCCGGCGGAGGGGAAGCCTTATATCATAGAGGACCGCCGCTACCCGCGCGGCGGGATCTGGCAGAAGCTGGCGACGGTGGATATCCGGAGCTGCGGCACCCCGCTGCCGGAAGCGGATGTCTGGGGCCATATCATGGACCTCCGGGAAGCCGGAGTCCGGGAACAGGCTTCCGGCCTGGATGTTTCTTGCGACCTGCTCCGCAGGCAGACAGACATCGGCGACATCTGCCGCTGGACGGGATATGTATATTTCCAGGCACTGCAGCTGGCAGACCACGAACACAGGCTGTCGAAAGCCGCCGGGTTCAGGCCGCTGTGGGCGGATGTGCCGCCGGGAGGGATAAAGGAGCAGGCCGGCAAAGACGGGCAGCAAAGGAGCCGCAGCCCGGAAAGATAGGAACCGGCAGCCATGGCACCCGCACGTTTTGTGTGGGTGCTTTTTCACGGTAAGGGAAAGAACTGCAATCACCGTGAGTAGGACTAAATAAATAAACAAAAGTTGAGGCGGAGCATCCGCCTCTTTTTTAACGAAAAATTCATCCGAACCTGCCTCCCATATTTTCAGCGACAGGCGACAGCAGCCTGTGAAATTTTCCTGGGAGGTACAAGGATGAAAGAAGCACTGGGCTGAAATCATTCTTCAGCCCGACCAGCCTTCGTGCGTATATGAGAATTTCAAACCGGCTCCCCCACCATATTATCTACGAAGTAGATAAATGGGAGACGCGGCAGGGAAACAGCCCGAAATCGTTAATTTCAAACGAGGCCACCACCCATATTTAGAGCGTAGCGGTAAAGAAATCCAGTGAAGCGTCAAAGGAGGCGGGCGATGACCGGGAAATGCAAATGGTACCGCCGCAACTCAGGCTGCGGCTACATAACGGCTGAGGACGGCACGGAGTATTACGTGCACCAGTCGCAGATACGGACGGGCGGGTTCCGGAAGCTGGAACGCGGGGAAACAGTGGTGTTCACACCAGGGACAGATTCCCACGGGAGGCCGTGGGCAGAGGATGTCAGAAAGGAGACAGGAAAATGACAAAAATCAAAGTGGTTACCCAAGGCGATAAGTCCGTCAAGGTAAAGCCGGCAACCGTGGTACAGAAGAGGATGGCGGAAATCGCTATACAGGGCTATGCACAAGCTTATGCAGACAGGGAGCATAAGAGGTTAAAAGCCGAGCGTATCCGGAACTGGAACATGCTGGGGCAGGTATACAACAGTTGCGGAAGCGGCGGCGGGTACTGTTATACATCCTCCGGGAACCGCGTGGATACCGGGCAGTACCGGTCGCGGCTGAGGGATGACAGGCCCGGCCTTTAGAATACGGGAAGCCGGGGGCTGTCCGCGGAAAAGCCGTCGATGGCAGCGGCGAACCGGCGCAATCCTGGCGGGGATAAGGCCAGCAGGGATAAAGAGAACTTCCAGAAGTGGTGCCGGGGTAACAACATCGGGGGACGGTAAAAATTTCTTCCGGGGCTTCTCCCATATTTATATTAGCCGGCTGGGCATTAGCCGCGGCGGCAGGCCTGCCCCAGAGGGCGGGCATGGAACAAACAATTTATTTCACGCGGTGAAGGAGGTTTTTAACTATGGATGCAATAAATGCGAGTGCGATCACGAACCTGCATGAGGCGATTGACATGATCGAGACGAGGCCCGGCGGCGAGGCGTACATGCGCAGCGCGATGGCGATGACGGGCCGGCGGACAAAAGAGGAAGCAATGAGGGATGCGTTCAGCCTTGGGCTGAGCCTTGCGGAGGACAGCGGCGACACGGCGGCGTGGCTGCTGGAAAACGGTAATTATATGACGCTGGTCATGGGATGTCTGGGGTATGAGGTATGTACATACGACAGCAATTACCGCTGCATTGACAGGTCGGGCATGATGATCGCGGTTGACGATGCCGGGGAAGAAAAAGCGAATATCCAGGAACGCCTGCGCGAGGACGGGATATCGGAAGAAGTGGATTATGAGACTCTGATGGCAGCCGTCGAAGCGGTATCCCAGGCGGATGCGGTGGCGGCCTGTGCGGCATATGAAAAGATGGCGGATATCATGATGGGCCGCATCGATAAAGAGGAAGCGGACGGCACGGGACGGAACCTTGCGTGGGAGCTGGAAGATGGGAGGTATCTTGTGCTGCAGGCATGCGAACTGGGATATTATGCCTATGTATTAGACAAAGATTGCCGGGATAGCAGCCCCGCCGCTGTTGTGCCCTGCTGGTCGATGGACTGGGCGGATGAGGCCCTGCTGGAGCATGCGGCGGGGAGCATCAATGAAGATGGTGAAACCAAAGGCATAAAGCCCGTTGAGACGGCGGGGGCAAGGCCTGTTGATTATTATGAGGTTGCGGGGAAATATCGGAGAGGTGCGGCGTGAAGCTGTGGCAGAAAGAGAAAGGAGGCGGATGTGAGATTTCCGGACAGGAAACTGGTTGAGAAGGTCAGGGAAGAATACCCTGCCGGATGCCGGGTGGAGCTTGTGAGGATGGACGATGTACAGGCTCCGCCGTCCGGTACGATGGGAACCGTGTGTGCGGTTGACGATGCCGGCGACCTCTGCATCCGTTGGGATAACGGGTGCAGGCTGAAGGCTGTTTATGGTGAGGATATTGTGAAGAAGATCGATGTCTATTACTGCCACGTAGCGCGGCAAATGATGCATCAAAAATAGCCGTCACCGTAGGTGAGGCGAACAATAGCGCAGCCGTCGCAAAGCGAGGCGAATAGGCGTAATCCTGTTAGGATTAGCCACACACGTAATCTCGTAGAGATTAGTCACAGGCGTCACCGTAGGTGAGGCACACACACACATACACAGAGGCGGATGTTCTGCCTCTTTTTTTTACGTAAAATTCATCCGGATCAGCCTCCCATATTTTCAGCAGCGGGCGAAAGCAGCCCGCGAGATTTTAAGACGGAGGTTGAAAAATGGATGAATTAAATAACTTAAAGGCTGAATTGAAAGCCGGGCTGGAGCAGCGCGCCAAAGACAGGAAACTGGGAAGGGCGGACGCGCAGGCCATTATGAAGCTGGTCGACAGGGCGGAGACCAGGCAGGAGGCTGTCGCCGCGTCGCGCCTTGCTTTCATATACCGCGCGGGGATGTACGGCTGGGATCCGCAGGAGGATAAAACCCCTGCCAAATGCCTGCGGCGGGACGGACGTTTAAGTTTCCCGGGCAGCGGCCTCACGCATCAATTGATTATAGGGGATAACTACGATGCGCTCCGGAACCTGGTGCCCGGATATGGGGGCAGGGTCGACGTGATCTATATTGATCCGCCTTACGGCAAGGACTCCGCAGGCAGGCATGCAGGGACGAACTACAAGAACGACCATACGCGGGAAAGCCTCCTGTCCATGCTGTACCCGCGGCTCATCCTTGCAAAGCAGCTCATGTCGAAACAGGGGCTGATTTTCTGCTCTATTGACGACAGAAACCAGGCTTATATCAAACTGCTGTTCGATGAGGTGTTCGGTGAGGATAATTTCGTCGCATGCTGCCCGAGGAAAACATGCGAAATTATAAGAAAAACCGCCGACGACCAGTTACAGTCTGTTTTCGATTACCTTTTGATATATAAATCCACGGATTCTGTGATCGCTAAAGACATATCAGGAATCAGAAAATTCCCGTATCGTGATGCTGAAGGGGATTATTACCTTGATACATTCCAGAACAGCGGGCCAAACTCAACAAGAACAGCCCGGCCAAATTTATATTACCCTATTTACGTGCAGAATGATAATTCATTAAGTTTAGAAAAAAGTACTGATACAATCGCTGAAGTTTTACCAGAACCATCATCTGGAGATGATGGACGATGGCTCTGGAGTAAACAAAAATTCAGTGAAGACCATCATCTGCTATATTACGACGGACTGACCATTAAAAGAAAACGATATAGCACGGAATTTAAAGATGTTAAAAAGTATTCAGCGCGTCAAGCGTGGCTGGATGACCAATCGTTACGTAATGGGAACGGAACCAAAATGCTGACAAGTATACTTTCACAAGGAGTTTTCGCCAACCCGAAGCCCGTGGAGCTGA
Source organism: Clostridiales bacterium (assembly GCA_021201535.1). GTDB lineage: Bacteria > Bacillota > Clostridia > Lachnospirales > Lachnospiraceae > Eubacterium_I. Next base: position 41,060 of record JAJQEU010000054.1, on the reverse strand, counting down.
TCCAGTGGTGCATCACCCTGTGCCCCGACCCAAACGCCACCGTCCTTGATTTCTTTGCGGGCAGCGGCACGACCGGGCAGGCCGTGATGGAGCAGAACCGGCAGGACGGAGGGCAGAGGCGTTTTATCCTGTGCACGAGCAACGAAAGCAGGATCGCTGAGGAAGTCACGGCGGAAAGGCTGAAACGTATCATGACCGGCTCCGGGTATGACGGGTGTACGGACATCCCGTGGCTGAAGAAACACGAGCCTTACGGTGACGGGCTGGACGTGTTCTGGATTGACAATGGCGAATGAAATTATCACGGTGATTACAACTAAATAAACGAACAAAGGCTGAGGCGGATGTTCCGCCTCTTTTCACATGAAAAATTATCTGAATATTCGTTGTTTTAAATGCCGGCGTCTGGTAATATAAAACTGGCGGCACGCTGGGATTTCGGTTAGTTTTGTTCCTTATGGAAGCCACGGTAACCATCAATTACGTTGAGGAAAAAGGAGAAATTTTATGTACAAAAATTCATTTATCACCGACAAGCCGGGGAGCATGGCAATGGAACGCCTTTCCGGGGCTGAGTTACTGGTTTTCAATACGTTAAAGAAAGCTGTGACGGATATTATTGAGGGGCGGACATCCTCCACCGTTGTGCCGGTGCCATTCCGCCCTGAATTGGAGGAAAATGTAGGCTTTGATCTAAACAAAAACAAACAAATTGTCTCGGACAGGGTAAACCTTAGCTTTGTCATGTATTGCATTCGTATGGAATGCCCATATGAACTTTGCTGGTATAATGAATTGCGTGCGGCACAGGCTGAAAAATTTTTTGATATTGTGAAAGGAAACCATAAGAAAGATTTCTTCCTTAAGCTGCATGCGTCCCCGGATTACGAAGGGGAGGATACGTTTACGGTAAACAGGCAGAAAATTAAAGAAGCATGGCTGGCATCCGAAAAAGCCATGCAGATTGTTAATGAAAATAAAGATTTTGATGATGGAAAAAAGCTGGAAAACTACTACAAATACTTAGAAGGACGAGGAGAAAGAGGCTGCATTTATGACGAGGGCGGCAAAAAGAAGACAAGCGGCGACAACTACCAAATGATAACGCTCTTTAACGATGAAGTAGACCCGGTAGTTTGCTGTTCCGGCTACACGAAGGCTTTCCGGTATTTGTGCGAACTGAGTGATTTTGAAAATGTGTCCTTCTATATGGTCGCCGGCAGGCCGGAGGGCAGGGGTAACCATATGTGGAATATTTTCAGCCTGGACGGGGAAATTTATATGACGGATCCGACATGGAGGATATATATGCCTGAAGTTATCGAAAGTTCGGAAGAACAGTGTACTGTCTCTAAGGGAGAAGGCGGTAAATTAACTTACGTATATGAAAAAAATACCCGCGAACTCTACGGCGGCAGACTGAATGTCGGCGGCAAGGTGGATTCGGCCTGGGATCCTGTTTCGGCAGACATGCCGCAGATCGAGGTAACGGATAACAAAGATGGTTCGAAGACGGTCAGGCTTACCTGCCTGGCAGAGGGCGCAGAAATATATTACAGTGTATTGGAGCCAAACCCGGATTTGCTGGCTGATGCTGATGAAATACGGAACAGGGAAAAACCGTATGAAGGCCCGTTTACATTGAAAGACGCCGGAGGGTATTACATCACCGCGACAGCAAAAACAAAAACAGCATCAGAAGAAGAAACGGATAGCTGGAGCAAGACGAATTCGATCTCGGTATGGGTGGTCGACCATTCCTGCGGGGATAACCTGACATGGGAAATGGACCGTGAAAGCGGGATATTGTCTATATCAGGGACCGGGAAGATGAGTGATTTTCGAATGCAGCAGGCTCCGTGGTACCCTTACATCAAGGAGATCCGGCATGTGGTCTGCAGTCCCGGGGTGGAGTCCATCGGGAAGTGTGCCTTCTGGTGGTGCACTTCCTTAAAAGATGTAAGCCTTCCCGGCAGCGTCAGTGAAATCGGGGTAAGCGCGTTTGACACATGTTCCAGTTTAAAAGAGATCAGGATAGGGGTATTCGCGCCTGATACTTTATCCGATAAGTTGGGCCATGCAATAAAAGTCCATGATAAGGCGTTCGAGCAATGTAGTTCTTTAGAGACGTTTGTTTATGAACAAGTTTATGAAAAACAGACAGAATAGCAGGCGGGCAGCCTGCAAGATATATCTGGGATATCCCCCACCTGGGCTGAAACGCCAGGGTGGGGGATTTTTTTTTGCGGAATCCGTGAAATTTCTTTGTGGTTTGCCCGGTCTTACCGCTTTCCGGTCTCCGCGTCCGGGCTGTGCATGACGAGATTCTTTATCGTTCACGGCACGATCTTGATATTCCTTTAACTGCATCATGCAACCTCCTCTCGTTTTACAAACTTCTTCCCCACTTTGATACGGTTCAGAACCTGTGCGGGATACGGCACGAAGTGGATGCCGTCTGCATCAGTTTTTTCGTTGATTTCGCAGTAAACAACATGTTCTTTACCATCATCAGGGAATTGTTTGTTTGCCATCCGCTTCGCTTTCAGATACGGAATCAGGCTATCGTTTTCGTCAGCGGAAAACACAAGGACGTCTCTTGTTTCATTGGTCAACATATAAGACATATCACACTTCGTGACAACATATGCATTCTCCTTGATCTCAACATATGAAACAAATTCGTTGATTACATTCCGCACATCCGCGTCGTCCAGCCCAGTCTCCTTAATATCTGTATTCACTTTCATATAACGAAGGTTGCTATTCGGATGTTCCACAAAAACGTTCTGCATACGCGGATATGTAACATGATGACACACACCGATCTCTGCATACAGTTTTGCGGCGGTATATTCAGTCATTGACGATCCAGCATCTTTGATTTCTTTGTCAACCTTTTTTCGCAAATCCGAATCGTAAATTTCGTTGTTTGTGCAAAGAATAAAATGCCGATGTCCTTTATCTTCGGCATTGAGTTCAAGAATAGCCTGTCCGGTTGTTCCAGAACCAGCGAAAAAGTCTAAAACCGTTGCAGACTTGGATAAATTAATTTGTTTAAAAAGATCATGAATCAATCTTGAACATTTAGGATAGGTGAAATTTAATCCCATTTTGTTTAGTTCGGTACTGCCTTTGACGTTGTTAAGATATAAGGACGACAATTTGTCACTTGTGGCCTTTTTGATTTGGGGATTAAACTTGTCACTGTCAAAATAGATTTCCACTATTGTCCCAGAAATTTTTGCCTTTGTAGGCTTGCAATCATTCTTAAAGAAATTGCGCATATCATTCGAACTACGCCATCTTGCTTTCATTCGAACCGGTGTGGAGAGCATCCCGTTTTCTACAATGATAGGATCAAGGTTTTTAATATTTTCTTTACTTCCTTCAATCTTTCGTGTTTCGGCATAAGTGCCATCAGGAATACCATAGCACGGCAACCCAGCTGGAAATGTGATAACAGGTTGTGTCTGCTTTTCATTCCCGACTGTACCACGAGAAACTACAAAACGTGTTGGATCAGTATGACGGGATGCAAAACATCCGAGATTCTTTGCGTAGGCCAAGCAATATTCGTGTTTTTGTACTGTGGTACTTGTGGCAATTTCTGATGGTCTATTAACCACAACTACAAGTAATAAGTTACTATCAAAAATATCATCACATAACAGCTTTAATTCAGCCTCGTATGCATCATCAATACTGATGAAAATAACACCATCATCTGTTAGCAGATTCTTAGCCAATTTCAGGCGGATATCCATCATTGAAAGCCATTCGGACTTTTCGAATTTGTCATTATAGCCAAACGTAACATTCCCTGTGTTATAGGGCGGGTCGATATAAATACAGTCAATCATACCTTTTTTTGTATCCGGGTCAATGTGCGTGTACTGCAGGCCAAGCAGGGCATATAAGTTATCTCCTTCAATCAAAAGGTTGTTATTATCTCCGTTGCCGACAATGTCCTTGTCTGTCTGATGCTCAAAATACGGCAGGGAATCATTAAATCCTTCGGGAATAGAAGAAGTCTGGTTCTGCCAGACTAAACCACATACACGTTGATCCATTTCATTACGAATCGGGTCAATAAGACTGCTAATCTCTTTATCTGTTAATCCAGCACCCTTCAGCTTTTCCTGTATAAAACCCAGATTCATTTCAATCTGTCTCTTCATAAATACCCCTTTCTGAATCTCATACAATTTCTGTCTTGTATATAGAATGGAAGATACGATGCGATTTACAGAATTTTCAGGCAAGCACTTCCACTACATTACGAACAGGCGTAATCCCGGCAGTCGTCGCTACGCGAGACACAGTTGGATTAGCCACACGAAAACAATATGGTTGCTTCCTTGGTTTGAAATTTCCCAGACAGGTTTTAGGCATAAAAATACCGCCCAGACAGACAATCTGGACGGTTACATTGTTAAATTTTAGACATAAAAAACACTCGCAATTTTCATGCAAGTGGCTTTCTGATTTTATAAAGGTGAAATTTGTTTAACTTAATGACATTGGGATAAAAACCCTCCCTCCCGGTGTGAAAAAAATGTGGAAACAACTGTCAAACTCTTTTGTCCCGTCGCCGGACGGAAACCGTAAATTTAAAAACGGGGCGTATACCATATTTTGTTTGGAAAGTTTAATAAACAGCCGTACCTTTGACTGATTTCTTTGAAATCTGTCAGCGGCAGGCATAAAGAGAGGGGCAAATTATGAAAAAGAAAAAGAAGAAAGGCTATATCAGGAATTACATGAGCGTAAGGGCGAAGGAAGCGTTTGACCGCGGCGAGAAGCCCTGGACTTTATGGGGCGAAAAGAAGCTGGTCGTCGAGATCATGAAGAAAAACCCGGGTGTTGACCGGGAGGCGCTGGAAGCGGCAGACCCGGATACGCTGAAGAAGATGTACCTTGGCTATGCCGGGTGGCACCACATGGGTTCGGATTACAGGGAGACGAAATTCTACCGGGTATGCCGGCGGGATTACACGGCGGACGATATCGCGGCGGCTTCGTTTTGCGGGACATAAACGGCATGCGGCATCCGGGGTTTTCGCAGAGGAACCGCCGGAGCCCTCGTATGCTATAATGTAAGGGAAGAAAAAATAAAGGAAAGCCTCTGCCGCAGGGCAGGGCGGAAAGGAAGAACTATGACACAAGTACTGAATGGAATGGGCAGCACAGAGGAAATCGTATTTGGCAGGCTGAGGACTTCACCGCTTGATACGTACGGTATGGCGGATACCGGAGACCTGGCCGTGAGTATCTGGTGCCTGGGGCTGATTGAGCCCCTTACCGTTGCGGGACCCGATGCGGACGGGACCTACGAGGTACTTTCCGGCGGGCGGCGGTACGAGGCAATCGGCATGATCCGGGAAGAAGATGGCGGGGCTTTCCAGACCGTCCCCTGTTACATCATCGGCCCGGCGGACACGGACGAAGTGGTAAAAAAGGCAGTCATCGAGAATTCGAACATTGAGGCAAGGGACACCCGTTATAACAGGGACGCCCATTCCTTCACGCTGACCGGGCTGTTCCATGAGCTCACAAGATCAGGGAGCATCAGGCAGCAGGCGGTTTCAAAGCAGGCCATGGAAGCAATGAAAAATTCGCAGAAATACGCCAGGTCCTGCCATGCAATTTGTGAGGACGGCAGCACGTATGACTCACCTGCCGGCGGCGGGGAAGGGGGATACGCGGCAGATTCCCTGGCCGAGGCACGGCCATACGCGGAAGCACTGCCCTTTGAAAGGCTTAAGGCTTCGCCGCTGAATACGCATGACATGGTGGATATCGAAGGCCTGGCGGCGAGCATCCGGTGCCTGGGGCTGATTGCACCCCTTAGCGTTGCCGGCCCCGACGCGGACGGGAATTACGAGATCCTTTCCGGCGAAAGGCGGTACGAGGCGGTCAGCATGATCAAGGAGGAAGACGGCGGGGCTTTCCCGACTGTCCCCTGTTACATCATCGGCCCGGCGGACATGGATAAGGATGTTAAAAGAATCGTTGTCGAAAGCTCCAACCTGGAAACAAGGACCTGCGGGCACCGGGGCTGGGACTCCCGCCGGTTTACGCTGGCAGGTTACCTCCGGGAATTCGCAGGGAACGGGACAAAGGATCAGCGCGGGATTGCGGGGCATATCGAGGAAGCGATGAGGTCGATCCCGAAGTACAAGCGGATATATGACTCCATGTCCGTCAGCGTGGCGCCGGAGATGCTGGAAGCCGTGAAAAAGCCTGTTGCCGCGCCCAGGCCGGACAACTCCGGGACGGTGAACAGGAAGAACAGCCCTGCGTTCGGAAAGGGGAATTTCCATTTCCCGGATGAGATCCAGAAAGAGATAATAAGGCGGATTCAGGATGGGGAAAAAGCGGCAGATGTCGTGGCTGATGCCATGATGAAACATGAAAAGGAAATCATATGGGAGGAGCCCGGCAGCGGACAGGCTGAGGCCGGGCGTACCCCCGGCGCGTTAGACGTGCCGAAGAAAAGAAAAGGGAAGGCGGCTGAGGAATTCTGGGAAGATGATGAGTATGACTGGCTTGGAGGGTCGATATGGTCTGAAGGAGAAATAGATCTGATATTCAAGGAGCTGGAAGAGGAAATGTTTTAGGATACTGGTGCGGGAATCTTCGAGGAAGAGGACTGACAGGACGAGCTTTACGACGGGGAATGTCCCCCGGAGACCCGCGAGCATTATTACAGCAGGATTAGAAAACGGGGATGATACAGGAAGTGTTAAGGCGGAAGCCATCACGGTGAGGATGGCGTTTTATATGGGGGAATGCCTGCCTGCGGGTATTCCCAGGCTCCCCTGCAATAAAGATAGAGACAGGAAGCGGGATAGTGTGTTACAATACAGGCGTAATCCTGACAGGATTAGCCATGATGAAAATATCAAGAAGGAAGGGATGAATTATGGGAAAAACAAAAGGGACAAATTTACCGGAAGCATTGAACGAACTGAAGGATTTGATGAGGTGGGTGTGCGTGGAATCCAAGCCACAGCAGCCGTCCGATAAATCGGAGGCATGGGAAGGCAGTAAGAATAAGAAAACAAAGACGTTGTGGGATCCATATAAGGAAGGCAAGGAAGCTTCCACGGACAACCCCAACACATGGGCGTCATTTGATGCAGCAATAGATATAAGAAAAGAGAAAAATTACGACAGCGTTAATTTCGTCCTGGGTGACGGTTATACGGTCATTGGCCTTAAGAAATCTGTTGACAGACAGGGCAGGGTGGCAGACTGGGCCCAGGTTATTGTGGATGAGCTGGATGCCTATACGGAATATACGCCCGCAAGAAAAGGGCTGCGTGTGATCGTCAGGGTGGACAAGAACAGGGTTGGAAAAATCTATAAAACCAACAGTGACGGCAATATAACGGTCTGTAACGGCGGCGATACCGCCGCATTTACCGGGGATGTATATGGGACGGAAAAATATGTCAATGACCGGACAGACCAGGTGATCGGAATCCTGACCAGGCATTTCCAGGAATGGAAAGAGGTAACTGCCGGGGAAGATGAGGCTGATGCAGACGAAGCAGAGGCAGGAACGGCGGCGGAAGAAAATGCTACCCCGGCGGAAGAAGCGGAAAAACCCGAAACGGAAAAGGATGTTCCGGGAGAAAAGCATATCAGCCTTTTCAGCAATATTAGCAGATACATCAGTTCAGGCGCAATGGACCGGGACATCACGGAGTTCAGCGGGAATTCCCTGCGGAAGACCGGGTTTGCCTGCTTGGACGGGGCTATAGGCGGGCTGTACCCCGGGTTGTATGCCTTGGGTGCGACCAGCGGCCTTGGAAAGACAACGTTCATGTACCAGGTGGCAGACCAGCTGGCGGAGGCGGGCGAGCATGTCATTTATTTTTCCCTGGAGCAGACAGAGCTGGAAATGGTGACGAAAGGGATCAGCCGCCGTACAGCGCAGATACAATTCAGGAATACGGGAGATTACAAAGGAGCCGTTATGGCGATTAATATCAGGAATGGCAAATACAAAGAGAGTAAGAAAGAAGAAGCCCTTGTCCGGCAGGCAATGGAAGAATATGCAGTCGGGGCGGGAAAGAACCTAACGGTCATCGAGTGCGAGTTCGATTCGACATGTAAAATCATAGAAGATTGCGTTAAGGAATACATCAGAACCCATCCCGGCTTAAAACCGGTCGTGATCGTGGACTACCTGCAGATCCTGCAGTCGGATGAGCAAAATGTCAAGACAACAAAAGATACCGTAGACAGCAACATCCGTCTGCTGAAAAGCCTGCAGCGCGATAACAGCCTGGTCGTATTCGTTATCTGCAGCATAAACCGGTCGAGCTACGATAAGCCGGTGGAATTTAGCGCATTTAAGGAAACAGGCTCGATAGAATTTTCCTGTGATGCCGTCTGGGGGCTGCAGCTGAGCATTCTGGATGATCCTGAGTTCCTTGCCTGCAATGTCAATACAGGGAATAAGAGCAAGGAAAAGGCCACCAATGACGCCAAAAAGGCGGATATGATAAAGAAGGCGAAAAAAGCAAAGCCGCGGAAAGTCAAGCTGGTCAGTCTGAAGAACAGGAACGGAGATGCGGTATTTGAGAATGAGTTTAAGTATTATTCCGCTTATGACCTTTTCGTGCCGATGGATGGATTTGAGAAAGCCGATGATGTTATTGATAATATAGTTGATGATGATGAGGAAAGGGAAGAACTTCTGCGTTTTATTGAAAATGATGAGTAAGGCAGGGGAACAGAGCGGGAGGACAACGAAATGCCCTCCCACAAAAAAAACAGGAGGAAGCACGATAATGGCAGACACGAAGCAAACAGACATCGAAGTAAATCCAGAAAAAACAAAGAGGTTTTACAGGACAAAAACGGCTTTAACGGGGGATATATGCTCGCCTCCAACGTCCGGCATGCTGGCATTGCCCACGTTTCGAGAGTACCAAAACTGCCTGGATCTCAGGGAGGATGCAAATGCCCATTTGCGAAAAATGAAATCAAGGACGGATGCTATATTCAGGATTAAAAAAGGTGGGGAAGTATTTCTTGTGTGCCAAGATAAAAGGGTGGTAGAGCTTAACGAAGAAGAACTGCAAAAAATGCACACAAAAAAAGATATCGACAAAATTGACCTGGTGTTCCTCAGCCAGATATATACGATCATACTAACCGACCTCGAAAAACATGACTTCGAGTATACAGAGAAAATATACAAAGTATATGTGCCACAGCTTATTGAATATTTAGGATGTAGTAACCACTCTTCAATCAAAGAGAGGGATCTGCTGATATCCAAATTTGAAAGCTATAACAGTGTTTTTGGCATCATCAGGGACGAGCAGAGCCAGAGGGAGAGCATATATCCAATCCTTAACTTCGAAGGCTACAACGGGCAGCTGAACATACTGTCTTTCCGCAGCCCGTATATATCATTTGTTATAGACCAGATGCAGGAAAAAGCAAAAAGGCGCGATAAACAAGGAGAGCCGAAGTTGAAGCCAAATGGCGATTTTGACCGGATGCCTATGCACAGCTACCTTGTCAATTCAGACATCGGGACCGAGAAAAACCGGGCAGCCGTAAATAATGTATTCATCATTGCTAAGGTGATCGAGCAGGCGGGGAACAATACGCCGCATATCAGCGCAATGACACTCTTACAACGGAATGTACCGCTTTTTGAACGGTATAATAATATCAAGAGCGTACCGGATAAAAATAAGCTGTTAAAAAGGACTTTCAAAAAAACCTGGGAGCTTCTGCGGACAAAGACGCAGCTTTTGGATGTTTACAGGAATATCCAGCTGCCTGATCCGGATGAACCGTATAATTTGCCAACAACGTCAAAGCTGGATAAGGTAATTTTCGAATTCCCGCACGATGGTAAGACGAACAAGAAAACAAGTTCGACCTAAGAGACTCCGCAAGGAAATCAGGCGCTTGGGATTTGTTGCGCCGAAGAACCCTATCTTGTCATCTTGTTTTACCCTGCTTTAGCGAGAATACCCTGTTTCTGTTTCAGCTTGCCCAAATAGACGCAGTTTCGCGGTCACGGCGACAAATAGACGTAGCCCATGGGGGCTAGTCACAGACGTAATTCCCGAGGAATTAGTCAAAGCCGTCCGATAGATCGGAGGCGAATAGGCGTAATCCTAGAGGATTAGCCATGCAAACAGACGCGCTTACGCGGTCACAAGCGGGGGAGGGAACACCAACTATCTTTTGTCTTTTGCCTTGTATGCACCGATATAAAATTTAGGTTATCTGCCCTACTTTTTTAGGTTATCTGCCCTACTTTTTTAGGTTATCTGCCCTGTTTTTTTAGGTTATCTGCCCTACTCGACGCGCTGGAAAGCCCGAGAAATCAAGGGTTTTTCGGGCTTTCTTAGAACTCTAATACTTTAATACATTAATATTTTAGTATTACTTCTGTGTCTGGAGGGGTCGTTATCTTACGAACCGCCCCCTCCGCCACAGTCCTACCCAGTTAATTGTCTAGTTGTCGACTTGCCTGCCTACAAGGTCGGCCAGTCTTCGCCTGCTCCCGGAACGGCTGTTAATCAGGACGACCAGCCCACGGATAGATGCAGCGTTCCACAACGGGTTGAGATTGGCGTTTATCTTCCTGGATCAAAAAAGACCAGCCCCAGGCAGGCTTCCAATCCAGCGACCACCCAAAGAAACCCTGTTGTTTATCCAGCCGGGAAGTCGGAAGTCAAACCGTAGAGCGAGCAGCATGAATCCCCGACGTGGCTCGCACCTGCGGAAAAACAGCGTTTTTCTGGTAAGCAGGTGCAAACATGTTGCAATTATGGCAAGCCGCAAAATAATCAGCCAGGCCGGATGCTGTTCTCAGGGCGGTATGTCTGGTCGTCCGTCGTTGCGTCGTTGCTTTGCAGGGCACAGCCACCATTACCAGCCTTCCGGACTCTGGGCTGTCCGGGCTTGTAAATGCTGGCAATCGGGTCGGTCAGAACCGCGTGCGTTACGCCCGCGGTGGGCGCTACGCGCCTGCTTCCGAGAAAGAAAACCGTCATATGCTGCAGGGCATACCTGATCAGGGCATAGTGCATCGGCAGCCAATTGGCTTGCTGCCTGTTGCCAGAACGCCCGGTCGGGATCCGTGTTTTTAAGGTGCGTGCCAGCAAGAACGGCCAGTCTTTGCCCGCTCCCGGAATGGCTGTTAATCAGGACGACCAGCCCACGGAGAGATGCAGCGTTCCTCAGCGGGTTTAGACTGGCGTTTATCTTCCTGGCTCAAAAAACGGCCACTCCCGGGCAGGCTTCCGATCTGGCGACCACCCAAAGAAACCCTGTTGCTATGCAAGGCGGGCAGCAAACCGTGCCACCGTGCCAGCCCCGCAGGAAAACCTGCCTGATAAATGACATGTCATAATTCGATAATTCGCTTACCGGGCGCATCCCATCTTGTGCTTTGTGCTGCCCGGGCAGCCAATCGGACTCCGTGGGAATTAGAGGGCTGGCTTATGCCATAGCCTCAGTGCAACGGCGGCTGGCTGTGACTAATTCCTCGGGAATTACGTTGGTCGTTGTGTTCCTGGTATAGCGGCGGCCGTTTTTTTTGCTGCCGGCATACCCGGATGTATGCGGATGTATGCGTGACTGTCCGTGCTGTCGCCGGGAGACCCCGTCCACAGGATCGTTTATTTTGCTGACTTTCCTTATGTTATTATAAGGGTTGTAAGGTTTTAAGCGTCATAGGCAAGGAACAACTCCACCAGTGATGGTTAAATCTTTTTTTTAAGAATTACAAGGCGGAAAACGCAAAACCAGGCATCCACATATTTGCACTGCCCGGCCTGACGGGATGGCTGTCCGTGGAATCGACGATTTAATCAAATTGTCACATACTTCATGAGAGTTATAAAATTTAAAATGCCACAGGCGGGGAATTCCCTGCCAGCACGCAAAAACCGGTCCTGCGGCAAATCAGGCGGCAAATCGGGCAATCCGGTTTTACACTGCGTAACATCAGAGGAACGGCTTACACATCAGCGAAGCCGAGCAGCCCTTTCAGCCGCCACACGTTCTCATGCCTGATTGTCAGCGTTTCCATGCGGGCTTTTACTTTCGCCCTGACGGATTCGGGGCAGTCAGTATAATAGTCTGCCGGGTTCAGCCCGCTTACCAGGTACAGCAGTTTCCCGGCAAAAGCCTCCGCGTCCAGTTCGGACGGCTGGTTTAAGTACGCATCCTGGCCGGCATCCTCGCATATGTAAGATTCGCTGTATTCGGGATGGTGCTTATACTGCCACAAATGCCGTGCCTCATGTGCGATCCTGTGCACCCATTCGGGTTCGTCCTCCCAGCTGAAGCCGTCCGTATCCAGCACTACCAGATTTAGTTCGGTAATGCTCACAGCGGGCGTATCCCGGCCTGAACACAGCCCTACCTGCGGGCATTCAATACCCAGTATTTCCGAAACGAGCACGGCGGCACATGCCAGCCGCGGAAATTCTTCATCCGATAATGAGTGGTACATCCATTCTTCTGCCGGATAGGCGGGTGCCTGCGGGCTCAGGATCTCATCAATGAGCCGCCTGGCGTCATCCCTGCCGTGCCTCAAATGTATCACGGAACGGCCATCTTTAAACCTGTACCTTGCGATATTCCCCGGGAAATCAGTTTCGCTGAATAACAGTACTTCCGGAAAACCGTCCCTGCACTCTGCTATCAGCTGGCGGTATATGCCGTTCATATCCGTTTTAAATAACTCACCCATCTGGTATGTCCTCCTTTCCTGTAAGCCTGTCTATCCCACTATTAGTATACAACAAACAGCTGTACAGAAGCAAAAATAATGACATGCAGGCAGCTTTCCCTTCATGGTTGCCGGGCTGCCTGCCCACAGGATCGTTTGTTTTCCGAATTCTCTTGTATTTTTGTAAGAATTTAAAGATTTAAATGCCGCGGGCGGGGAAGAACCCGCCTAAGCAACGTTAAGTGTTTTTTTTCTATTAATTATTATTAATTATAAGGAACTCCGGAAAAGGGTTTTCGCAAAAACCGAAGCTAATGCATGGTATGGTAAAATATAGGTGTAAATTAATAAAAGCACTGCCAAAAAACTACTGGCATGTGCGACAATTTCAAAACGTGCCAGGGGGCACGAGAAGGAGGACAAAGATGACAAAAGCAAAAGTTTGGTCTGACATGGGAGCTGACGAGAGGGCAGAGGCGGTGTTGGATCGGATCAGCGAGGCGGAAGAGGACGGCACAGCGCGGAACCTTGCGTGGAAGCTGGAAGATGGGAGGTTTCTTGTGCTGCGGCTGTGCGATGCGGGATATGCTGCCTATGTATTAGGCAGGGATTACCGGGATGACAGCCCCGCCGCTGTTGTGCCCTGCCGGGCGATGGCCTGCCCGGACGAAGTGCTGCTGGAGCATGCGGCGAAGAGCATCAATGAAGGAACCGGAGGAAAGCCTGTTGACGCAGCGGGGGCACAGCCTGCTGACTATAACGAGGTTGCGAAGCAGGAGGCTGAGGTATGTGCCGAAGGATCTGAACCGGAAGCCGCTTGATGCGGGAAGGGTGCGGCAGGGCGGGGAACCGCCCTGCCGCACCGTATGTTAACCACCAACCCTATCGGCGAAACTATCCTTATTTTCACCATATTCTATATCACTTCCGATAAAATCACGCCCAAGCTGCCTGCAGGCTTCGAAGACAGAAAAGCCTCCGCTTGCAGGATCCAGTATACAATCACCATCTACCGTCGTCGCGGCAATCAGCCGTTTCTGTAATTCGACCGGCTTGCTGTGCGGATGGAGCTTCGGCGTTTTCTCTTCCCACACATCAGGGATTGCATGATCTGTCCAACACGCTTTTGCTCTCACCGGAGATTTCTGGAAGACGATCAAATATTCGGACTTCCTTCGTGTCCGGTATCCCATCCCGATCTTGCCCTTATCCCAAACAATCATATCGACAAGGTTTAAATCCGTATCCTCAAACCAGTCCAGCACGCCCTGACAGAGATGGAATTTATCAACCCAAAGAAACAAATGCCCGCTTTTCTTCAAAACACGGTCAATCTTATGAATGAAAGCCTTGATAGTAGTCTCATCCATCTGTGTAAGTTCGCAACGAGCCCTTCCCCTCGCAGAACCTTCGTTCCCATATTTCAACTTATCCAGTACACCTCTATATTGAGGATCAAAAAATGCAGTAGCAATACTTTCCGTAACGATATCATCAAGCAAATCAAGACCGTCCGCTAGATTTTTCTTGTTTAAATAGTAATTACTATCTTGTTCCAAAATCTCCATAACACGGCAACTCCTTTCAACCAATTTTTGTCTTATGTAAAGAATGGAAGAAATCAGCACATTTAAGGTTTTTCGGGCAAGCACTTCCATTGCATTACGAAAACAATATGGAGAATTATCTGGATTGAAATTTTGCCGGCAGATTTTAGGCATAAAAACACCGCCCAGACTGACTTCCGGGCGGCGAAATAAAGCCGAATAGACGCAGCTGTGTGACCGCAAAAGCGCGTCTGTTCGGCCCTCAACGTATTGGCGGCTGTGACTAATCCCACAGGGATTACGTCTATTTGTGGCTAATCCTTATGGATTACGCCTATCTGTGCCTCGGTTTTACCGACGGCTGTTTGTGACTTGGTTTTACCAACGTCTATTTGTGTGCCTCCGATCTATCGGACGGCTGTGACTGTGGCTTCCGTAGGAACGCCTGTTGTGGCTAATTCGTAAGAATTACGCCTGTGACTGTGGCTTCCGTAGGAACGCCTGTTGCGATAGCACGTCTGCCGCCGACTAATCCCACGGGGATTACGTCTGCCGCTGCGCTGGGGTCACAGATAGAATAGCCAGAATAGCCGTCGCTTCGAGAGGCGAATAGGCGTAATCCTGGTAGGATTAGCCACACACGGAACGTCTATTTTCCGAATTCTCTTGTATTTTTGTAAGAATTAAAAGGTTTAAATGCCGCGGGCGGGGAAGAACCCGCCTAAGAAACGTTAAGTGTTTTCTTTCTATTAATATAAGAAACTCCGGAAAAGGGTTTTCGCAAAAAATGGGCCACGGGCGGGCTATGGTAAAATATAAGTATAAACAAATAAAGGCACTGCAAAAAAAACTACCGGCATGTGCGACAACCATAACGTGCCAGGGTGCACGGGAAGGAGGAAAAATGTTAAGAAGAACAAAAGCAGAAGTATGGTCCGACATGAGAGCCGACGAGATGGATGAGATGCTGTTAAGGCGCATCTTTACGCCGGGCGTGCCGACGCGGGGGCTTGCATGGGAGCTGGAAGACGGGAGGTTCCTCTTTATGTGGGTATGCGATATGGGATATTACGCCCATGTATTAGACAGGGATTGCCG
The DNA here is from genome assembly GCA_021201535.1 of Clostridiales bacterium. Classification (GTDB taxonomy): domain Bacteria; phylum Bacillota; class Clostridia; order Lachnospirales; family Lachnospiraceae; genus Eubacterium_I. The sequence goes on along the minus strand of JAJQEU010000054.1, from coordinate 25,688 downwards.
GGATGACGGGCCCTTCGCGGCTGTATTCTGCCGGGTGATGGCCTGTCCGGACGGGGTCCTGCTGGAGCATGCGGCAGGGAGCGTCAACAAAGTGGCAGGGATAACTCCTGTTGACGCAGCGGGGGCAAGGCCTGTTGACTATCCATGGTTAAAATTCCGTTTGAAGCATTCATTCATATTTCATTTGAAGCATTTATTCATATTTTGAGCGAAGCGGTTAACAGGATGCAAAGGCACAGCCGGGAATGTTCCGGCTGTGCGGCAGCTATGATGTGCCAAGATGTGCACGGGAAGGAGGAAATCAATGGCAAACACAGTCAGGGAATGGACGGACGACGAGATATACGAAAAGCTGGAAGATATTATGACAGACCGGCTCGATAAGGGGGAAGCGGACGGCACGGGGCGGAACCTTGCGTGGGAGCTGGGAGACGGTCGTTTCCTCATGCTGCAGGCATGCGGCATAGGATATTCAGCCTATGTGCTGGGCGGTGATTACCGGGATGAGGGCGGCGCTTCCTGCGCAGTCGTGTTCTGCTGGGCGGAGGATTACCCGGACGAAGCCCTGCTGGAGCATGCGGCTGGGAGCATCAATGAAAATGGTAAATTCGACGGCGTAAAGCCCGTTGGCGCAGCGGGGGCAAGGCCTGTTGATTATTTTGAGGTTGCGAGGAAAAGGGATGAGGCATATGGCGGTGGATTCGAACCGGAAGCCGCCTGAAGCGGGAGGGGCGGGGCGAACAATAGACGTAATTCTCAGGAAATCATTCTCATAGTATATAACAGGCAATATAAGAAAGGCAGGCAACCACCGGAGCATGGCTGAGATCATTATCAAGAACCATTTCAAAACCGAAGACAAGGAAGCCCGGGCAGCAGACTTTAACCGGCTGGTATCCATGGCAGTCACGGCGGGTGAGAAATCTACCATATTTATAAGGAAATGATAGACGGGGACGATAGTAATATGGTAAAATAAGCCCTGGTGGTTTGTTTTGCCTTTTTTATTAAAGAGGCGGAATGAGAAAAATGAACAAAAAGAAGGTAGCGATTTACTGCCGCCTGTCTGAGGAAGACAGGAACAAAGCCTGCGAGACGGACGACAGCGGGAGCATCCAGAACCAGAAAGCCATGCTGGTCGAGTATGCCATGGAGCAGGGATGGGATATCTACCAGATATACAGCGATGACGACTACGCCGGGAGCGACCGGAACCGCCCGCAGTTTAAGAAAATGCTGGAAGAAGCGGAGCAGCGGAAATTCGATATCGTGCTGTGCAAGACCCAGTCCCGTTTCACGAGGGAGCTGGAACTGGTGGAAAAATACATACACGGCCTTTTCCCTGTCTGGGGGATCCGGTTTATCAGTATCGTGGACCATGCGGACACGGACAATTACGGCAACAAAAAGTCACGCCAGATCAACGGCCTTGTCAACGAATGGTACCTGGAGGACATGAGCCGCAGCATCAAGAGCGCCCTCGATACCAGGCGGAAGAACGGGTACCACATCGGCGCGTTTGCCCTGTACGGGTACAGGAAAGACCCGGAGCAGAAAGGACACCTTGTGGTCGACGAGGAAGCCGCGGCGGTCGTGAAGGAAGTATTTGACCTGTTCGAGCAGGGGTACGGGAAGACGACTATTGCGAGGATGCTGAACGACCGGGGCATCCCAAACCCGACCGAATACAAGCGGCGGAAGGGTCTGCGGTATTACCAGCCGCAGAACCCGGGCAGCGTGCTCTGGAAGTATTTCAACATCGCCGACATGCTCGAGAACGAGATGTATATCGGGAACATGGTACAGGGCAGGTGCGGGAGCGTATCCTACAAGTCGAAACAGAACAAGCCCCGCCCGAAAGACCAGTGGATCCGCGTGGAAGGGACGCACGAGGCCATCATCGGCAGGGACCAGTGGGACCGCGTGCAGGCGATCATCGCCCGGAGGACCAAGCCGTGCTATTCCGGGAAAGTCGGGCTCTTTGCGGGGAAAGCGGTCTGCCAGAACTGCGGATACACGATGCGTTCGACCAGGACGAAGGACAGGAATTACCTTACCTGCCCGACCCGCCATTTTGCGAAGGATGCCTGCATCGGCTCTTTCATCTCCGTAAAGAAGCTGGAGGAAGCCGTGGCGGGCGAATTGAGGAAGCTGGCGGATGAATACGCGGACAGCGGGGGCATTGCATCGGGGATCAGCCTGGACGGGGGACTTGCCTCCAGGAAGAAAGCCCTGAAGGACGACATCCAGGCTTACCGGAAAAAGATGGATGAATACGGGAAAGGCCTGCGGGAGCTTTACCTGGATAAAGTAAAAGGGCTGATCACGGAGGCCATGTACATCGAACTGTCAGGGGACTTCCAGGAAGAGAAGGAAAGGTACGGGCAGCTCATCGCCCAGGCGGAAGAAAGCATCCGCGGGCTTGATGACAGGATAAGGCATGAAGAGGATAGGAGAAGCCTGGTGGAGAAGTACCTGCAGTTCGACCACCTGGAGCGGACGGACATAGAGGCTCTGGTCGACCATATCGTCGTGGGGAGGAAAGACCCGGAGACGAAGCAGGTGCCGGTTGAAATTTACTGGAATTTTTAATCAAAATTGTACTTATAAAGCCGTAGCATCTGCTGCCATATCCTCAAACAGATCTGTGATCGCGTCGCCCTTTGACTGATACTCGCAGGCATTCTGCGGGATTCCCGCTGCTGCTGTCGGCCAGAGACCGAGCGTATGATCCACATAGTAGGTGTCGAAACCGCTCTTTTTGATTTCCTCCGGCGTCAGATCCTGTGTCAGCTGTTTGACAATGGCGCAGATCATCTCCATATGAGCCAGTTCTTCCGTGCCGATATCCGTGAGCAGACCGGCCACCTCGCGGTACGGCATGGAATATCTCTGTGAGAGATAACGCATGGAGGCGGACATTTCGCCGTCCGGACCGCCGAACTGTGAGATGATGACCTTCGCAATCTCAGGATCTGATTTTGTAATGTTCACAGGATATTGTAATCTTCGTTCATAATTCCACATAAATCAGCAATACCCCCTTTCCCATGGCCAGCTCTGCACGGACCATTTCCATACGTTGTCATCCTCGCCGGCAAACTGCGTCAGCGGACCGTACTGATGTTCATATTCAGCGGAGGCTTTTTTGTACATGTGGTTCATCTGATGATAATAGTCCAGCGCATCCTGATCGTTCGGATGTGTATCCAGGAACAGTGTGATGTCGCTCAGGGCAAAACCAAACTGATTCACCGTCTGTAAAAGCTTCCTTCTTTCGCTGTTATAGGGCATGCTCATGAACAATTGCCTCCTCTCCCTGTAAATGGTTTATTTAACCCGGGGAAAATCGTCCCGATTTCAATGGCCTGATCCAGTTCATACGTTTGTGTGAAGTGTTCCCACGGCACATAGGCCATGGCAATCGGCATGCGGCTCATGGAGTCATGTCTGGCATTCGCCGCGGACAATGGTTCCGGAAAATCACAGCCGCAGTCGTTCATGAAGGATGATTTTGCCGGGCTGCAGCCGCAGTTATTTCCGGGTGTCCGCCCCATGGAACCGCGCATACTGCCGGTTGCCGGCATATTCGGATAATTTCTTGTATTGCAGTTCAATGTTTTTCCTTTCTGATGGATTTAATGTACTATATGCGTAAAATGAGCGAAGGTGATTATTTGCTCTTGACCTCATTTCCAAAAAAGATTACACTGTATTTCATGAAAGTCGATCAATCACAGTCAATGGCAATTCATCACAGAGACGGTCCGGCCATGATTCTCGCGGGCCCGGGTTCCGGCAAGACCACCGTTATCACCAGAAGAGTGGAATATATGATTCGAAAGCACCGGATTCGCCCGGAAAGTATTCTCGTCATCACATTTTCCCGTGCTGCCGCCATGGAAATGAGAGAACGTTTTGAAAAAATCATGGATGGGCAGCATGTTCCGGTCACCTTCGGCACCTTTCATGCCGTTTATTTTCATATCTTAAAGTGTGCATACGGTTATACCGCGAACAATATTGTGAAAGAAGAGCAGCGCACGCAGTTTATCCGGGAATTTATTCACCGGCTCCGGCTGGAGTATGATGATGAGGCAGATTTTATCCGGAGCATTCTCGCTGAGATCAGTCTGATTAAAAACAGCGGCATGGATCTGGAGCATTACTATTCTGCCAATTGCGCGGAGACGGTGTTCCGAAAGATTTATCATGCTTACGATGAATTCCTTTGCCGGAACCGGCTGCTGGATTTTGATGATATGCTTGTCTGCACGAAGGAGCTGCTGGAACAGAGACCGGATATTCTTGCTTCCTGGCAAAAACGTTTCTCCTATATCCTGATCGATGAGTTTCAGGATATCAACCGGATTCAGTATGAAATCGTCCGCCTGCTGGCGCTGCCGCAGAACAATCTTTTTATCGTCGGCGACGACGATCAGTCGATTTACCGTTTCCGCGGCGCAAAGCCGGAGATCATGCTGAATTTTGAGAAGGATTACCCGGAGACGAAAAGGGTTTTGCTGGATACGAATTACCGATCCGGTTCGGAGATTGTAAAGTGCGCGGGGAATCTGATTTCATATAATAAAACAAGGTTTCAGAAAGAGATCCGTGCTCATGCGCAGAAAGGGATTTCTCCGGCCATTCTGTCTTTTGAAAATCAGAGGGAACAGAATCTCCATGTGATTCATACGATTCAGAAGCTGAACCGTGAGGGCGTTCCCTATGATGAGATGGCGGTTTTGTTTCGTACCAATTCGCAGCCGGGATTACTGATCCGTCAGCTGATGGAGTACAACCTGCCGTTTCTGTCCAGAGAGCATATACCGAATATCTATGATCACTGGATCGCCGGGGATCTGATTACCTATATCCGGCTGGCCATGGGAGATCGCAGCCGGACGTCCTTTCTGAAAATCATGAACCGGCCGAAGCGTTACCTTTCCAGAGAGAGCCTGCCGTATGAAGCGGTGGATTTTGAAACGTGGAAGGATTTTTATCGGACACAGGGCTGGATGGTGCAGCGACTGGAAAAACTGGACATGGATCTTGAGGTACTCTCAAAAATGCGTCCCTATTCTGCGGTCAATTATATTCGCAAAGCGGTTGCTTATGAAGACTATCTGACGGCATTTGCGGCGGAGCGGAAGATGCAGAAGGAGGATCTGCTTGATATTCTTGATGAACTGCAGGAGGGGACAAGGGGATTTGACACGTTTGATGCGTGGCTTGCTCATATAGAACAGGTTCAGAGAGAGTGGAGGGAACAGTTTCGAAAAAAGAACTGCCCGGATGCGGCAATACGTCTGAGCACACTTCATGCGTCAAAAGGGCTGGAATTTGATACGGTATTTATCATAGATGTGAATGAGGGAATTGTTCCTTATAAGAAAGCGGTGCTGGAACAGGATCTGGAGGAGGAACGCAGAATGTTTTATGTCGGAATGACGCGGGCCAAAAACAGACTGTATCTCCTTCACTCCGGGCAGATACATAATAAGGGAATGGCACCGTCGCGGTTCCTGGAGGAAAGCAGGCAGCCGGCACCGGCCCGCCATCTGCAGGATGGGCCGGGAACTGTCGTAAAATAAGATGCGCGTACACTTTTGCGGCAGTCTCTGAGCGCCTGGCCTCTGAAGTGAGATGCTGCTACATCTGTTCAAACATTTCCTCGTCCAGAAGCTCATCAAAGGCGTCTGTTACTATCTCAAACTCTTCGTCGGATGCGATATTATCAATCGAGGGTTCGCCGTCGGCATCCTCGAAATAGCGGTAAAAATAGACATCCTCTCCGCCGTTTTCGGGGCAGACGGCGATATAATCCCGCCCGTTTGCTTCGAAAATCTTCATGATCTGAAACGTCTCTGTTCCGCCTTCGTCCAGTTCTACTGTCAGAAACATTTCCTGCGGATCAATGATATCATTGTTTGAAGAAGAATTCTTTTTGTTACTCATAGCGGTCCTCCGTTTTGTGAAAATATGCGTTTACAATGAGAGGCAGTCAGGTACAAAGAGGTTCTGAGAGCATACCAGAACCGGCAGCGGAGTCTGACCAGTTATCATTATCATTGACAGGGTGATCTGACAGGCTTGCTATCAGTATATACAGTGGCGGGAAAAAAGTCAATTTGTTTGTTATGCTGACTGCACTTCCTGTTTATTTATTTGATTTGCTGCCTGCATAGTTTTGAAAGTTAGTATTGACGGAACATTTGAAATATCTTATACTTTGAATGTCAAAAAAATTTGGCCGACAAAATATAAGGGAAATAAGGAGAAACATTATGTTTGAAAAAGTGAAGGAAATGATTGCTGACCAGCTGAGTATCGATGAGGATGGCATTACTGCGGAGTCCAGATTCAAAGAAGACCTTGACGCGGATTCTCTGGATTTATTTGAGCTTGTTATGCAGCTTGAGGAGGAGTATGATATTGAGATACCTACGGATGAGCTGGAGACGCTTACCACGGTAGGCTCTATTGTTGATTACTTAAAAGATCACGGCGTAGAAGAGTAAATAAAAAAAATAAAGATTGGTGATTTAGAATGAAGACGAGAATTACAGAGCTTTGCGGGATTGATTATCCGATTTTTCAGGGAGGTATGGCATGGGTTGCCGACCATCATCTTGCCGCTGCCGTTTCCAATGCGGGGGGACTTGGCCTGATCGGAGCGGCGAGCGCCCCGGAGGATGTGATCCGTCAGCAGATTCGGACGGCGAAGGAGATGACGGACAGGCCTTTTGGCGTTAACGTCATGCTGATGAGTCCTTATGCGGACGAGGTTGCCAGAGTTGTCGTGGAGGAGGGCGTTCCCGTCGTCACGACCGGCGCCGGGAATCCGGGCAAGTATCTGAAAATGTGGCAGAACGCGGGGATCAGGGTCATACCTGTGGTTGCGAGTGTTGCTCTCGCACGCATGATGGAAAAGGCGGGCGTGGACGCAGTCATCGCGGAGGGGACGGAATCCGGCGGACATATCGGTTCCGCGACTACCATGACGCTTGTCCCGCAGGTTGTGGACGCTGTCGACATTCCCGTGATCGCAGCCGGCGGCATCGGCGACGGCAGAGGTATGGCAGCCGCTTTTATGCTCGGTGCGGAAGCGGTTCAGATCGGCACACGCTTCTGTGTGGCGAATGAGTGCATCACACACCAGAATTATAAGGACAGAATCCTTCGTGCGAAGGATATTGATTCAGAGGTGACCGGTCTTTCCCATGGACACCCGATCCGCTGTCTGCGCAATAACATGACAAAAGAATACCTGAGATTAGAGCAATCCGGCGCTCCGTTTGAGGAGATGGAGAAGCTGACGCTCGGTTCTCTGAGAAATGCGGTCATCGATGGTGATGTAAAGAACGGAACCGTTATGGCAGGACAGATCGCGGGCATGATTAAAAAACAGCAGTCCTGTCAGGAGATTATCGATGAGATTGTTGGTCAGTTTACCCGGCTTTACCCGGGAGCTGCCGGGGCATGAGTATGTCTGAAAGAAGAGGAGATTTTATATGAAAAAGACAGCGTTTATTTTTCCCGGTCAGGGGTCGCAGTACGTCGGCATGGGAAAGGATTTCTATGAGAATTTTGCCTGTTCGAGGGAAATGATCGATCTGGCCGAAAAAGTAAGCGGCATGGATATGAAGACTCTTCTTTTTGAAGAAAATGAACAGCTGAATATTACAAAATACACGCAGATTGCAATGCTCGCCGATGAGCTTGCAATTCTGCGTGCAGTACAGGAAAAAGGATTCCGTTCGTCTGTGAATGCCGGTCTCAGCCTTGGCGAGTATGCCGCTCTGGTTGCATCCGGTGTGATGACGGCGGAGGACGCGTTCCGCGTGATCGTGAAGCGCGGCGCTTACATGCAGGAGGCCGTTCCCACCGGCGGCGCCATGACTGCCGTGATGGGCATGGACAATGACGTGATCGAGAGGATCTGTTCTGAGACAGACGGGATTGTATCCGTCGCCAATTATAATTGTCCCGGACAGACGGTGATCACCGGTGAGGAGACCGCGGTAGCAGCGGCTGCCGCATCTTTAAAGGAAGCGGGTGCGAAGCGGTGTGTGCCGCTGAATGTCAGCGGGCCGTTCCATTCGGAGATGCTGAGGGAAGCAGGCGTGAAGCTTGCGAAGGAACTGGAAAGCGTGGAGATCCACGGGATTGCCACGCCGTATATTACCAATGTCACCGCGGATTATGTGACGGATAAGGATCAGGTAAAGGATTTGCTGGAGCGTCAGATATCATCCTCTGTGCGCTGGCAGCAGAGTGTGGAGCGCATGATCGCGGACGGCGTAGAAGTTTTTATTGAAATAGGACCCAAAAAATCCCTGACAGGATTTTTAAAGAAAATAGACAAATCTGTTCCGGTTTATCATGTGGATACAGTTGCTGATCTGGATGCGCTGTGTGAGTCAATCGGAACAGCTGAGTGATCAGGAGGCACTATGGGAAATTTATTAGAAAATAAGATCGCTCTGGTGACAGGAGCGAGCACCGGCATCGGCAGACAGATCGCACTGACACTGGCCGGTGAGGGAGCATATGTCGTAGTAAATTATGTGGGACCCGTCGAGGCTGCGGATGAAGTCATTGATACGATCACGGCGAATGGCGGTCAGGCCGAGGCTTATGAGTGCTGGGTGAATGATTTTGCCGCGGTAGAGGAAATGATAAAAGCGCTTGTGAAAAAGCTCGGGCGTATTGACGTTCTGGTAAACAACGCCGGCATTACCAGAGACGATCTCTTAATGAAGATGTCGGAGCAGGCGTTTGACGCCGTGATCGACACTAACTTAAAGGGAAGCTTTAATACCATGCGCCATATCGCGCGTCCCATGCTGAAACAGAAGGGAGGTTCCATCATCAACATTTCCTCGGTTTCCGGTATTATCGGGAATCCTGGTCAGATGAATTACTGCGCCTCCAAAGCGGGTGTGATCGGTATGACAAAATCCATGGCTCGTGAGCTTGCCAGCAGGGGTATTCGTGTCAATGCGGTCGCTCCCGGCTTTATTGATACAGCCATGACGAAACAAATGACGGATTCAGCGAAGGAAGCGGGCATTGCTCAGGTGCCGCTCGGCCGGATGGGTACTCCGCAGGATATCGCGAATGCGGTCGCATTTCTGGCTTCAGACAGAGCATCCTATATTACAGGTCATGTACTCTGCGTCGACGGCGGAATGGCCATGTGACGAAAAGGTGTTTTCTATGGACGGACAGATGAGGGTATATGGTAAAGATTTTAAATGAGGAGATTTTCAGATGAAACGTGTTGTTGTAACCGGCATGGGGGCAATCACTCCCATCGGATTGACTGTGGACGAATACTGGGACAGCCTGAAGGAAGGGAAAACCGGCTTCGGCGAGATTACTTATTTTGACACCACAGAATATAAAGTGAAAGTGGCTGCACAGGTAAAGGGCTTTGATCCGTTAAATTATATGGATCGCAAAGCTGCAAAGCGCATGGAAGCCTTTGCTCAGTATGCCGTGGCAGCGACACATGAGGCTTTTCGTCAGTCTGGTCTTGACATGGAAAAGGAGGATCCTTACCGGGTAGGCTGTTATGTTGGTTCCGGTGTGGGTTCTCTGCAGTCCATTGAGAGAGAATATAAAAAACTGCTGGATAAGGGACCATCCAGAGTGAATCTTCTGCTGGTTCCCCAGATGATCACCAATATGGCGGCAGGAAACATTACGATTCAGTTCGGCATTAAGGGAAAGAGTATCAATATCGCTACAGCCTGTGCGACCGGTACGCATAATATCGGTGAGGCGTTTCATGCCATTCAGCATGGGGAATGTGACGTGATCGTGGCCGGCGGTACGGAGAATGCGATCACACCGATCAGTATTGCCGGATTTACTTCTCTGACAGCTCTATCTGCTTCGAACGATCCGGAACGCTGCTCGATTCCTTTCGATAAAGACCGGAACGGTTTTGTGATCGGGGATGGCGCCGGTATCGTGATACTGGAAGAGCTGGAGCACGCGAAAGCGCGCGGGGCGAATATCCTTGCTGAGGTTGTCGGATATGGCGCGACCAGTGACGCATATCATATTACATCCCCGGCAGAGGATGGCAAGGGCGCGGAGAACGCCATGCTGTTCGCACTCAGAGACGCCGGAGTTTCCCCGGATGAGATCACCTATATCAATGCGCATGGAACGAGTACGCACCACAATGATCTGTTTGAAACGCGTGCGATCAAGAGCGCCTTCGGCGATCACGCTTATGATATGAAGGTCAATTCGACCAAATCCATGATCGGGCATCTGCTGGGCGCTGCGGGAGCCGTGGAGTTCATTGCCTGCGTTCTTCAGATGAATCATGGTTATATTCATCAGACGGTTGGACTGACGCAGCCGGATGAGGAGCTGGATCTGGATTATGTGCAGGGACACGGAGTTGAGGCCGAGGTGGAATATGCACTGTCCAATTCCCTGGCGTTCGGCGGACATAACGCGAGTATCCTGATTCGCAGGTATCATGAATGATGATGACATGTAACGATCAATGGCCGCAGCTGTGAAGATACCGGACAGCTGCGGATGATTCATAAATGGGAGTGTAGTAATATGGAAATAAATCAGATCCTGGATTTAATGAAAGTGGTTTCAGAAAACAATCTTGAGTTTACTTACGAGGAGAGCGCTCTGAAATTGTCCATACGAAAGCTGCCGGAGAAGTGTACAGAGACGCCGACGCCGGTGATTGTCAGCGGTGTCGCGCCGCAGGCTGTTCCGGCCGTTGCGCCCGCAGTACCGGCGGCAGATGCATCGGATCAGGAGAAAACTCCTGAAATGTCAGAGGATGTGCCGGAGGGACAGATTGTGAAAAGTCCTCTGGTCGGTACTTTCTACAGGGCGGGATCCCCGGAGGCAGACCCGTTTGTCGAGAACGGTGATGTGGTGAAAAAGGGTCAGGTTCTCGGTATTATTGAGGCGATGAAACTGATGAATGAGATCGAATCGGATTATGACGGCGTGGTGAAGCAGATTCTTGTGAATAACGGTGATCTGGTTGAGTTTGATCAGCCGTTGTTTGTGATCGCGTGAGACAGGAGGATAGGATGTCATTATTAACAACACAGCAGATTATGGAGATTATACCGCATCGTCAGCCGATGCTTTTGATTGATACGATTGAGGAGCTTGAACCCGGCGTTCGCGCGGTGGGAAAGAAATGTGTTTCCTACAATGAGCCTTATTTTGCCGGTCACTTTCCGGGGGAACCGGTGATGCCTGGTGCCCTCATTGTTGAGGCGCTGGCTCAGGTAGGAGCCGTGGCTGTTCTCTCCTGTGATGATTTTAAAGGGAAGACTGCCTATTTTGGCGCGATCAATTCCGCTAAATTTAAAAAGAAGGTCGTTCCCGGCGATGTCCTGATCCTGGAGACTGAGATGATCAAACAGAAAGGGCCGATCGGTATTGCAAAGGCAAAGGCGACGGTAGACGGAAAGACAGCTGTAGTCGCGGAGCTTACCTTTGCGATCGGGTAGAGGAAGTATATGTTTCAGAAAATATTGATCGCAAACAGAGGAGAGATTGCGGTGCGTATCATCCGTGCCTGCAGAGAGCTGGGGATTCGTTCTGTTGCCGTTTATTCCACCGTGGATCAGGACGCGCTCCACACGATGCTTGCGGATGAGGCCATCTGTATCGGCAGGGCGGCGCCGGCTGACAGTTATCTGAACATGGAACGGATTCTGAGCGCAGCCATTGCGTCCAAGGCGGACGCGATCCATCCGGGATTTGGATTCCTGTCAGAAAACGCAAAGTTTGCACAGATGTGCAGACAATGTAATATCGTGTTCATCGGTCCGGGAGCCGATGTGATTTCAAAAATGGGAAATAAACAGGAGGCGCGCAATACCATGATGGCTGCGAAGGTTCCTGTTGTTCCGGGTACACAGGAGCCGGTATATCGTGCGGATTACGGACTGAAGCTGGCACAGGATATCGGATTTCCCGTCATGATCAAGGCGGCAAGCGGCGGCGGCGGTAAGGGAATGCGTATTTCCAGATCCGCTGCTGATTTTTCGGAAAATTTTGAGATTGCCCAGACAGAGTCTGTGAACGGTTTCGGGGACAACACCATGTATATCGAGAAATATATCGAGAATCCCCGCCATATTGAGTTTCAGATTCTGGCGGACCAGCATGGAAATGTGGTTTCACTGGGAGAGCGTGACTGTTCTGTTCAGAGACGGCATCAGAAGATGGTGGAGGAATCTCCCTCACCCGCGTTGGATTCAAAGCTTCGCAGAGAAATGGGAGCGGTGGCTGTCCGTGCAGCGAGGGCTGCGAATTATGAGAGCGCGGGTACGGTTGAGTTTTTGCTTGATCAGGATAAGAATTATTATTTCATGGAGATGAATACCCGTATTCAGGTGGAGCATGGTGTGACCGAGATGGTTACCGGACTTGACCTGATCAAAGAGCAGATTTTTATCGCGGACGGGCAGAAACTCCGTTTGAAGCAGAAGGATATTCATATTTCGGGACATGCGATTGAATGCCGGCTCAACGCCGAGGATCCGGAGCGGAATTTTATGCCGTGCCCGGGACGGATTGATTTTCTGTATCTTCCGGGAGGCAACGGTGTACGAATTGATTCGGCAATTTTTGCCGGATATACCGTTCCGCCGAATTATGATTCGATGATCGCGAAGATTATTGTTTTTGGCAAAGATCGCGAGACGGCGCTCAATAAGATGCAGAGTGCGCTTGGCGAGGTAAATGTTGATGGCATCACAACGAATCTGGATTACCAGTATGATATTATAACGCATCCGGTTTTCCGCGCCGGTGAGGCTACGACCGGATTTCTGGAGGAATATTTTCCGGGGGAAAGGATCATAAGGTGATGGATTTATGGGCGTGTTAACATTTAAAAAACAGAATTTCATGAACACATCGAAAAAGGAGCCTGATATTCCCGAAGGCATGTGGGTGAAATGCGACTCCTGCGGGGAGATGCTGTACCGTGAAGATGTGGTCAAAAACCACCTTGTCTGCTATAAGTGCGGGAAATATTTTCGGATGACAACGAAACGCAGGCTGCGCCTTGTGGCAGATAAACACAGCTTTGAAGAGTGGGATGCCGGCCTGGAGGGAAAGGATCCTCTGGAATATCCGGATTATCCTGAAAAGATTGCTTCGCTGAAAGAAAAGCTGAAGATAGATGAGGCCGTCACGACAGGACGCTGCACGGTCCATGGCGAGGAGACGGTGATCGCTGTCTGTGACGCCAGGTTTCTGATGGGCAGTATGGGTTATGTCGTAGGCGAAAAGATCACGAGGGCAGTCGAGAAAGCGACAGAGTTCGGGCTTCCGATCATTATTTTTACCTGCTCCGGCGGGGCGCGGATGCAGGAGGGTATGGTTTCCCTGATGCAGATGGCAAAGACGTCGGCTGCACTGAAGAAGCATTCTGACGCAGGACTGTTATACATCACGGTTCTGACAGATCCGACGACCGGCGGTGTTACGGCCAGTTTTGCCATGCTGGGCGACATTATACTGGCGGAGCCGGGTGCGCTGGTCGGGTTTGCCGGCCCGCGTGTCATTGAACAGACCATCGGACAGAAGCTGCCGGAGGGTTTTCAGCGGGCAGAGTTTCTGGTGAGCCATGGTCTGATAGACGGGATCATTCATCGAGATGATATGAAGGATACGCTTTCCAGACTGCTTCATATGCATCGCATGCCGTCCAAAGAGGAAGGCCTGCTCACAAATAAGCTGACGATTCCCGAGCAGAGCCGGAGCCATGAAGGGCATGTGACTGCATGGGAGCGGGTTCTCACCGCGCGTGCCTCTGATCGGCTTACATCGATGGATTATATAAAGGGTATTTTTTCTTACTTCGTGGAAATGCATGGTGACCGGCATGCGGCGGATGACGGTTCAACAGTCGGCGGTATCGCCTATCTTGACGGCTATCCGGTGACAGTGATCGGGCAGCAGAAGGGTCGCACGACGAAGGAAAACATTGTTCGTAATTTCGGCATGCCTTCTCCGGAGGGATATCGGAAGGCACTCCGGTTAATGAAACAGGCAGAGAAATTTCATCGTCCGATCATCAATTTTATTGATACCCCGGGCGCTTATCCGGGACTGGAAGCGGAGGAGCACGGACAGGGAGAGGCGATCGCACGTAATCTGTATGAGATGTCTAATCTGAAAGTGCCTGTTTTGAGTATCGTTGTCGGAGAGGGAGGCAGCGGCGGCGCTCTGGCTCTTGCCGTGGCAAATGAGGTCTGGATGATGGAAAATGCCACATACACCATCCTCTCCCCGGAGGGATTTGCCTCCATCCTGTGGAAGGACGGAAAGCGTGCGGCTGAGGCGGCCGAAATCATGAAAGTGACCGCTTCGGAACTGAAGCAGCTTGGCATTGTGGAACAGGTGATTGAGGAGCCGGCTCCGGCCTGTGCTGAAAACTGTCAGGAGCTGTGCCGTCTGATGCGTAAGATGATACGCAAATTCATTTATGAAAACATAGAAAAGGATCCTGCGGCACTGGTTGAGGAGCGGTATCAGAGATTTCGGCAGTTCTGATACAGAGATTCTAAAACCGTGTTGTATACAACAGACGGTTCCGGCATCCCTTCAACGGGTCGGATTTTACAATCATACACGATTCTGAATACGCTGAATATGGGCATCGCTGACGGCGGTGCCTTTTCGCATCATATGCTCAGGAGTTTACAATGCAAATATCGTACCAACCTGTTTTACGCGCGGCCTGTATCAATGGCTTTCTGTTAAAGCTGATCGCGATTGTTACGATGCTGATCGATCATATCGGAGCAGTTTTATATCCCGATCAGATGATTTTCCGTTATATCGGAAGGATTGCTTTCCCTGTTTTCGTGTTCCTGCTGGTGGAGGGATTTTACTATACACGGAATATTCGGAAATACGAGCTTCGTCTGCTGCTGTTTGCAATCATTTCCGAATGTCCTTTTGATCTGGCGTTCAATGACGCTGTTCTGGAATTTCAGTCACAGAATGTTTTTTTTACTTTGTTTCTGGGATTGCTGATGCTGGATCTGATGCAAAAAGTAAAGGGACAGCATTGGAAGAACATCCTGATCCTGGTCATTTTTACACTGGCGGCGGTATTGTTGCAAACGGATTACGATGCGGGCGGCATTCTTCTGGTTTACTGTTTTTATAAGTTTCGAAATCAGCCGATTCCCAAATATATCGGACTGGGGGCGATCTCTCTGCTGCTTTACGAACCGATACAATACTGGTCTCTGCTTGCCGCCATACCGCTGATCCTGTATAACGGGGAAAGAGGTTTCCGACCGGACGGAAGATGGTACAGTGGTCGGGCAGGAGGAGCAGGCGCACTGTTGGTGAAGTATCTGTTTTATGTTTTTTATCCTGTTCACCTGTTGATTTTATATTTTATATCTGTGAATATGGTTCATACGTTCATCTGGTGATGCCTGCAGGATGTTCGGGAAAGGATCGAATTATTTATATTTTTCTGTTCATGTTGAACACCGGATGACGCGGAGGGAAGCGATTGAATTTCTGGAAACATTTAAAAACGATCAATCATCATAAATGGCTTGTCATGAAAGCCTGTTTTCGGGTGGGATTATATAAGCAGGCTCTACTGCATGATCTCTCGAAATATTCGCCGACGGAGTTTCTGGTGGGTGTAAAATATTATCAGGGCAATATGAGTCCGAATAATGCGGAGCGAAAGGATAAGGGCTACACGTCCGCATGGCTTCATCACAAGGGGAGAAATAAACACCATCTCGAGTACTGGATTGACTATGGATCGAAGGACAGTGAGTTTCCTCTGCAGGGTATGAGAATGCCGGACAAATATGTGGTAGAGATGTTCATTGACCGTATGTCTGCCTCAAAGAATTATCAGAAGGAGAATTATACGGATCGAAGCGCACTGGAATACTATGAGAAGGGAAAAGCGCGGCATATTCTTCACCCGGAGGTACGGGAGCTGCTGGAACGGCTGCTGCATATGCTTGCCGACAGGGGAGAAGACTACACGATGGATTATATCAGGCGGGAAGTCCTGAAAAATAAAAAATGATATGATGATGCAGAAATTGACGAATTCCATGAGGCATGGTAGAATTAGCACGGCAATTTTACAGGGAGGAATGATGAAATGACAGATGGGAAAAAAATATTATTCAGCGGCATGCAGGCGACGGGCAGCCTGACTCTCGGAAATTATCTGGGAGCTTTAAAAAACTGGGTGACCCTGAGCGATGAATATGAATGCTTTTACAGTGTGGTGGATATGCATTCGATCACGATCCGTCAGGATCCGGCGGAGCTTCGGAAGCGTGCGCGCGCGCTGCTGATCCTGTATATCGCGGCGGGACTGGATCCGAAGAAAAACTGCATTTATTATCAGTCTCATGTCTCCGGGCATGCGGAACTGACCTGGATTCTGAACTGTTTTACCTATATGGGTGAGTTGAATCGGATGACACAGTTTAAGGATAAAGCGGCAAAGCATGCGGACAATATTAACGCAGGATTGTTTACGTACCCGGTGCTGATGGCGGCCGACATTCTGCTGTATCAGGCAGATGTTGTCCCGGTGGGAATCGACCAGATGCAGCATCTGGAGCTGACCAGGGATGTGGCACAGAGGTTCAACGCGATCTACGGCGATGTGTTTACCGTTCCGGAAGCTTACATCGGAAAAGTCGGGGCGAAGATTAACAGCCTGCAGAACCCCGATAAAAAGATGTCAAAATCCGACGAGAACGTCAATGCCAGCATTTATCTGATGGACGATCCGGATACGATCATGCGTAAATTTAAGCGCGCCGTGACGGATTCCGAAGCGAATATCTGTTATCGGGACGAGCAGCCGGGTATTAAAAATCTGCTCAATATTTACTGTGCGTGCACGGAAAAGACGCCGGAGGAGGCGGTAGCCGAGTTTTCCGGGAAGGGATACGGCGAGCTGAAGATGGGTGTCGGAGAGGCGGTTGTGGCCGTGCTGAAGCCGCTGCAGGCAGAGGTGGAACGTCTTTCAAAGGATAAGGCGTACATTGATTCCATTATCAAAGAAAATGCCGAAAAAGCGAATTACTATGCATCGAAAACACTTCGAAAGGTACAGAAAAAGGTCGGGTTTCCGGAAAAAATACGGTAGTTCAGCTGAGTGTCGAGTGACATTTTCCGGCCTTCCGGGAGAGGAATGAGATATGACAGATAAGTTTGCATATGGAGTTGACCTGGGATGGGTCAGCCAGTTAGAACAGATGGGTTACAGATGGGTAGATGAGAACGGCGAACAGATAGATCCGATCCGCGCCTGTAAGGATATGGGCGCGAATGCGGTGCGGCTTCGTATTTTTGTATCTCCTGAGGAAGACTTCTGGCAGAAGAACGAGAACGAGAGATGTATGCTTGGCTTTTGCGATATGTACCGTGTGCTGGAGGTGGCGGAACGTGTGAAAGCGCTGGGGCTGGATCTGATGCTTGATTTCCACTACAGTGATCACTTTGCGGATCCGCAGATTCAGGACATTCCGAAGGCGTGGAAGGACGATGACGATCAGAAACTGACAGAGCGGGTTTACGATCACACCAGGGAAGCGCTGCTCCTGTTCCGGGAAAACGATATTGAACCTAAATGGGTGCAGGTCGGAAATGAGATCAATTTCGGCATGATGTGGCCGAAAGGAAGCCTGGAGACTGCTCCGAAGCAGCTGGTGCGCTTTCTGAACGCCGGATATGAGGCCGTGAAAGAGATTTTCCCTGACTGCCTGGTAATTACACATATGGCTACGGTAAACAATGAAGCCTGGTGCGTACCCTTTCTGGACAATTTCTTCGCAAACAGCGGAAAGACAGACATTATAGGCTTTTCCTATTATCCGTACTGGGCGCAGATGCAGATCGATGAGAAGGAGATGGGCGTTGAAGAAGCCGCTCGTGCGCGTGAGGAGTGTTGGAGCAAAGCGGCTCTGGCCGGCTGGCTGTCCATGTATGAGAAAAAATATGACAGACCTGTTATGATTGTCGAGATCGGCGGCGAGGATGAGGAGGAAGAGGATTCCTATCAGCTGCTCCTCCGCTCAGCGGAGGCGGTACGGGAAGTACCGGATGGGCGCGGACTCGGTATTTTTTACTGGGAACCGGATGCGACGCGCAGCGTATTGCCGGACGCCTATCCTCTCGGCGCGGCCAGACAGGTGGGTGAACATGAGTTACAGTATACGAAGACGCTGACCGCATATAAAACCTGTTCGTCTGAATAATATATAGTAAACGTCAAAAATATTTGCCGTTTACTATAAATATTATGCACACGATCGCGCAGGGAATGGCTGCCTGCGCAGCCCGCGATCGGCGCAATAGGAAACGACTTAAGTCGTTTCCTATTATTATTTGTATGTTTTGCATAATGACAGCAGTTTTTTTGTGTAAATTCTATGAAATGGGGGATTCGTATTCTGTGCAGATTGCTTCTTGTTATCCATAACATGATTTGATATACTGTGGATACGGCGCCAGTCACAGGAAAAGGGGGTGATACCGTGACAGACAGTGAAAAACTTGATTTGCTTTTGAAAAAAGTAGATGGTATGGATCAGCGTCTATGTGTTGTGGAAAAGCGCCTGGATGGTATGGATCGGCGTCTATGTGTTGTGGAAAAACGCCTGGATGGTATGGATCAGCGTATTAAGAGTGTAGAACTTACGCTTGAGAACGAAACAAACAGGAATATACGACTCATTGCGGAAGGTCATCGGGATGTGTCGAGAAAACTGGATGATGCACTTCAGGTTGAGCACGAAAAGGAAATGCTCCTGATTCGCATGAATATTGTAGAAAATGATGTAGACATCATTAAAAGAAAGCTGGATATTGCATAAAGCTTATGTGAAAGACAGAGTCGGAAAACCGTGTCAGGGTTTTCCGGCTCTGCTTTGCAGATAAATAAATTGGGAAAGGCACGCAGAGCTTTTCCCGTTCATAAACTGTTAAGAAAGAACTCACCGGGGTACTTTCTTTGCAGAAATCATTTTTATCACCGCTGGATGCGTCGGAAGAAAAGTATTATCTGGAGCAGTTGAGTCAGGGGGATGAAGCGGCAAGGGATATATTGATCGAGCGGAATATGCGTCTGGTTGCTTATATTGCAAAAAAGTATCTGAGCGCGGAAGAGAGCATGGAGGATCTGATCTCTATCGGAACCATCGGTCTGATCAAGGCCGTGTCTACGTTTCAAACGGATAAGGCGACACGTCTGAGTTCCTATGCCAGCCGATGTGTGGAAAATGCGACACTCGCACTAAATTCTTTTTGAGTGGGCTCCTCCGGATCCCCAAACAGGAAAATGTGGGCGTCTTTCCCGTCCCAGATAACATTCCGGACAATGCTTTTCACCAGCATTCTTTTCTGGTCTGTGTTCATTTCGTCTACAGTAGCTGCAAACGAACTGATCATCTGCCCCAGCAGGGAGAATTCCATTCCGCTGTCCTCGCTGCATGCCATGGCAGCCTCTGCATCCCGTATTTTTATCTGAATCTGTTCGCTTTCCTCGTTCAGGAAACCAATCCTTTCGGCGATCCGTTCCCGGGAGGCTTTATCATGAAATTCAGGGATAGAGTCGACCAGCGAGGCAATTTTTTGTTCTGTCCCGTCCAGTTTTTTTCTTAATGTGTCCAGTTCATTCCCGGTTTTCCGGCTGTGGTCTGAAAACATGGTTTTCCCTCTTTTTATCTGCTTCAGGAATTCATCCCTGTCTTCGTTCAGTCCTTTGATTTTTTCGATGACAGCCATGTCGAGTATGTTCCCGTTTGCATTTTTCTGGCTGCATTCCGTCCCGCGGCTCTTTTCTTTCAACGCACACCGGTATGTAAAAACACGCTCCCCGCCGGGAGTGTCTCTGTTTGTGATGCGCGGGACCATCCTGGCCCCGCAGCTGCAGTAGATGACCCCGGTCAGCAGGGCTTTATTGATCCTGTCCCTGCGGAAGGACTTGTCTTTGTTTTTCTCCAGCTCATTCTGGGCTGCGATCCATTTCTTCCCTTCGATGATCCCTTCGTGTTTCCCGACAGCAATGATCCATTTGTCGATCGGGTTGTGTATGTAAGCTTTTCCCTTTTTCTGGATCGTTTTGTAATAAGCAATCAGTGCGTGTTTTCCATCGAATTCCGCCTTATCTGAATACAGGTCTGCATCCCTGTCCGTCAGGTATTGGTACATGTCCGTGTCAGCAATGGCATATACAGGGTTTGTCAGGATCGTCTTGATAGAGTACCTGGAAAAGAAATTCCCCTGCTTTGTTTTTAGCCCCGAACAGACCAGCTGCGTTTCTGTCCTGGTCAGAGATTTTGTCTCCAGGAAAAGGTCAAAAATGATCTTTATAATTGCAGCTTCATCCGGTAAGAGCTTCAGCTTACAGCTTTTTTTCATTTTCCCGTCAACTGAAACTTTTTCAACCGCTTCTGAGGTATATCCCGTCGGCGTTGTCCCGCCGAGCCACCTGCCGGTTTTCGCAAGTTCATGCATGTTATCCCTGATGCGCTCGGCGATTGTTTCCCGTTCCAGTTGTGAAAAAACAGAAGCAATGTACATCATGGCGCGGCCCATGGGGGTTGCCGTGTCAAACTGTTCCCTGATGGATACAAAGTCAATATCAAGCTCGTTGAGTTCCTCGATCAGCCCGGAGAAGTCACTGACATTCCTGCTGATACGGTCAAGACGGTATACGATGATAGTTTTGATTTTCCCGGACTTTGCTTCTGCCATCATCTGTTTAAACTGCGGGCGGTTCAGGTTTCCGCCGGAGAACCCTTCATCTTCATATACCAGCACGGAATCCGGGGTTTCATCGGGATAATGCATGGAAATGTATTCTTTTGCCATATCAACCTGGTTCCCGATGCTTTCCCCTTTCCCGGTATACTTTGACTTCCTGGAATAAATGGCGATTGCCCTGTCTTTTTTCATCGGTGTCCCTCCTCATCCCGAATCGTGCAGTTATTTTACCATATGGCCTGTATGACTGGCAAGCGTAATTGCAGACTTCGCCTGTGCGTGTATAAGCAATAGAGTTTACCCGAATGGTACTTCTGGTTTCGCGAACGGTATTTACAGAAAACTCGGTATTTTGTATAATAAAAAATCATAGGTTATATGTTTTTGTCACACATCAGCAACCACATTATTTTTTATGAAAAAAGGAGGAAAAGCATGAAAAGAAACAAGACCATACACAAGCTCAGGAAAGCCCTGGCTGTCCTTTTGGCACTCTGCCTTGTCCTGTCCTTTGCGCCGGCAGCGCTCGCGGACGATGCGACAAGCGGGACATGCGGGGAGAATATCACATGGACGCTGGATACGGATACCGGTGTTCTGACTATCTCCGGAACGGGGATAATGGATGATTTTGAATCCACCGCCGATAATCCGTGGTATTCTCTGCGGGATTCTATCACCAGTGTTATCATTTCCGACGGTGTCACCTCTATTGGCAAGGGAGCATTTTTCAATTTCACTCATTTGGCAAACGTGACCATTCCGGACTCCGTTGAGTCGATTGGTTACGCTGCTTTCTATGGGAGCGGACTGACAGGTGTGGTGATCCCGGACTCTGTTATATCCATGGGGGATTATGTCTTTAATGACTGTGGAAACCTGAGCAGCGTTATCATTGGGAACGGCGTTATTTCCATCGGTTACGCTGCTTTTGAAGGATGCAGCAGCCTGACAGAAATCACGATCGGAGAAAGCGTTACAACCATTGGAACGGCTGCCTTTGATGGATGCAGCAGTCTGACAGGCATTGCCATTCCGGCCAGCGTCACATCGATCGGTTCCGGCGATAACAGTGTGTTTTATGGATGTACCAGTCTGGCTGAAATACTGGTGTCAGCGGACAGTACGGCTTACAGCTCCGAGGACGGCATATTGTTTAATAAGGACAAGACCGTGCTGGTCTGCTATCCTGCAGGGAAAGAAGGCAGTTCCTATACCATTCCGGGCAGCGTCAGATCCATTGACATCTTTGCTTTCTCTCAATGTAACCTGACGAGCATTGTGATTCCGGATTCTGTCGCATCCATTGGCGACTTTGCGTTTTATTACTGCGATGCTCTGACGGATATCACAATCCCGGCTTCTGTCGAGTCCATCGGCGATTATGCATTCGATGGATGCAGTGCTCTGACTGAAATACTGGTCACTGCGGATCATACGGTTTACAGCTCTGAAGACGGCATACTGTTCGATAAGGATCAGACGATACTGATTTGCTATCCTGCCGGAAAAGAGGCAACTTCCTGTGAAATTCCGGAAACTGTTATATCGATCGGAAATGGCGCGTTCAGCGGGTGCGGGAATCTGGAAGACGTGACAATACCGGCCTCCGTCACAAATATCGGAGACTTTGCATTCAATGAATGCAGCGGTCTGACAGATGTTGTGATCCCGGCTTCCGTCACAAATATCGGAGACTATGCATTTGCAGATTGCGTCAGTCTGACAAATATTGTCATTCCGACCAGCGTTGCTTCTATCGGCGAGTGTGCATTCTATGGCTGCGCCAGTCTGTGCGACGTATATTACGGAGGCAGTGAGTCGGACTGGGAAGCCATTGAAATTGGAGAGGATAATGAACTTTTGCTTTCTGCTACGATCCACTATAACAGTACCGGTTCTGTTTACAGCGGGACATGCGGGGAGAATGTCACGTGGACGCTGGATACGGATACCGGAATCCTGACGATCTCGGGGACCGGCGAGATGGATGATTATACATTGAGCGATATTCCGTGGTATTCGCTGCAGGAATCTATCACGAGTGTTGTTATAACAGACGGCGTTACTTCCATCGGTGCAGGTGCATTCTTTAACTGTACCAACCTGGAAAGTGTGACAATTGGAAGTGGTGTTTCATCCATCGGAGACTGGGCATTCGCTTTATGCAGCAGCCTGACAGGTGTGGCGATCCCGGACTCTGTCATATCCATCGGGGAATGGGCTTTTGCAGGCTGCAGCAGCCTCACAGAAGTTGTGATCCCGGATTCTGTTACCTCCATCGGGGAGTATGTATTCGATCGATGCAGTAACCTGACAGATGTTACAATCGGGGACGGCGTTACATCCATCAGTGAAGGTGCGTTTTATATGTGCAGCAGTCTGACAAACGTGACCATCGGAAACAGTGTTACATCCATCGGTGTGGTTGCATTTGCAGAATGCAGCAGCCTGACAGGCATTATCATTCCGGATTCCGTCCTATCCATCGGAGACTATGCATTTAACAGCTGCGAAAGCCTGACAGACGTTACGATCGGCAATAGTGTTACTTCCATCGGTTACGCTGCATTTGCATACTGCAGCAGCCTGGCAGATGTTATCATTCCCGATTCTGTCACATCAATTGGTGAAGCTGCATTTTATGCCTGCAGCAGCCTGACAGTTGTGACGATTGGAAGCGGCGTCCTCTCGATCGACGATTATGCATTTGCATATTGCAGCAGTCTTACTGAAATACGCGTCTCTGCAGATAATCCGGCTTATTGTTCCGTATGCGGCGTTTTGTTTCATAAGGATAAAACAGAACTGGTCTGCTATCCTGCAGGGAAAAAATCGGTATTCTATAAAATCCCGATGAGCGTCACATCTCTCGCAAATGGTGCATTCTGCGGATGCGAAAGCCTGGTCAGCGTATATATTCCGGGTTCTGTCACGCACATCGGAGAATATGCATTCAGCGAGTGCAGCAGCCTGGCCACTGTTATGATTCCATCTTCAGTCACATCTATTGAAGACTATGCGTTTGAATCCTGCACCAGCCTGACAAGCGTAGTCATACCGGACAGTGTTACTTCGATTGGCGAAGGCACGTTTGATGGCTGCGAAAGCCTGGGTGACATATACTATGGCGGCAGCGAATCAGAGTGGGAGGCGATAGAGATCGGAGAGGAAAACGAATCCCTGCTTGCTGCTGCCATCCACTATATGAATATTGATTCCATAAAAAGCCGGACATATGAGAAAGTAATTTCCAGTACGGGGAAATGGACGATTTTGAATTCTCCGGCCATCTGGAGCATTCGCTGCGAGAGTTTGTCATCGGTGTTGTCATTGCCGACAATGTCATTTCTATTATAGAGGAGGAAAAGAAACATGAAAAAACACAGGATCATGCACAGGTTCAGGAAGGCCCTGGCTGTCCTTTTGACATTCTGCCTTGTCCTCTCCCTTGCGCCCGCAGCGCTCGCGGACGATGCGACAAGCGGGACATGCGGAGAGAACGTGACCTGGACGCTGGATACGGATACCGGAGTCCTGACCATCTCCGGGACCGGGGATATGGCGGATTGGAGCACCCGCTCCGACGTACCCTGGTACAGCTATCGGCGCTCCATCAGCGCTGTTACGATTGATGAAGGTGTCACTTCCATCGGCATTTATGCGTTCTATCATTGTACGGGCCTGACCGACGTGACCATCCCGGATAGTGTCACGACCATCGGCGACCGGGCATTCTACAACTGTACGGGTCTGACCAGCGTGACCATTGGCAGCGGCGTCACTTCCATCGGCAGCCGTGCTTTCTATGGCTGCACGAGCCTGACCGATGTGACCATCCCGGATGGCGTCACGATCATCGGCGACCGGGCGTTCTACAACTGCACGGGTCTTACTGCCGCGACCATTGGCAGCGGCGTCACCACCATTGACGAAAGGACGTTCTATGGCTGCACGGGCCTGACCGATGTGACCATCCCGGACAGCGTCACATCCATTGGCAACTATGCGTTCGCGCACTGTGAGAGCCTGACCGACATGATCATCCCGGACAGCGTCACATCCATCGGAGACTATGCGTTCTATGGCTGTGTGGGTCTGACCGGCGTGACCATTGGCAGCGGCGTCACCTCCATCGGCAGCCGGTTGTTCTATAATTGTATGGAGCTTACCAATATCACCGTAGATACAGAGAATACAACCTATTCTTCGCTGGATGGCGTACTGTTCAACAGGGAGCAAACGGAACTGATCTGCTACCCGGAAGGGAAAACAGGAGCATATGTCATCCCGGACAGCGTCACATCCATCGGAGACCATGCGTTCTTTGAGTGTAATGGCCTGACCGATGTGACCATCCCGGACAGCGTCACCACCATCGGTGATTCTGCGTTTGGGTCGTGCATGGGCCTGACGGTTCTGGCCATCCCCGACAGTGTCACCGCCATCGGTAATTGGGCGTTCGTGTCTTGCACGGCCCTGACCGAGGTAACCATCGGCAGCGGCGTTACCTCCATGGGTGATTGTGCGTTCGGTTTCTGCATAAGCCTGACCGACATCACGGTGGATGGGGAAAACAGCGCTTACTCCTCGTTGGACGGCGTGCTGTTCAACAAAGATCAAACAGAACTGATCTGCTGCCCGGGCGGAAAAACGGGGGAGTATGTCATTCCGGACAGCGTCACCACCATCGTCTTTGCTGCGTTCGCGTGCTGCGAGAGCCTGACGGCTGTGACCATCCCGGACAGCGTCACCATCATCGGTGATTCTGCGTTCGAAGACTGCAGTAACCTGGCGGTTGTAGATATCCCGGACAGCGTCACTTCCATCGGCTCCGGTGCGTTCCTGTACTGTACGGGTCTGACCAGCGTGACCATTGGAAGCGGCGT
>JAJQEU010000101.1 GCA_021201535.1 Clostridiales bacterium | reverse complement strand
TTATGAGTCATTTAAACGAGAAAATCAGTGTCACTCATCATCGTGATCTGGAGCGCGCCGTGATTAACGAGTATGGACAGATCACCATCGAAGGCGATCTCGGAAAGAAGGCAGCCGCAAACTACGACAAGAAGTTTTATGAAGGCGGCGTAACCGCCACCGAGGACTGGACGAATACATCTACGTCTGACGTGATTGATGACCACCAGAACATCTTCTTCATCCTGATGCCCCTTATTCCCGGATTTAACTTAACCAGAAACTATTTCCGTGAGTATGTGGATACCAAAGAAGGCGATACCATCGTCCTCACTCACAAGAGAAACGAGCTGTAGACCGATCGTTTACAGAGAATTACATTTTTTACGAAAAACACACCCCGACGGAACTGATCCGCCGGGGCTTCTATTGCATTTTATCATATGATGATACACACCAGCCCTCCATTGCTGTCATTCACGATTTTCTGCATCGTATCCTGCAGCTTCAGCTGGCTCTCTTCATCCATCATCGTGATCTTGCGGCGGATACCGTCCTCCACCAGCTCTCCGATGGATTTCCCGAAAATATTGGTTTTCCAGAGCCCGTCAGCGTCGTCCTGATTTTCTTTAATATATTGAATCAGATCCTGTGCCTGTTCCTCGCTTCCGATGATCGGTGCAATCTCCGTCTCAATATTGGCGCGGATCATATGTATTGACGGCGAAGATGCCTTCACCTTCACGCCAAATTTATTACCATGTTTCATCAGAACCGGTTCATCAATGGATATTTCCCGGACAGACGGCGGCACCACGCCATATCCTGTACTGCGCACGCTGTCCACGGCAGCGCCAACCCGCTCATACTTCTGTTTTTGCTCCGCCATCTCACGAATCAGGGAAATCATCTCATACTCATCACGGATTGCGGTTCCTGTCAGTTCACTCAGGTTCTGATAATAAAGCTCCTCTTTTATCCGCATCAGAAACCGCGCGCTTCCCTCGGACAGATCGATTCTCACTGTTTCTACAGCCGTGAGCTCATCGTGCTCCGGTTCCCATGCCAGTCCGACAACATCACGCATCTGACCGGCAGCCCTCAGCATATTTCCCGCTTCCTCCGCAACCGCTGACTTTAAAGGATGTGCCAAATCCAGCATTTCCACCCATCCGGGCAAAAAAAATTCCATCCGGGTAACCGGAAATTCATACAGCACCTGCTGCAGTATCTTCTGGATATCCTCGATTTTCATCTGTTCACAATTGACCGGAAGAACAGGAACCTGATATTTCTCAGAAAGTTCAGCGATCAGCGCATCCGTTTGCGCACTGTACGGTTTGGGTGTGTTCATCAGGACCACAAACGGTTTTCCGATCTTCTTTAACTCATGGATCGTACGCTCCTCCGCGGGAAGATAATTTTCCCTCGGAATATCGGTAAAACTCCCGTCTGTTGTCACGACCACACCGATCGTCGAGTGATCTCTGATCACCTTTTCCGTACCGATCATTGCCGCCTTTGCAAAGGGGATCTCATAATCATACCAGGGAGTTTTTACCATACGCTCATGGTTCTCCTCCATATGCCCATTCACACCGTCAATCAGATATCCGACACAATCGATCAGCCTGATCCGGACAGGCAGATTTTCTTCTAACAGAATCTCCACCGCATCCTTCGGAACAAACTTCGGTTCCGTCGTCATAATCGTTTTCCCCTGAGCCGACTGCGGAAGCTCATCCACCGTCCGGCTCTTTTCATTGGAATCCTCCATCCGGGACAGAACCATCAGATCCATAAACCGTTTGATAAAGGTTGACTTACCTGTCCGAACCGGTCCCACCACCCCCAGATAAATATCTCCGCCGGTACGTCCTGCGATATTCTGATAAATGCTTGTATTTGACATACTTCCACTATCCTCCCTGATCCTGAATATAGCCGTATTCTTTTCTATATCCTTATGAAAAGTTTATGATTTTAGAACCTGACGACTATTTTATAAAATTTTTTTAAATTTTTTGCGATTATAATTGCAAAACAGAAAGCAAGCTGATACAATATAGCATGTTAAGTTACCTTAACGACACTAAATGACTTTTCGGTTAGTGTGATTCAAAAATGGGGAGGTGTCAATTATATATGGAAACAGTGAATCCTTATCATTTTGTCACAAACTGTATCTCCGGCAAGTGGAAAATGACAATTCTTCACCACATTCATCACTATGGAAAGATTCGATTCAATGAGACGAAAAAGACGCTCGGCGTCAGCGAAAAGGTTCTCAGCCAGCAGTTGAAAGAGCTGGCGAAAGACGGACTGGTGGAACGGATTCAGTATAATACGATTCCGCTGAAGGTGGAATATATCCTCACTCCGCTTGGCAAGGATCTGATTCCCGCTCTGGATATTCTGTATGTGTGGAGCATCCGCCGACTGAACGAACTGAATCTGCCGATTGATCCGGACGCTTTCAAGGTTCACGACGAGATGAAATATCAGGATCAGCTGATGGATATTATGGACTCCTATATGAAAAACCAGAATCAGCTCGACGAGTGAGCTTTCCTCTGCGGAACAAACCTCACAGCCAAAACAGATGGTTTTTGTTTCAGCATATGCGATCAGATGATAACATACGCCCAGACAGAGCCGACAGCCCGCAAACCATTTTGCGAGCTGTCGGCTTTGATGATTCATCCGGAACAGCGTCCTGCCTAAAACTGACGGATTCGAATGATCCGGTACAATATCTTCCTTTGATCTGAAAGATTTATTGATTTATTTGCCAGCGGTTACAGCTGAAGCCAGAACCAGGGAGAGATACTTCTCCTTCGCGGAGGATCCTCTGGATGTCAGTACGATCGGCACCTTTGCTCCGACGATAAAACCGGCCATGTTGCCGCGCGCAATCACGGTGATGGACTTTCCTAAAATATTGCCGACCTGAATGTTCGGGACAAGAACCACATCAGCATCACCGGCCACGGGACTGTCAAATCCCTTGAGATCCGCAATCTCTTTGCTCAGAGCGATATCCAGGGAAATCGGTCCCTCTATGATGCAGTCGGCGATCTCACCGTTCTGATTCATCTGTTTCAGGGCATCTGCTTCCACCGTCTCCGGCATCTTCGGGTTAACCTTCTCCACCGCAGCCACACAGGCAATCTTCGGGTTCTCATATCCGAGAGCCTTTAAGGTCTCCACTGTGTTGATAATGATATCTTTTTTCTGCTCCAGCGTCGGATAAGTCATCATACCGCCGTCAGTCGTCACCAGCAGTTTATGATAGTACGGAAGCTCGTCAAATACGAAATGAGACATCACGCGGCCTGTACCCAGACCGGTCTCCTTGTTTACAACCGGTTTTAAAATCTGAGCCGTCTCCAGCTTCCCCTTCATAATGAAATCACCCTTGCCCTCATGAATCAGGGCAACGGATTTCTGCGCAGCGCCAACCGCATCCGGCTCATCATAGATGTCTTCCTCTGCGACATTCAATCCGATTTCAGCGGCAATCTCGATGATCTTCGCCTTATCCCCCACCAGAACCGGCTTCACAATCCCCTCGTCGACAGCCTCCTTGATCGCTTCCAGCGTATGAGCGTCACCGGCAGCCGCAACGATGACTTTTTTCGGCTCCGGAAAGCTCTTTACTTTCTCAATCAATACATCGAAATTTTTTAATACCATTGGTTTCTCCTCCTCTTTTATTTGATTGAAACTCAGCCGTACTCTGTGCACGAGCCTTTGTTCACATACATTATATCGTGATTTCATCACGATTCTCTTCACCGCTCGTCAAATCCATGCAGGCATGGATTTTCCTCGCTTGCGCTCATTATATCATTATTTCCAACATATGACAACATAAAAAGACGCAAATCATATATTATGTATGATTTGCGTCTCTCTTTACCGTTTCCAGATTTTTTAAAATATATTCGCGGGACCACATCTGATGATCCTCCAACGCATCGCAGATCTTCGCAAAATCCCGATTTGCCACTGCCTCCTGAATCTGTTCAAAGTAAATAATGCCGGAATGATATTGTCCGCCACTCCCGCCTTTCTCTCTTGGTATGGAAAAAAGGTTATGCAATATATCATCCATGCTGTTCAGGGACGTCACCTTCGCAAGCAATCTGTCATTGTTCGCATTTTCATAAAAGACATTCAGAATACTCTTGATGCATCTGCAGCTCTCAACCACGTTCGTAGAATGCCGGTATTCCTCAATATATCGGCCGATCTCCTCCGTCATTTCATGAATATCACCGTTACGCATGGCATTTCGCGCCGCTACGATCTGATAAGCGTAGGACAGCTCCTGTACCTGCCGTACATCGTCCTCCGTAAAATCAATCACACGCGCGCCAACGTTATTTTCGATCTCGATCAACCCGTCATTTCGTAAACGGTTCAACGCTTCCCTCACCGGTGTGGAGCTCACGCCGTACTCCTCCTGCAGCTTGCTGACATTCAGCTTACTGCCAAATGGTATTTCCAGGAAAACGATACGCTCTCTGATTTTCTCATATACCTGATCCACAAGGGATAATCTTTTTATTACCGTCATTATGTAACCCGTTTCCGGCTGCATAGATATCACGGATCATGCAACCGCTCTATTCACTACTCAACTTCAAAATATTCATTATCATCCAGCTGACGTGCGCCCTCTTTTTCATATATACCGGGCACCTTGCACTCCGGACAACAGCCGAACTGATCGCCAAACTCCGGCATCACATCAAGAGCATATTCAAACTTCAGTCCGCATTTCGGACAATGGTAGTACATATATAAAGCTCCCCAGGTCATAGGAATCCTCCTTTTTTGTCAAGATTGCCGGACACCCGCAAAGGCATCCGGCATTTCATTCGTTTTAGGGTCAACCCTGGAACACGCAGATTATTTTGTCAAACCAAGAATCTCACGTGCCTCAGCCGGAGTAGCAACTTCGTTGCCATACTCTTTGATAACGCGGGCAGCTCTCTCTACGAACTGTGCGTTGCTCTCTGCAAGAACACCCTTGGAGTACATAACATTATCTTCCATACCAACACGGATATGTCCGCCTAACGCTACCGCACCGTAAAGCATCTCCATAGCGCTGTGTCCGACACCGAAGCAGGACCATGTGAAGTTTCCTTTACCTACAAGCTCTTCCGCGGTCTCCTTCATGAACACAAGGTTCTTCATCGTTCCGGCAATACCATTTGCGCAGCCCATGCAGAACTGGAAGTGCAGCGGAGTCTTCAGAATACCTTTCTTTACATAATAAGCAGCGTTGCCGATCATACCCGGATCAAACGCCTCGATCTCCGGCTTGGTATTGGTCTCCTGGAAGAGAAGTCCGCAATCCGTCAGGAACTTCGGGGAGTTGATGAACAGTCCGCTGTGCAGCCAGTTCATGGAACCGCAGTCATAGGAAGCCATCTCCGGTTTCAGATCCTTTACATGCTGAACACGGATGTCATCATCTGCGTGGATATCGCCGGATGTGGTCATATTGATGATGATATCACAATCGGGATATCTCTCTTTTAACAGTTTCACAGTCTCAGCAAACTTAGCCGGATCCATAACACCGTTGCCCTCGTCATCTCTCATATGAATATGAGCGATCGCCGCGCCTGCTTTCCAGCATGCATATACGTCATCAGCGATCTCTGACGGTGTCATCGGTACGTTCGGGTTGTTCTCTTTCTTCGGCCATGCACCCGTTACAGCAGCTGTGATAATTGTTTTCTTTGCCATTGTTTTTCCCTCACTTTTTCTATATACATTTATTGACATAAAAATCGAGCAGGAGACAATCAGTCAGTTCCATACTCGCCGCGCTGACTGTGTGCGGACTCACCGCACAAAAGACATTCACAGTCCTGCGCATCTAAAACCCACCGAATGCCCAGACGCACGGACGTGCAGGCACGTCCGTTCGTTTGGGCATAATATAGGGTCGTCCTTTTAATTAGATAGCCGGATCAGCAGCGAATTTCTCATAATCAAGGAAACCGTAGTTCTCTCTATCCTGGCATCCGGTACCGCAGTACAGATAGGTTCTCTCCGGAACATCGTTCACATCGTCCTCATCGATACGTGCAACGCAGCGAGCCATGGAACCATCACCCATGTACCAGCGAAGCGGGAAGCAGAAGAACTCGAACTCTTTGCCGCAAACCTTCTCAAGGTCGCCGCCCAGGTTCTCAACACCAACGATGCCGTGGCCAAGCATGGTCTTGTGGCAGGGCTCCCAGGTGCCCCAGTTGCCAATCGCCTCAAGCGGGCCATAGAACTCGTCGTATGCTTCCTGACCATAATATTTCACATAGTATTCTTTCTCAAACGGAGCGTATGCTTCCTCACCGAACTCCTCGATGAACTCCTCGATGATCGGTCTTCCGGAAGCGCCGAGAAGGTTCATTCTCGTCATACCGTTGTTACCCATAGCAGTGTGAAGCGGATGATCCAGAGCCTGCATATCCATAGCTACGCACTTAACGCCATGCTTCACGAACCAGATACCTGCGGAACGGCCGGTACCGCAAGAATAATGATAATACTCTTTGGAGTCATCAAACTTCAGATGCATACCTGTGCAGAGGCAGAGAACCTTGTTCTGAAGGTAATCAGAATCCGGATCAATACCCATATCACGGCAAGCCTTGTCAAGATGCTCAGCGGTGATCAGTTCCCAACGCTTTACAAAATGAAGATCCAGACATACTGCATCGCCTGTATAAGCGTCGATTGCCATCTCATGTGTATAACGTGCTCTTCTTCCGTCGAACTCACGCTCCATAACGTGACGCGGTGCGTCGCAGTGTGTACCTGTATGCATCGTGCATCCGATGTACTGTGTCAAAACGCCACCCTTTGCCATAGAATGCTTGCTGTCAATAACCGGTTTGTCAAAGTAAGGCCAACGCGGAATCTCAGCGCTGAATGGATGAGTAAGGTCAACCCAAATTTTCTGTCCCATTGTTCTTTACCTCCTGTGATAAGTTTAAATAATTAATATTTCAAACACCGGTCGTCGGGACGACGCCCGGTGTTGTGAACATTTTAGTACGGAATGCGAAATCACATATCCTGTTTATTTGTCGTAAAGCATCTTGATCAGGTATTCGTTCAGACCGCTGTTGATTTCATTGATCTGATCTTTGGTATAGTCCATGAAGCCATGATAGATACCATTCTCATCCGGCTCAGCGCGGAATCCAAGCTCACCCTTGTCGATCATGTCCTTCACGATCGGTGACGGCCCATGGTTGTCAGCCAGATGCTCCAGCACATAGCTGTGAATATTGTAGGTAAGCTGTGTGCCGACCATGTCGGAATTTACCAGCGGCGGCAGATACGGAAGTCTCAGGCCAAAGCTTGTCTTGCAGGCCAGATCAACAGTAGCAGCATCGGCAATACCGTCATTCACGATGGCAATCGCTTCACGCCATAACGCATGCTGCATCCGGTTTGCGATAAATCCGGGAACATCCTTCTTGCAAAGGCAGGGCTGCTTGCCGGCCGCGGTCATAACTTCCATAACGGTGTTGATGACTTCATCCGTCGTATACTCGGTCTTTACAACCTCTACCAGCGGAATGAGAAATGCCGGATTCCAGAAATGAGTGCCGCAGATTCTCTCCTTGTGCTCGCATTTCTCGGAAATCTCGGTCGGACTCATAACAGATGTGTTCGTACAGAAGATAGCTTTCTCGGAAACCGTCTTCTCCAGACGTGCAAACAGATCCTGCTTTAACTCCATAACCTCCGGTACGCACTCGATGAAGAGCTCGCCGTCTTTCACTGCCTCATCATCAAACGCGATGTCAATCTTCGCAACAAGCTCGTCAACATACTCCGGGGTGACAACACCCTTCTCAACGAGCTGCTTCATATTCGAACGAACCTTCTCGCGCGGATCAGCGCCGCGGTTGGAAGAACGAAGAATCGTAACCTGTGCCCCGTCGATGCTGGCAAGAATCTGTGCGATCGCTGCGCCCATCATGCCGGAGCCGCATACTACAAATTTGGATAATTTGCTCATTTCATTTTCCTCCTGAAAAAATGCTTTATAACTGCAGAAGACAATCCGATTAGCAGGTCAGATAACCACCGCTGCAGTCAGCATGAGAAGCCGTAATGAAATCAGATGCTGCGGAAGAAAGGAAGATCGCATAACCAACGAAATCCTCCGGCTCTGCCAGACGTCCGATCGGCTCACGCTTCAGGAAGCCTTTATAAACCTCAGAATCCTTATCAAACATCCACTCTGTCAGCTCGCTGCGGAATACAGTCGGGCACATGGTGTTAACCTGGATATTGTACTCAGCCAGATCGCATGCGATGCAGGCCGCCATCTGCTCTGCGCCGCCCTTGGAAGTACAGTATGCGGAGTAGTTAACCAGACCGCGCTGTGCACGCTGGGAAGTAACGATAACCATCTTGCCGCCCTTGCCCTGCTCAACCATCTGATGAGCAACGAGCTTCATAACGATATATACGGACTTGCAGTCAGCATCCATAACATACTGCCACTCCTCTACGGTCTGGGTCAGAACGCTCTGGGTCTTGTTATAGCCATGGCACACGGTCAGAACATTGATCTCGCCGTATTTCTCAACAGTAGCTGCGATCAGAGCATGTACATCATCCTCTTTAGAAGGATCCGCAACACAATATGCGCACTCAATACCCTCTGCCTTGAACTCATCCTCAAGAGCTTTCAGCTTTTTCTCATTACGTGCGGTCATCATAACCTTTGCGCCAAGATAACCATATGCTTTCGCAAGAGTTCTTCCAAGCGATCCGGAAGCACCGGTAACCAGAACAACTTTACCTTCTACAGAATACATGTTCTCCACGAATTCTTTTTTTACGTTTACCATTTCCCTAAAATCCTCCTTTAAACATATAAAATTTATTTCACGATCGCCGGGCAGCGACTGAAATCAACAGAATGACACAAATATCTACAAAAATCCATTTGTTCAAATTCATTATGATTAGTATAAAACATCCCCCTTTTTTATGCAATACATACAATAATGTTATTTAGTTACTTTTTGGTAACCTATTGTTTTTCTTGGACATTCCACACAAGGCGGCAGAAAAATTTATGTTTTTTTCGTGCAAAATGATTGATTTATCCATGGGATAGGTGTATACTAACAAGCGAAATAAAAAAAGAAAGGTGGTTTGTTTCATTATGGCAGGCTATAAAATTACCAAAAAAGAGGATTCCTATACTTACACGGCACCGGGACATCTTGACTGCAAAACACAGAGGCTTCATGACCCTCAGGATGTTGACGGCGGCCGCCTGGTCAACGGTATCACATACTTCCTTCCCTTCGGCGGCGGCACTGAGATGGGCAAGAACCCCGCAGAGTCGATCTATTATATCAAGAAGGGCACGATGAAATTCACGGCTGAGGACGGTACCGAGGCGATCCTGACCGAGGGTGACAGCGTACATATCGCTTCCAACTACGGCAAGATGGTAACCAACGTAGGCGCAGAGTCCGCTGAGATGGTAGTTATCCTTTTACCTCCGGCAAAATAGGGTCGATTTAATTTTTATTGATGCTTTCAATAATTGACATGCAATGACTGGTATGCAGCGGTTAAAATTGTTATATCCGCTTCGTACCAGTCTTTCTTTTATCATTGCCATACTGTCGCTCCGTTTAAAAAAGAAGCTCCGTTTTTCGGAACTTCTTTTTCTGCATTAACAAAATATATAGTTTTACATAACCATACATGAAATGACATACATTCAAACCGCTTCCTACGTGAAATATACCAGTTCTTCCGCCGGCGCTGCCGTCAGTTCCGCCGTCTTCGCATACAGAACCGGCCCCTTTCCACGGTACTCTTTCGCGAACTCATAATGAATCTCCGCCGTGAGATCCACCCATGATTTGTGCGGGATATCCGACGCGCGGTCATACTTGCATTTCAATCCGATAAACTGAATATCCTCCGCGCAGCAGGTCATGGCAAACCGTCCCGGCACAAACATCGGCTTTCTCCCGAGCTTTTCCGGATGGTACGCAAGGGCGAGAAAATGTATCGTCTTTCCCTCATATTTCTTTGGATTGTCCTGTACGTCCAGATAAAAAATGCCGTAATCCTCATCCGTGATATCGATCACATCCTGATTCAGATCATAGGGAAGCTCCTCCATATCATTCTGATCGATGGTGCCGTCCTCCCTCTCATAGACAATCTGAGCCTTGCGGTTCAGCGCCTTGACCGTTCTGCGGAACTTCCCCTTCGGAGTCTCATCGGTACAGCGGTTGAAGATCACCACATCCGAGGCGAAGACCTGTTCCATGATCATGGCACGCATATTCGTCAGATAAAGCTCATAGGTGGAAGCATCCACCGTCGTCAGTACCTGCACGATCTGCCAGTCCTTCGGCAGCGGCATCTCCATGATCTTCGCGCCCTCCCAGGTACCGTTATACTCAATGAAAACCTGATCCGGTCTCATGGTAATATCACAGTCCTTTAGGAAATCCGCCGTGAACTCTTTCTCAGAATCCACGCCGACGACCGTCGCCTTCTTCTCCGCCAGCTTCTCCTCATCGAATTCCACATCCCCGTCCTCACAGGCGATGATGAGCGTCCTGGCGCCGACACCGAAATCATTCTCAATCAGAGTCTGCGTGATGAGAGACGTCTTCCCGCTGTCCATAAAACCCGTAAATAAATATACCGGTATATCCATACTGATTCCTCCTGTTTCCCGGACAGATCCTTTTACAGACCGAACGCCGCTTCCAGTTTCCCTTCATCCAGATCCGTCCCGATCACACAGAGACGTCCCGTGTAGTCCGGCTCGCCGCCGCGCAGCTCATACTCTCCCGGCACCATATCGAAATAGATCCATGTGCCGTCCTCCGCCGGGACCATACCCTTTGCGCGAAGGATGGTGCCGTATTCTTCAGAGTCGCAGAAGGATTTCAAAATCTTATCCAGACTTTCCTTTGTGAATTTGTGAGGAGTCTCCCTGCCCCAGCTCGTGAAAATATCATCTGCATGATGATGCCCATGGTGATCATGGTCGTGGCAGTGATCATGGTCATGCTCGTGATCATGATTGTGGTCGTGCTCGTGATCATGCTCATGCTCGTGGTCATGCTCGTGGTCATGCTCATGCTCGTGGTCATGCTCATGCTCGTGATCATGAGCATGCTTGTGATCGTGATCATGCTCATGCTCGTGATCGTGGTCATGCTCATGTGCCGCCTCGAACTCCGCCATCATCTCTTCCATAAGCGATTCCTGTCCCTCGATCACCTGCAGAATCTGCGCTCCCGCGATCTCATCCCACGGCGTCGTAATAACGGCCGCCTTCGGATTCAGTTCCTGAATCATCTTCACGCAGAGTTCCAGCTGTGCCGGCTTCGCATTCTGCGTACGGCTCAGGACAACCGTCGTCGCGTTTTCAATCTGGTTATTAAAAAACTCACCGAATGCCTTCATCTGCTTCGCCGCTTTCAGGGCATTTGCCACCGTCACCAGCGCGTTTAATTTCACATCGGGATATTCCTCTTCCATCGATTTTACAGAGGACATAACATCAGAAAGCTTGCCGACGCCCGACGGTTCGATCAGAATCCGGTCCGGATGATAGGTATCTATCACTTCTTTCAGGCTTCTGCTGAAATCTCCCACCAGCGTACAGCAGATACAACCGGAATTCAATTCCCGGATCTCAACGCCCGCATCCTTCAGAAATCCGCTGTCAATGCCGACCTCACCGTATTCATTCTCCACAAGGACTACCTGTTCACCCGAAAAAACCTCCTCCAGCATCTTTCGGATCAATGTCGTCTTTCCCGCCCCGAGAAAGCCTGAAATAATGTCTATTTTCGTCATGACGAATCCCTTCTTTCTATAAATAGTATAATCTGAAATTAGTTTTCATATCAGTTTATATCCCTATTTTCAAAATGTCAAGACATTGTCCTTATCTGAAATCAGTGTTATAATTCTTTCATAAATTTCCATGCGCTGCTGACGCGGCATGCCAACATCTATGACGGATTAAGGAGGAGACAAAATGACACCAAAACAGCAATATTATGAAAACGCAGCAAACACTATCATCAAAAATCTGAAGAAAAGACGGATGGACGGCTATTACTGTCCCACTGCAGAAGAAGCAGCCAGACTGGCCATGTCCTTTGCAAAGCCGGGCATGACTGTCTCAAACGGCGGTTCCGTGACTCTGCAGGAATGCGGCATGATTGATATGCTCCGCAGCCGGAAAGATATCACTTACCTGGACAGGAATAACGGAATCACCCCGGAGGAGGTGACTGCCATCCTTCGTCAGGCACTGCTGAGCGACTGCTATTTTATGAGCACCAACGCCATCACGATGGACGGCGAGCTTGTCAACATCGACGGCAGCGGCAATCGCGTGGCCGCCCTGATCTTCGGACCGAAAGAGGTCATCATCGTGGCCGGCATGAACAAAGTGACTGCCGATGTTCACAGCGCCTATAAACGGGTCAAAAACATCGCTTCCCCGCCCAACTGTGTGCGGCTGAACAAAAACACGCCGTGTGCCATGAACGGAGAATGCGGTAACTGTCTGGGCGACGACTGCATCTGCAGCCAGACCGTAATCACCCGCCGAAGCGGCATTCCCGGACGAATCAAAGTCATTCTGGTCGGAGAAGAGCTGGGGTACTGAACCCCGGCTTTTCTTTTCAGGATAATCATTTTGTATGAATAAGCCAGCCTGATTCTGCACATTCTTTTTATAGAATTTCTGCGGAGGTCATGGCATGGCAGCATATAAAGTTGAGATCAGCGGCGTGAACACCGCCACCCTTCCTGTCTTAAAAGAGGACGAAAAGAAAGAACTGTTCGAAAAAATCCGGGAAGGAGATATGGATGCCAGAGAAACCTACATTCGAGGGAATCTCCGCCTTGTTCTGAGCGTCATCCGCAGATTCGCTTCCAACAGCGAAAATATAGACGATCTGTTCCAGATCGGCTGCATCGGGCTCATCAAATCCATTGATAACTTTGATCCGTCTATGGACGTAAAATTCAGTACCTACGCAGTTCCGATGATCATCGGTGAAGTTCGCAGATACCTGCGCGACAACAACAGTGTCCGCGTCAGCCGGTCCCTGCGCGATACGGCATATAAAGCCATGCAGGCAAAGGAATCTCTGATGAGAAATTCTGACAGCGAACCAACCATCGCCGAGATTGCAGCGGAGACCGGCATAGCCAAAGAGGATATCATCTACGCCCTGGACGCGATCCAGACGCCGGTCAGCCTCTATGACCCCATCTATACGGACGGAGGGGAGCCTCTCTATGTCATGGATCAGATCAGCGACAAAAAAAACCGGGAAGACCGATGGGTGGAGCAGCTCTCCTTGAGTGACGCGATGAAGCGGCTCGGCGAAAGAGAATACCGTATCATCCGTCTGCGTTTTTTCGAGGGAAAAACGCAGATGGAGGTTGCGTCTGAAATCCATATCTCGCAGGCGCAGGTGAGCCGTCTGGAAAAATCCGCATTGAAAACAATGAAAAACTATCTGACGCTGCACTGATCGCCTGTATCCTGATTCTGTAAGTGGGCAGGCAGTGCGATTGCACGGATTACGAATACCGACAGAGATTGAAGAAGAACATCAACCAGAATGATGTAATAAACTATAGTTCCGCAAATATTTTAGACTTACATTTTGCTCTAACACATGGAAA
>JAJQEU010000095.1 GCA_021201535.1 Clostridiales bacterium | reverse complement strand
CGTTAGGCGCTTATGAACGATTTTTGCGCAAAATGGCAAAATTTCTACTCCGGTTTATCCGGGTTACGAACCTGTCTGTTGACAATGCTTTCATAAACAATCATAAGGAACATATCTGCTGACGCAGATATCACAATCTATGCCGCCGATCCGGCGGCGGAACGGAGATTACAATGGAAAAAGCAGAAAAGAAAAGAAATCTGTATCTTTCAAACACACCCGTGGATGAAGCGCGGCAAATGTTTTTGTCCGAAGTACGGAAAACTATGGCGCCCCGGTATGAATGCATCCCCGTAACGGATTCCCTGAACCGTATCACAAAGGAAGCTGTTTACGCGAAATACAACGCGCCAAATTACAATGCCGCCGCCATGGACGGCGCGGCGGTCATCGCAAAGGAAACCCTTGGCGCGTCGGAAGTACACCCGCTATGCCTTCCGGCAGGTCATTATGAAAATATCAATACCGGAAATATTCTTCCTCCGTCCTGCGACGCCGTCATAATGGCCGAGGATATCATCGAACTGGCAGATGGTCAGATACAGATCACGGCGCCCGCCGTGCCCTGGCAGCATGTGCGCCAGATTGGTGAGAACATCGTCTGCGGAGAGATGATTCTGCCGGGTCACCACACGATTCGCTCCATCGATATCGGAATGCTTCTGGAGGCCGGCATTGAAAAAATTAATGTAGTACAAAAACCGCGCGCGGCGATCCTTTCGACCGGTTCGGAGATCGTGGAACCGGGAGGGGAATTAAAGCCGGGGGAAATCATCGACTCCAATTCCCGTATGTTTGAAAACATGGTGGAGGCAGACGGAGGAATTCCGCACCGCTATGCGATTACAGCGGATGACCCGGAACTCATCCGGCGCTCGATTCTGAACGCTGCGGAAACACATGACATCGTACTGATCAACGCCGGGACCAGCAAGGGGACGAAGGATTTTACCGCGGACGTCCTGCGGGAGATCGGAACGGTCCTGATACACGGCGTTGCCGTAAAACCGGGCAAGCCGGTCATTCTGGCAATGGTTCACAGCAAACCGGTCATCGGTCTGCCCGGCTATTCCGTTTCCGCTTACATCGGCTTTATAAATTTTGTCTCTCCCCTGCTGGAATACCTGGGCAGCCGGACTTCGGCGCAGCTCGAACAGGTAACGGCCGTCGTCTCCAGACGCCTCATCTCCAGTTTAAGATACGAAGAATATGTGAGAGTCAAAGTCGGCCTCGTGGGCGACCGGATCGTCGCCACCCCGCTGGCCCGGGGCGCGGGCGTCGCCATGTCGCTGGTCCGCTCAGACGGTTTTCTCGTCATCCCGCAGTCCTGCGAGGGCATAGAGGCCGGGGATGAGGTTACAGTGCAGCTGTACCGGGCGCTCTCCGAATTGCGGAATACGGCCGTCATCATCGGAAGCCACGATCTGATCCTGGACGTTATGAACGACATGATGGCGACCGGCTATCAGAATCTGTATCTGTCCAGCACCCACGTCGGCAGCATGGGCGGCCTGATGAGCCTGAAACGCGGAGAAGCCCATATCGCCCCCACCCACCTCCTCGATGAAGCGACCGGAACATACAATATCTCCACTTTAAAGTCCATGTTCCGGGAACCCATGGTATTAGTCAAGGGAGTCGAGCGCATCCAGGGACTCATGGTTCCCAGAGGAAATCCCCTGCACATTGAAACGCTTGCGGATATTGTCGGAAAAAAATATATCAACCGCCAGCGGGGCGCAGGCACACGGGTACTACTGGATTATAAACTGAAAGAACTTGGTATTTCCACAGATGAGATCGACGGGTATGACCGGGAAGCAAACACCCACATGGCGGTCGCCGTCGCGGTTCAGAGCGGAAACGCCGACGTCGGGATGGGGGTACTGTCCGCCGCGAACGCCATGGGGCTTGATTTTATAGAAGTCGGCGTGGAAGAATATGATTTTGCGATCCCGAAAAAATATATGGAACTCCCGGTTATCAAAGCATTTCTGGAAATCCTGAAGAGCGACGCTTTCCACCGGAAGCTGGATGAGATGGGAGGATACGGGTATTCAAAATCGGGGACTGTCATTGAGATCGGCGAGGCGGTCTGAGACGGCTCCGCATCGAACCGGCGGCCGTGACCCGCGTCATCTTCCCGGAGTACGAACGGCCTCGTCACTTCTTCGGGATGCGGACAGGCTCGTCATTTCTTCGGGATGTGAGCGGTCTCGTCATTTCTTCGGTATACGGGCAGCCTCGTCATTTTCCGGAATACGGACGACCGCGTCGCCCTCCCGGACCGCGCCTCCGACCCGGCACACGGCAAACAGCATATGTCCCGGCAGAGGACAGTGAACCCCGTGATTATACAATTCACACTGTTCCCGATAACATTTTTTAAAGGCGCCGCTGATCTCAAGGACAACCTGATCCCCGATCCGGATCCGATCTCCCTGCTTCATGGAAAGTTCTCCGAGATTTTCGATTGTCAGATTCGTCTTAAACCGGTGAAAACACAGCGCGTCATATTCCTGCGTGCGGTTCCATTCCGGCAATCCCGCGTCAGACAGGGAAATCGGCTTCAGGTCTTCCATACAGTGACGATCGCCGGCCAGCCCGTGATCCGGGACGGCCTCCGCCTCCGAAAGCACCGTGCCGGGTTCTCCTTTTGCCTTAAAAATTTGAATGGATGTCAATACAGCATTCATGATTGCTCCCCTTTCATAATTACAATTAATACAATAAACCCGGAGGATTTCTGATGCAGAAAACAGATTATATCTATTTTGACAACGCCGCGACAACCGAACCCTGCGAAGCGGCCGTATCTTCCTTTCTGAAGGCCGCGACCTGCTTCGGCAACCCGTCGTCCGCGCATTTCCTGGGCCGCGAAGCGGCAGCCCTGCTGGAGACGGCGAGAGAACAGCTTGCCTCCGCCATCGGCGCCGACAACAGTGAGATCGTCTTTACTTCCAGCGGAACCGAAGCAAACAATCTCGCCATCCAGGGCGTCTGCGAGGCAAACAGCAGTGCAAACGAGATCATCATATCCGCCGTGGAACACCCGTCCGTCTTCCGCGTATGCCGGATTCTCCGGAAAAAAGGCTGGCATATCACAAAAATAGACTGCAGTCTTGACGGAAGCTTCGATGAAAAAGCTTTAAAAGAGGCTGTTTCAGACCGAACGGCTCTGGTTTCCTTTATGACCGTCAACAACGAGACCGGCACGGTATTTCCGATCTCTGAAATCACATCAACCGTAAAAAGCATCAATCCTCATACGCTTGTTCACACCGACGCCGTCCAGGCCTTCGGAAAAACAGAGCTGTCCGTCCGGGCATCGGGCGTTGACCTCATGTCCCTGTCCGCCCATAAAATCCACGGATTAAAGGGAGCCGGAGCTCTGTACGTAAAAAAAGGAACCCCCGTCTATCCCATACAATTCGGCGGCGACCAGGAGTCCGGCATGCGCTCCGGCACGGAAGCGCTCCCTGCCATCTGCGCCTTCGGCGCGGCAGCGGAAATTGCCGTAAAAAACATCCGGCATTCATATGACGACACAAAAAAAATGCGACAGATCATCCTGACCGGTCTGAGGAAATTTGAGAATGTCGTTATCAATTCTGCGCCGGACAATTTCCCCTATATCCTGAATTTCTCCGTAAAAGGAAAAAACGCGGATGAAATCCTCCGGGCATTCAGCGACTGCGGCATCTGCATCTCAAAAGGCGCCGCCTGCAAGGCAAACCACGCGCACGGTCCCTCCATGCTCATGTCCTTCGGCATCGATACCGATCTGGCGGACAATGCCCTGCGGCTGAGCTTCTGCGAAAATAATACGCCCGAAGAAGCGGAGCGCTTCCTGCGTGCAGCAAGTGATATTATTCCTTAGCAAAGAACTCTCACCGCCGCCGCTTCCGGCGCCGGAACTGACTCAGGAATATCCCCAGCGTCAGCACAAAGGCCAGCACAAAGCCGAGTACGCCGAGCGCCGGTATCCCCAGAAGCTGCGGCTTCATATTCGTGGTACAGACAATACTGGATCCGATCAGCAGACCCGCCACCAGAAATCCCATAACCAGATCACGCACCAGCCGGTCAAGAGTTTTTGCCAGATCATCCGTAGAATGCAGATCCAGATTGATGCGCATCTGCCCCTTCATATACGTGCGCAGCAGATCAGAAAGATATCCCGGGATTTTAATTCCCTTTTTGACGGAACGATATAACTCTTCACCGTTTTCCCGC
The DNA here is from genome assembly GCA_021201535.1 of Clostridiales bacterium. Classification (GTDB taxonomy): domain Bacteria; phylum Bacillota; class Clostridia; order Lachnospirales; family Lachnospiraceae; genus Eubacterium_I. The sequence goes on along the minus strand of JAJQEU010000095.1, from coordinate 9,564 downwards.
AACGTTTCCCTCAGATCAAAATCCGCCAGGCGGTCATTTTTTATGCGTGCCACCGCCACTTCGATCACATTTGTCTCCGGAGCGATCTCCGCAATGACACCCTCTATCGTTGTGAGGCCGCGCACCAGCATCGTCATGTTGGAAGGCATGGATACCTTATTTGCTTTCATAATATCCATCAGATCCTGCAGCAGTGTACCCATATTCAGGTCGCCGAAACCGGCTGTTCCGTATTTTGTCAGCCAGTCGCTGATATCCGAGTAGAGCATCTTCTGATCCGGTCTGGTATGAAACTCTCCGATGGAGAGAACCGCCTCCACAATGCTGCTGATATCATGGTCGGCAATCCCCTGAATGATCTTCGTGAGCACCGCCTGATTCCGGGCGTTGAACCGACCCATCATCCCCATATCAATCCAGATAATCCTGCCGTCCCGGATCCGCAGGTTGCCCGGGTGGGGATCCGCATGGAAAAAACCGTCGTCCGAAATCTGCCTGACATAATTATCCGCCATCTTGGAACCGATCTCATCCAGATCATAACCCGCTGCCAGAAGTCCCTCCCGGTCATCCACACAGAAGCCGTCGATATATTCCATCACCAGCACCTGCATCGTCGTATACTCCCGATACAGGATCGGGCTGCCCACAAACGCGACGTCCCGGTTCAGCCGGGCAAACTCTTCTATATTGGCAGCCTCCATCAGAAAGTTCATCTCCTCCTGGGCTACCATCCAGAGCTGATCCAGCACCTGCCCCATATCCACCAGTCCGGTCATATTGATGGGAGGCATCAGTTTGATGGCACGCCGCAAAAAAGAAATGTCAGCGGACATCGTATCATATATGCCCCTGCGCTGCACCTTCACCACCACATCCTCGCCGCTTCGAAGCTTCGCCCGGTGAACCTGCGCGATGGACGCCGAACCGATCGGCTGCTCTTCAAACTCCGCAAACACCTCGTCGGGTGCCTGACTGAAGGACTCCTCGATGACGGCCTTTACCTCCTCGACAGGCATAGGGGTGACGTCCGAGTGCAGCTTCATGAACTCGTCACAGATCCGCTTCGGGAAAATATCCGAGCGCATGGACATGATCTGGCCCAGCTTGATGTAAGTCGGCCCCAGATCCTCCATAATCAGGCGCAGCTTCTCCGGCGTCACACCGCGGGCGATATTGTGTTTGCGTATAACGGCCAGAATCTCCCGCAGCCGTTTTCCGGTTGGTTCATTACTTTCGTTGCTCATAAATCACATCACCTGACGGCAAAGCCAAAAAAGTCACGTTTGGTACTGAACAGTTACTCCTCCTCTGACGCATCCGCCTCATCCATCGCTGCCAGCTGCTCTTTCAGTTCCGCAATCTGCTCCGGTGTCAGGCCGTCCAGGATATCCTTCACATCGGTCTCCTTGTCCTTCTCAAAGGTCTGCTTCACATTGTGCTTCAGTTCCTCGTTAAGCACCTTCCCCTGCTCCACGGTAAGCTCGCCCTTTTCCACCAGATCATCCAGAATCTCTTTTGTTTTCTCCGAAGTCGTCGCTGCCGCGCCGATCCCCGCCAGGATAATTTTTTTCATGCTGTCACTGAGTCTTTCCATCATAAATAATTCTCCTTTCTACACCATATGCTGCATTTATCATAGCACACGGACAAATACGCTGCAAGAAAGAAATTCCGTCCTCAATCCACTTTTTCACACCCCGATTCCTCCATCTGAACGCTGACCGGACAAACAGAGCATCTGCTTTTATTATTGGAAAAAGATATGGATATATACCTCACTCTGTCCGCAGCGCCTCCACCGGATCGCTCCTGGACGCCTTCCCCGACGGCAACATGCCGCTTAACAGCGTCAGCGCGACACTCAAAAAAATCAGTATGACCGCGTAGCCAAACGGCAGATGCGCACTCAACTCCGTGATGCCGAAGTAATTATGTATCATCGTATTGATCGGGCGGATCAGGATCAGCGTCAGAACGATCCCCAGCAGGCCCGCGGCAAACCCGATGATACCGGTCTCCGCGTTAAACACCTGCGAGATATTGCGTCTGGAATCCCCGATGGCGCGCAGGATACCGATCTCCTGTTTCCGCTCCAGCACGCTGATGTAGGTGATGACGCCGATCATGATGGAAGAAACCACGAGGGCGATCGCCACCCGCTGCATCTGACCGCCGGAAAGCTGCGCCGGTCGCTTCTCGGCCTGATCCGCCAGCCCCACCTGCGCCAGAGCATCCATCGCCCGCTGCTTCCGCCGTGCCCGGCTGACGCCGGAGATTGTCAGCGCAAGCTCCACATTCGACAGGATCGTCTGATGCGGAATCAGGTTATAGTTCTGAAACACAAACCCGATCGTATGGTTCCGGTAAGAATCCCAGTCCCGGTCCCGGTACTCCTCCGTAGAAATCCCGTTGATGATCAGATTGCCGCTGTCATAGCGGTCCAACCCGCCGATCACATTCAAAAGAGTCGTCTTGCCCGAACCGCTGGGACCCAGAACCGCCACGAACTCACTGTCCCTGAAGCTTAAGCTCACATCATCCAGCGCCTTCTGGATCAGCTTTCCCGTCTGATACTGCTTGCATACATGCCGGATCTGCAGCATTTTTATTCCTTCTTTCTGTAAACTGTATGATGTTGTATTTTACGTCTCTGTGTCATATATAGGAAACGACATTAAGTCGTTTCCTTTGCGCCAGACGCAAGGCTGCGTAAGCAGCCATTCCTTATGCGTCTGTGTGCATCATATATAGTGAATGACAAATTATTTTTGTCGTTCACTATAAAACAAAAGGGACTACGGAAAACGCATCCCCTGCGTTCTCTGTCGTCCTCTCCCTAAAATACAGCCGCCCGCTTTCATATGGAACATCGACAATCCATTCCATATCTTTGCTGCAGCCGGATCAATAACCTATATGTTCTATATATCATAGCAACATCAGAATAAAATGTCAATAAACAGAATCCGCAATCTGTCCAACAAAAAGCACCCATTCCAGTTCATGTCCTGAATAGTTACGATTTTTCTCTTGAAATTCATGTTCATAAAGTGTATACTCCTGTCAGGCGAATTTCCCGTGAGGGAGTAGCAGGCACCCCTGTGTGCAGCAAGTCAACATACTGACCGCTATGCGGTCTGGCTTGCTTTAAATTGCGAGACTCATGTAAAGCCGAAACGCTGTTTTCCGGAGTCTTTGTACGTAAATACAGACCCAGGTACAGCCCACCGGCTTTACCTGGGTCTTTTGTTTTTCTGTCACTGATACATAATTAGTGATGTCTGCGTAACAGTCATTTCTGTTTATGCAGATATTAACGCGCGGCGGCAGCAGCATATATGCGTTTACATCAGGAGGAAACAAGATGACATGGAATTCTATGTTTTTTATCAACAGCATTCTGCTCGGTATCGGACTGGCTATGGATGCCTTTTCCGTATCCATGGCAAACGGATTAAACGAACCGCAGATGCGCAGGCGCAAAATGTTCGGCATCGCCGGCATGTTCGCATTTTTCCAGGCCCTGATGCCCATGATCGGCTGGTTCTGTGTCCATACCGCCGTCCGGTACTTTACGGCGTTTGAACCGCTGATTCCCTGGATCGCGCTGGCGCTGCTTGCCTGTATCGGCGGGAAAATGCTTGCGGACGGCATTCGCAGCGGCAGCGATACGGAAAGCACCGTAAAGCTCGGGTTCGGCGCATTGCTTTTGCAGGGAGTCGCGACCTCCATCGACGCTCTCTCCGTCGGATTTACGATAGCGGACTATAACGGGCGGATGGCTTTTGCGGAGGCACTGATCATAGCCGCCGTGACCTTTGCCATCTGCATGGGCGGCCTGAAAATCGGAGAAAAATTCGGGACAAGGCTGGCCGATAAAGCGCAGATTCTCGGCGGCGTGATCCTGATCCTGATCGGACTGGAAATCTTTATCACCGGAGTGGTATAACGAGACGACTGCTTCGCCGGGAGCTAAATACCAAACACCGCCGGGAGTCCTTATGAATCAGACTCCGGCGGTGTTCACAGCGCTCTGAAAACGCTTTTTTCGGAAAATCGGGATCAGTTATACTTATAGAATCCCTCTCCTGCATTGACGCCGGTCTTGCCCGCGTCGATCTTCTCTTTCAGCAGAGCGGCGATCCTGCCGGCTGTCGTCTCGGGGTTTTTGGCCTCCGGATTCATAATAACGATATTATAAGCGGTGGTCAGTCCCACGACATCCAGTATCTGGAACGGTCCGGCAGGCGCGCCGGTGGCACATTTCCAGGTCAGGTCAATAGTTTCCGGATCCGCAACACCGTTGGCGTACAGAGCCTGACCGGCATTCAGGAACGGAATCAGCAGGGAATTCAGAATATAGCCCGGCTGCTCCTTTTTTAAACGAAGAGGGATCATGCCGATCTGTGTGGCAAACTGCGCCACCGTCTCACAGGCTTCCGGATCCGTGTCGGCATGACCCATGACTTCGGCAGTGTTGTTCTTCCAGACTTCATTGGCAAAGTGGAACGCCAGATACTTCTCCGGACGGCCCGTATACTGTGCAAAAGAAGAAGGAAGCATCGTAGAAGAATTCGTGACCAGAATGGTCTTCTCCGGAAGGAGCGGAGACAGCATGGTGTAAAAATCCTTTTTTGAAGCGGGATCCTCCGCCACGGATTCAATCACCAGATCCGCATCCTTTACAGCATCTTTCAGGTCAGTGGTCAGGATTAATCCTTCGTAAGCGGCCGTTGTCTGCTGCTTTAACTCCTCCAGCCTTTCAGCCGTCATATCCTGAAGACCATCCACCATACCCCGCGGATACATCGGAGACGCACTGCCGCACAGAGGTTTCAACGCATCCAGCGTATCCAGATAAATACCGTGTAAACGCTCCAGTTTTGGCCGGGCTCGACCGATGGATGCCTCGCTGCGCAGCCATATGGTCACATGAAACCCTTTGTAAGCGCACTGAAAAGCAATCTGACTGCCGAGAACGCCGCCCCCGGCAACTACTACATTTTGAATAGCCATAATACCAGTCTCCTTTTTCATATACATCTCATGGAACACAAACGTCCCTGTTGTTAGTCATTATAACAAAACAAGAGGGAAAAGACAACATCATTTTGTTTCTGAATGCTGATTACAAGACAATAGTGGTCGAGTAGACATACCCCTTACGGGGTATGTCTACTCGACCAAAAAAAAAGAAGCAAGATCGCCCTGCAAGGGCAGATTTTTCTTGAACTGTTTTTGAAATCATGCTATAGTAAGCATAAAGAAAGACACCTGCGCCAACAGGTGCCTTCCGGGAGCTACCGATAGACGGTTAGCCACAAATTAAAAATGTCATTAGAAATGACCGCTTAGCTTGCAACTGGGGCGGTCATTTCTGTGTTTTATGATTATCCTTGCCGAATGTATATACGGCACAAAAGCAGCCGATGCCGAGGTTCAGCACTGCAATTAAGTCTGCGATACTCATTGGCTCAGCCCTCCTTTCCCCAGATTCCCTTGCAGGTTTCTATGTAATCAGAGGGTCACAGTCCCTCTGAAATTCCGATATCGGAATTTCAGAGGAACTGTACCAGACTTGATAGAGGAAAGGGTTCTCTTTCATCTCATCTGCCCTTGCGGCCGATAACGCATCCATTCCGCTGTCAGCAAGCGCCTGGTTGACAAATTCCTGGTCATAAAAAGCCAGATTCAGTTCTCCGGCAAGAGATTTTCCAATCTCATGGCCGCCGCTTCCAAATTCTCTTCCAATGCAAATATTCATATGCCGCCTCCGTATTTTATTATAATTTTTACTGCATGTGTTGAGATTTCATATCTTTTGTGCTATTTTCCCCGGATCCGAACGCTGTTCTAATATAAATCAAACAGCCGCAGCAGCTTCTGCCACATCGTCAGCTCCGCCTCAGTTTCTTCCTCCATTTCTACCTCCTCAACTTCAATGCTTTCCGTCTGCATGGCAAATTGCACGGATGCTACATTGGTATTTTTATCTGACACAAAGGAGACGGGTTCCCCATCCCCGCCGGAAAGGCTGTCCAGGATCTCATCGATCTTCTCTTCCAGTTCGGAATCCATGCCGGACGTTTCCTCGCGGAGTTCTCCGGTCCCGTCGGACAGGTCGCCTGTTGCAGCATACAGCTGTGTCAGACCATCCAGCAAATCCAGTGTGCCGCTGTACAGGGAATCGCCTCCCTCGGCCAGCTCCGAACTTCCCCCGGCCAGCTCAGAGGCGCCGCCGGAGATCCGGCTGTAACCGGCAGCCACCTGTGCGACACCTTCCGCATATGCCTCCAGCCCGTCATCCAGTTTTGCATACTCCTCCACCAGCGTATTGACCGCTTCTTTTAATTCCGCCATCTGGCAGAGCAGGCCGGTCAGGGTATCCGCAAGGCTGTCGATAGCCGCATCGAACTGCGCATAGTTCTCCTGCAGGCTCTGCGCCCCCGCGGCAAGCGCAGTGACCCCCTCGCCGGCATTTTCAAGATAAGATTCCATTCCCTGTACAGCAGCGGTATTTCCATTCAGCAGGATAAGGATCTGGTTCGCCAGCGACACATACTGGTCGACTGTGCCGGAGGAAATCCCCAGTGTGGAAAGTGCGGCACTGTACTGCTCCACCTGCGCCAGCGCACTGTTAATTGCTTCAATGGCTTCCGCATTTCCGGAAAGCAGGCTGTCTATATCCAGGCCGTTTTGTGCCATAACCGCCTTGTAGGTCTCGTAGCTGATATTGGCCTTCAGTTCGGCAGCACCCTCTGCCAGGTCATCTATAGCCTCCTGGACGGATGAGGAAGCGTCGACGATCGCCTGCACTTCCGAAGCGGACGCGGAGACTCCGCCCAGCGCTGCCTGAAGCTGTTCCAACGCTGAGAGCATCTGCGCGGAACCGCCAGTCAAGGTGTCTGACTGCCCGTTTAAAGCGTCAATGCCGGCCTGGATCTCCGCGATCCCGGAATTCAGCGCCTGCACCCCGCTGTCCAGGGAATCCGATCCTAAGGAGAGTGCCTGTGCGCCTGAGGAGACAGCCCTCCCGCCGCTTTGCAGCTCTCCCGCGCCATCTTCTAATTCTCCCGTTCCATCGTCAATCTGCTCTATGGCATCTGTTAATTCCGTGATCTGGTCCATCAGTTCTTCATCATCAATATCGATGTCAAGGTTCATCCGGATTCCGCTTATGGAGACTGCGTCCATCTCAAAGTCTGTCACATCCGCGCAGATGGTTGTCTCAATCCCTGTCCCGGGAAGGATAATATAACTTAACTGTTTTTCGCTGCCAACATTTGCTGCCGTCGCGTCAGCAGCCGTGATGTTGCTGCATAGTTCCGTGTCCAGCGAAAAGGAGACCTGCAGGGCATAGTCTTCGTAGAAACTGCCGCTGCAGGAAGTATTCTCCGAGACCGTAAATCGAATTTCCAGCTCACCGCTTTTTCCGGCAATTTCATCCGCAGGATATTCGGATCCGTCCATATAATAACGGATGGAGATATCCCAGGGGATCTCCGCGTCAGAAAGCTCCCCCTGATAATATATCTTGTCAGCGGAAGAGGAAAATGTGATGGTATCCCCATCCTGCGAGATCGGATCCGTTGTATTCAGGATTTTTACAGAATCATATTCACCGTAATCAGTAATTGTACCTCCGGAAAAGCTGTTGACTACATAGATTCCTTTTACGGAACCGTCCGACGCCAGCGTCACATAAACGTTTTCCTCTTTCACTGATGATTCTTCGCCTGTTCCCGAAGCATAAACGGGCGCTGCCATGCCCAGGATGAAGGCCGCACAAAGTAAAATAGCAACCAGTTTCTTACTTTTCCTCATTTTCTGAACCCTCCTTGGTTTTCCGGTGTGATAAGTGCAGCCGGGCCATCCTGCCGGCACGATTGGCGGACGGCGCACTCTGATCACAGATTACAGGTACATGATAAAAACTGACGTTTCTCGTCGTGCGCTCGATCAGGCTGTCAAACAAGTACAGCAGTCCCGGCAGGACAAAGAGCACAATTGCCATGGACAGGAGGCTGCCCACGCCCAGGAATTTTCCCAGCTGCCGCAGCACACCGTGCGCGGAAATATACCCCAGAAGGAAACCGACGACTGCCAGTACAGAGCCGGATGTCAACACAGAGACCATGACCGATTGGATTGTCTCCCATATGGCGTGCTTTTTATCCATCGTCTGCCGGTGCTCGATATACCGGTCGGTAAACAGGATAGCATAATCCACCGTGGCGCCAAGCTGCACGGAGCTGATGACCAGGTAGGCGATATAAAACACTGTAAACCCGATAAAATAGGGCAGCGCCATGTTGATCCAGATCGCCGTCTCAATACTCAGTACCAGGATGACCGGCAGGGAGATTGACCTCATCGTCAAAAGCAGCACGGCAAAGACCGCAATGATGGCAATCAGGTTGACCTTCACCGTATCTTCCGTGATGGTGTCCATCAGGTCATATGAGCTGACACCGGTCCCGGCCAGATAATTCTCTTCGGGATAGTATTCGTCGAGGATGCCGCGGATCGTTTCCACCAGGGCAAAGGTGTCCTCCCCCTCGGATGGCACATCAACCGAAATGACGAAGCGGCTGTAATTGTCAGAGACAAGCTGGGACAGCACAGAATCCTCCAGATAATGTTCCGGGATTTCCCCGCCGACGGTATCTACATAGGAAATTATGGCGGTAACATCGTCAAGCCCATGCAGCGCTTCCGACAGTTCCTCTTCCTTTGCGGTGTCCCCGACCGGAATCAGCGCGACATAGGTATCGCTGTCGCCGAAAATTTTCTCGATCGCAGCCATGTCCTGCCCGTACTGGGTGTCTTCCCCATAGATATACGAGGAACCGTAATAATAATCGCTCTTTGAAGAGGCGAGGAACCCGGGAAGCACCAGAACAGCAAACACGCATACCATCGGTATCATGATCCGATATACCAGACGGCCGAATTTATGAAAGTCCGGCATCAGGCTGCGGTGGGCTGTCCGGGTGATCCACCGGTGGGATGACAGGATCAGACCCGGCATGAACAAAAATACCGTAAGCAGGCTGATGGCGATCCCCTTTGCCAACACCAGGCCGAGATCCGGACCGATCTTAAACTGCATGAACACCAGGGCCAGAAAACCGATGACTGTCGTCAGACCGCTGGAGAGGATGCTGGAAGTGGATTTGCAGAGGGCAGCCGTCATCGCCTCCTCCTCATCCGGATTTTCTTTCAGGCACTCGTCAAACCTGTGCAGGAGAAAGACCGAATAATCCAGGGAAACAGCAAACTGCAGGATCGCCCCCGCCGCGTTTGTCACGAACGAAATTTCTCCGAAGATCAGGTTTGTACCGGAGTTAATCAGCACGGCGACGCCGAGCCCGATCATAACGATGAACGGCTTCGCCCAGGACGTAGTTGTGAGCAGCAGGACAAAAAGGATAAAGACGACGGCAACCACCACGATTTTCTGGATTTCGGTTATGGTTCCCGCGGTGGAGAGCGCGGTCGATATCGCATCCCCGTCCATCGCGTTCTCGTCGCCGATCACTTCCCGGATGGCAGCCTTCG
>JAJQEU010000001.1 GCA_021201535.1 Clostridiales bacterium | reverse complement strand
CACATCAGGTTCCGGTAATCAGACTCACTCAGAAAAATCGGCTGTGAATAGTAACGAAATTTGTTTTACATCTGAAATTCCTTCTTGACATTGACCGACAACTTGTTGTATGATCAATTACATCTTTATAAAAAACCGACATCAACCGTCTTTTTTTATCTGTCGGGTGATCTGTAAAAGGGGGAAGACATCAATGAAAAAACAGCCGGAAGTCACGGAAAAGACAAAACAGAAGTTTGAGGACGCCTTCTGGGCGTTGGCTGTGGAAAAGCCGATTTCAAAAATCGCCGTCAGTGAGATTGCAAAGCGTGCGGGATATAACCGCAGTACATTTTATGAGTATTTTGTAGATACCGACGACCTTCTGGATAAGATTGAAACAAAGCTGATTGAAGAGGTAAAGCAGATTATTCAGCCTGCTCTTCCGGGAATAAAGTCGCTGGAGAGCCTGTTCCCGATGACGTTTTCCGCTATGAATGAGAAAATGTACCTGTTAATGGGTCCGAATGGGGATTTCGCTTTCCTTGCGAAGATGAAATCTGAGCTGATTCCCCTGATTGTATCCTATATTCCGATTGCAGCAGATAATCCGAATTTCGATTATATCATCTGTTTTGTAAACGCCGCGTTGTTTGGCCTTCTGCAGCACTGGCATGAGATGGGTAAAAATATCGATACAGAAGAAATCTGCACAATCATGCGGAATTTAGTATTATACGGTTTATGCTCTTACGTGAATCCCGCGGTACAGGACTATAAATAAAGCCGTGCGGCAGCAGACAGGAATCATTCAGAAAATGGATGGGCGGCACGGCGCTCATTGCTTCCTGTCATGTTATAATGACATTCTCAAGTGGTTTCTGCTGTGTTTTCTCCATATGAAATACAAAAAAATTGTAAAATGAAAAAGGAATTCGGATTTTTTTGCCGAATATATTAAATGAAGTTATATTTATGACGAGGTTATATTTATGACGATTCGAGAACAGCTTGAGCTGAGAGAACGTGAATATTTAAGTCCGTTCGCCTCATTGAGCGAGCATTCCCGGGGGAGGGATGTGCCGGAGGCACCGTGCGACATCCGTCCGGTCTACCAGAGAGACAGAGACAGGATTCTGCACAGCAAATCATTCCGTCGGCTGAAGGACAAGACTCAGGTGTTTTTGTCCCCCAGAGGCGATCATTACCGGACGAGGCTGACCCATGTGCTGGAGGTCTCGCAGAATGCCAGGACGATCGCGAAAGCACTGCGTTTAAATGAGGATCTGGTGGAAGCGATCGCTCTGGGACACGATCTGGGGCACACGCCGTTCGGACATGCCGGTGAGCGCATGCTGAACGAGCTCTGTGAGGGCGGATTTGTACATAATGTCCAGAGTGTCCGCATCGTGGAGCGTCTGGAGAAGGACGGGCGCGGGCTGAATCTGACCTGGGAAGTACGCGATGGGATACTGAATCACAAGACCAGCGGCCGCCCGTCTACGCTGGAGGGAAAGATTGTCCGGCTGTCGGATAAGATTGCCTATATCAACCACGATATTGACGACGCGATCCGGGCGCATGTACTCTCGGAGGAGGACATCCCTGCGGATCTTCGGGATATCCTCGGGCACTCGACCAGGGAACGTCTGAACACATTGATTCATGATATGATCATCAACAGTCAGGATCAGAATGATATCCGTATGTCCGATGAGGTGCATGCGGCGATGGATGAGCTGCGCCGGTTCATGTTTCAGCATGTATATACGGCTCCCGCCGCAAAGGGAGAGGAGGATCGCGCGCGGGATCTTCTGGAGAGGCTGTTTATATATTATATGGAGCATATAGAGGAGATTTCACCGACGTATTTCCATATGTATGAGGCCGGGGAGCCGAAGGATCGGGTGATCTGTGACTACATTGCGGGGATGACAGATCAGTATGCGGTCGCAAAATATAACGAGATTTTCGTGCCGAAGCAGTGGCAGATCTATTGAGAGTGAGGAGACATGGCTTTTTATTCGGAGGAATTGATCGAGGAGGTCCGTTCCCGCAATGACATTGTGGATGTGATCTCCGGTTATGTTCGTTTACAAAAAAAAGGCAGCAGATATTTTGGCCTCTGCCCCTTTCATAATGAAAAGACGCCCTCTTTCTCCGTGTCGCCGGGCAACCAGTTGTATTACTGTTTTGGCTGCGGTGCCGGGGGTACCGTTCTGACTTTTGTGATGAAGTATGAGAATGTTACGTTCACTGAGGCCATGCAGCGTCTGGCCGGGCGGGCCGGCGTAGCGCTGCCGGAACGGGAGATGAGTAAGGAACAGAGGGAGCGTGCGGATCGCCGTGCGAAGCTGCTCGAGATCAACCGGGAGGCTGCGAAGTACTTTTACACGCTTCTGCGGGATCCCAGGGGGAAGCACGCGCTGGAGTATTTTCAAAAACGGGAGCTGACGGCACAGACCATGCAGCATTTCGGACTGGGTTATTCCGCCAAATACGGCAATAATCTGTATCAGTATCTGAAAAAGCTCGGATATGCCGATGATCTGCTGAAGGACAGCGGTCTGGTCACCATCGACGAGGTCAGAGGAGGATATGATAAGTTCTGGAACCGCGCGATGTTTCCCATTATGGACGTGAATCACCGCGTGATCGGTTTTGGAGGCCGGGTTATGGGCGACGGGGAACCGAAGTATTTAAATTCCCCGGAGACCATGATTTTCGATAAGAGCAGGAATCTCTACGGGCTGAATTTTGCCCGTTCATCCCGACGTCCCGGCATCCTGCTCTGCGAGGGGTATATGGATGTGATTGCCCTGCATCAGGCGGGTTTTGACAATGCCGTGGCATCGCTGGGGACGTCTTTTACCTCCGGTCACGCAAGCCTGCTGAAACGGTATACGAAAGAGGTTTATCTGACCTTTGACAGTGACGGTGCGGGTGTCCGTGCCGCACTGCGCGCCATCCCGATCTTAAAGGAGGCGGGGCTCGTCGCAAAGGTGATTGATATGCAGCCGCACAAGGATCCGGATGAATTCATCAGGGCGTTGGGGGCACAGGAGTACCAGAAGCGCATAGATGCCGCTGAAAACAGTTTTCTGTTTGAAATACGGATGCTGGAGCGGGAGTACGATCTGTCGGATCCCGAGGGCAAGACGGCGTTTTTTCGAAAGGTTTCGGCGCGTTTGCTGGAGTTTCGGGAACCGTTGGAGCGCGAGAATTATATAGAGGCCATTACCCGGCATTATCAGATCGGTTTTGAGCAGCTGCGATCCATGGTGAACCGCGCGGGGGCGCGGGAAGGCATTGCGGCGGAGGACAGGCCGCAGCCGGTCAGTGGCCGCAGGCATCGGAAAAAGGATGACGGGATGAAACAGTCCCAGCGTCTGCTTCTGAGGTGGCTGGTCGAGGAACCGTCTCTGTTCGATGTGGTCGGTGCTTATATCACGCCGGAAGATTTTACCGTGGAGCTTTACCGGCAGGCGGCGCAGGCACTTTACGAACAGCACAGCCGGGGCGAACTGAACCCGGCGCGGATCGTCAGTCTGTTTCCGGGCGAGGAACAGCAGCGGGAGGTGGCCGGACTGTTTCAGGCGGGGATACAGCTGCCGGAAGATGCCAGGGACAGACAGAAGGCTCTGACCGAGACGGTGCGGCGTGTAAAACAAAACAGCATGGAGGTTCGGTCAAAGCAGCTGGATCCGACGGATATTGCCGGGTTGCAGCGGCTGATCGAGGAAAGGAAAAGCCTGGCAAAATTGCATATTTATATAGATTAGGGACAAAATGTTACTACACAGTGCGAAGTACTGTCCTGAATAGTCACCATGATTCAATGATTTGGAAGGATGAACAAAATGGCGGAAAAAAACAACCAGAAGATGAAAGAAAACACAGAAAACAAGGCGGAACTGCTGCAGAAAAAGCTTCCGGAGCTGCTTGCGCTCGCAAAGAAAAATAAAAATATGCTGGAATATCAGGAGGTCGGCGATTTTTTTAAGGATTTTGATCTGAATGCGGAACAGATGGAGCATATTCTGGAATATCTGGAGGCAAACAATGTCGATGTCCTGCGTATCGGCGGAAAGGATGAGGATATCCTGATCGATACGGAGGAGGCGGAAAATATAGACGTGGAGGAAGAGATCGATCTGGGGAAGATCGACCTCTCTGTTCCGGACGGGGTCAGCCTGGAGGATCCGGTGCGCATGTATCTGAAAGAGATCGGAAAGGTGCCTCTTCTGAATGCGGAGGAGGAGATCAGTCTGGCGAAGGAGATGGAGGCGGGGATCAATGCCTCCGAGGAAATCGAGCGCCTGGAGACGGAGCTTGCGCAGGCATCGGAGGATGAGAAGGAAGAGATCCGGAGTGAGATCGCCGCGTTGAAAAAGGTTGCCGACAGTGGTGCTGACGCAAAAAAACGACTGGCGGAGGCGAATCTGCGCCTTGTGGTCAGTATCGCGAAGCGTTATGTCGGACGGGGTATGCTGTTCCTGGATCTGATCCAGGAGGGGAATCTCGGTCTGATCAAAGCCGTAGAGAAGTTTGATTATAAAAAGGGATATAAGTTCAGCACTTACGCGACCTGGTGGATCCGCCAGGCCATTACCCGCGCCATCGCGGATCAGGCGAGGACGATCCGCATACCGGTGCATATGGTGGAGACGATCAATAAACTGATCCGCGTATCCAGACAGCTCCTGCAGGAGCTCGGGCGCGAGCCGACGCCGGAGGAGATCGCGGAGGAGATGAATATGCCGGTAGAGCGTGTGCGGGAGATTCTGAAGATCTCTCAGGAGCCGGTTTCCCTTGAGACTCCGATCGGCGAGGAGGAGGACAGCCATCTCGGCGATTTTATACAGGATGATAATGTTCCGATTCCTGCGGACGCGGCGGCGTTTACACTGTTAAAGGAACAGCTGGTGGAGGTTCTGGGCACGCTGACTGAGCGGGAGCAGAAGGTGCTCCGGCTGCGCTTCGGACTCGACGACGGGCGGGCGCGTACGCTGGAGGAGGTTGGAAAGGAGTTCAACGTCACCCGTGAGCGGATCCGTCAGATCGAGGCGAAGGCGCTGCGAAAGCTTCGCCATCCGAGCCGCAGCCGCAAGCTGAAGGATTATCTGGACTGATGCGGATACAGCCTGCCGGGGGAGCGACGATATGAGTTCTGCGGAAAGGGGATGATCCGGGCCGGTGTGAATACGGTCTGCCGCGGAGACGACGGTATGAGAGCCGCGGGAAAAGGCGATCCGGACAAATCGGCGCGCTTATATTTTAAATGATGAATGAGAAAAAAGAACATATAAAATTATCCGGCCGCATGTCGGCTCTGGCTGCTCTGGTGACGCCGGGACACCGGCTGGCGGATGTGGGCTGTGATCATGGTTACATACCGATTTATCTTTGTCAGACGGATATCATTCCCTCTGCGATTGCCATGGATGTTCGTCCGGGACCGCTGGCGCGGGCAGGGACAAATATCGCGGCGTACGGATTGCAGGAGCGGATTCGGACGAGATTGTCGGACGGCCTGAGAGAGCTCGGGGAAGATGAGGCGGACACGGTTCTGATCGCCGGGATGGGCGGATTTCTGATGAGACGGATCCTCTGTGAGAAGGATGCCGTTCCCGGGAGCGTTTCTGAGCTGGTGTTGCAGCCGCAGTCCGATATCGCCGGGGTCAGACGGTGTGTGAGAGAGCTCGGTTTTGTGATCGCGGATGAGGACATGGTCGAGGAGGATGGGAAATTTTATCCCATGATGAAGGCATTCAGATCCCGGGAAGCACAAAAAGACGGCAGCCGGGATCCGGTGTCAGACGCGAGGGAGAGCGACGGGCTGAAATCAGTGCCGGATGCATGGGGGCGCGCGGATCGTGAACAGGAGACGACAGATCCGGAGAAGCTTCAGATGCAGATCCGGTGTGAGGATGCCTTCGGACCTGTTCTGCTGCGGAAGCGTCATCCGGTTCTGCGGCGCTGGCTGGAGAAGGAAAAACGGACGGCTGAGCGGATTCTGCATCGGCTGGATGAGGAATGTGAGGGACGGATGTGGGACGACAGGCTGCTTGCGCGGAGAGACGAAATATCGGATTGGCTCGACTTACTGATCTGTGCGGAGCGGTGCTATCGACTTTCATAGATGCGGGCGCGCTGCGCAGCTGCATATAAAAGTGTCGTGAACAGGCAGACAGCGGATCCGCACACAAAAGAGCGGCGGTTGTTTCAATGCCTGCCGCGGTTCTCACATAAAAGAGCGGCAGCTGTTTCAATGCCTGCCGCGGACAGGAGAATATCATGGCTGCTATAAAGATAAACGGAAAATCTGTATATTATCCGGAGGGTACTCTTTTCGGGGACATAGCGCGGGAATATCAGAAGGATTACGGGGAGGAGATTCTGCTGGTCCGGTTTCGGCGCAAGCTGCGCGAGTTATCCAAAGCGGTATCCGGCGACGGCGAGCTGGAGTTTGTCACCATGGCGGAGACGCCCGGCAGGAATACATACCGGAGGAGCCTGACGATGATCATGGAGGCGGCTGCGTATGAGCTGCATGCCGGAACGGAAGCTTCGTCCTTCGTCCGCGTGGTCGTGCAGCATTCCCTCGGAGAGGGATATTATTGCGAATTCCGGCAGGGGCATGCGCGGATGCCGGCGGATGCCGCCCGTATTCTTGAATTGAAAGAGAAGATGCGGGAGATGATTTCGCGGGATCTTCCCATTTTCAAGAACAATGTCAGTCAGGAGGAGGCGGTACGTTATTTTGAACAGCATGACAGACCGGACAAATCGCGGCTTCTGCGCTACCGGCGGAGTTCCCGTGTAAACCTTTACGAACTGAACGGATACCGGGATTATTATTACGGCTACCTGACACCGTCCACCGGATACTGTGATCGCTTTGATCTGATTCCGTATCAGAACGGTTTTATGCTGATGTTTCCGGACCTGAGAACGCAGGAGACGGCGGAGTTTTCACCCATGGACAAGCTGTTCAGAACCATGGATGAGGCGGCTGCGTGGGGCGAGAGCATGGGCGTCCGCACGATCAGCGATCTGAATGATGTCATTGCCGACGGCAGGATTCAGGAACTGATCCTGGTGCAGGAGTCCTTTATGGAGCAGAAGATCGGAGATATCGCGGAGCAGATCGCGGGAGATCTGAGACAGAAGATCATACTCATCGCGGGACCGTCCTCCTCCGGGAAGACGACCTTTTCTCACCGGCTTTCCATTCAGCTTGCGGCGCACGGCCTGCGGCCGCATCCCATTTCTCTGGATGATTTCTATGTGAATCGCGAGGATACGCCGCTGGATGAGAACGGAGAACTGGATTTTGAGTGTATCGAGGCGATTGACATCGTTTTGCTGAACCGTTGCCTGACGGATCTGCTGGCCGGAAAAGAAGTCACACTGCCCGTGTTTAATTTCCGGACCGGTCACCGGGAGTACCGGAGCCGTCCCATGCGGCTGCACGACGGCGACGTGCTGGTGATCGAGGGCATTCACGGCCTGAATGAGAGGCTGACGCCCGGTCTGCCGAAAGAAAATAAATTCAAAATATACATCAGCGCTCTGACGCAGCTGAATATAGATTCGCAGAACAATCTTTCCACCACGGATGCGCGACTGATCCGACGGATGGTGCGCGATGCCCGGACGAGGAATACCACCGCGCAGGAGACGCTGGCGCGCTGGCCTTCAGTCCGCCGCGGTGAGGAGAAAAATATCTTCCCGTTTCAGGAAGAAGCGGACGTTATGTTCAATTCAGCCTTGATTTATGAGATGGCTGTGTTAAAATGCTATGCGGAACCATTGTTGTTTTCTCTGGATATTACCTGTCCGGAGTTTGAGGAGGCGAAGCGGCTTCTGAAGATTCTGGATTATGTTCTCCCGGTTCCGGGGGAGAATATCGGCCATAATTCGATTCTGAGAGAATTCATGGGCGGAGGATGTTTCGGAGTATAATGTAATCGTTCACACACAACCTGCCCGTACCGGGCATCATAAATAACAACAGGTATCCTTACAGGCGAGCCTGACGTATACCTGTTGTTATTCATGATGTGTGTGAACGGCAACCGTGAGTAAAACAGGTGATCGCGGCTGCAGGCGCCGAAAGGCCGCAGCTGAGGAAAGTCCGGGCTTCACAGGGCAGGATGCCGGATAACGTCCGGTGGAGGCGACTCCAAGGAAAGTGCAACAGAAAGATACCGCGTTAGCAATGAGCCATGCGCAGATCATGACAGAACGCTTTGGCGCAAGCTGGCTTGCGGACAAAGCGGACTGGCATGAGCTGGACACGGCGAATGCCGTGTAGTGAGAATCGCGGAGCGATTCGAACGACCGCATGGCGCATGCGCAGATCATGACAGAACGCTTTGGCGCAAGCTGGCTTGCGGACAAAGCGGACTGGCATGAGCTGGACACGGCGAATGCCGTGTAGTGAGAATCGCGGAGCGATTCGAACGACCGCATGGCGCATTGCCGGCGTAAGGGTGGAATGGCAGTGTAAGAGACTACCGCCCGGGTGGCAACATCCGGGGCATATGTAAACCCCATCCGAAGCAAGACCGAACAGAAGCGATGACGCGGCCCGCCAGCTTCAGGTAGGTTGCTGGAGATAACCGGCGACGGTTATCCGAGACAGATGATCACTCAACGACATAACCCGGCTTATCGTTTTGCTCACAAAGAGGGCTGTGAAAACGGAGTCGAAAGACTCGTGATTCGCGGCCCTTTCACAGATGTTGGATGTTGGCGCGCTGCGACAGCAGCGCATGGAGATCTGTACAGGGGCGCGTATGGAAATTTTATGAATCATTATCAAAAGATAAAATAATTCTAAAAATACCATAGGAAGGTTGACAGTATTTTTTCAAACGGTAAAATATACTTTAGGCAATTTGATCATCAGATTTGCTTCGGCAGGATGAGGTGTTGATATGAGAGACCGTTTTCAGAACTTTATGTATGGTCGTTACGGGAATGATCAGCTGAACCAGTTCCTTTCTCTGGCGGCTTTGATTCTGATTATTATTAATCTGTTTGTGCATGTTTCGATTCTCTGGATCGCGGCGCTTGTACTTCTGGTCTGGTCTTATTTCCGCATGTTTTCCAGGAATACATCGAAACGTGTCGTGGAGAACGACCGGTTTCTTGATTTTACCTCCCGCTTCCGCAGAAACGGCGGCTATGGCGGCAATGCCTACGGCAGAGGCGGATACGGCGGCGGTTCCTATGGCAGCGGCGCCCGCACGCGGCAGACTGCGCAGGAACGGAGAGCGCAGCGTGAACAGAGAAAATATTACCGCTTTTTTGTGTGTCCCCATTGCAGTCAGAAGGTGCGGGTCCCGAAGGGAAAGGGCAGGATTGAGATCACGTGTCCGAAGTGCCGGACGTCTTTTATAAAGAATACATGACGGAATGCGTGCAGGTGAGGCATGGCAGGTTGATGATCTGAAGGGCGGTAGGTTCTATGTTTGGATATATCTATATCAATCAGAAAAGTTTATCGGACGAGAACAAAAAGCAGTACCAGGCATACTACTGCGGTCTTTGCCATGTCCTGCGCAGGAATTGCGGCGTCAGGGGGCAGATGCTTCTGAACTATGACATGACATTTCTGATCATACTGCTGACGGGGCTGTATGAGCTTCCGAATGAGGAACTGAAGTTTGTCTGTCCGCTGCATCCCGGAAGAAAAAAGACGGCATATGTCAATGAAGCCTCCCGATATGCTTCTGACATGAATGTGCTTTTGTCCTATTACAATCTGGTTGACGACTGGAAGGATGACCGGAGTTACCCGAAGCATGTAATCTCTCTGATGCTGAAGAGAGATTACAGTCGTATCAGCAGGAAGTATCCGCGTCAGGCAAAGGCGCTGGATACGTATATTACGAAGCTTGATCTGTTTGAAACCAGAAAGGAAGATAATATTGACGCGATCTCCGGTCTGACCGGCGAGATGCTGGGTGAGATTTTTGCGTGGAGGAACGATATATGGGCGGAGGAGCTGCACTGTCTGGGCTTTTATCTCGGCAAGTTTATCTATCTGATGGACGCCTACGAGGATCTGGAAAAGGATAAGAAAAAGAACGAATATAATCCGTTCCAGCGTCTGGCGGAAGACAATCCGAAGGATTTTGAGACGATCAGCAAGCTGATTTTGACCAGTATGATGTCGGAGTGCGCGAAGTCTTTTGAACGGCTTCCTATTTTACAGCATGCGGATATTATCCGGAATATTCTTTATTCCGGCGTGTGGTCCAAGTACGAATATCTGCAGGAGAAAAAGAAAAAGCGGAGGAATCCAAAGTGAGAGATCCATATGAGGTTCTGGGCGTTTCACGCGGAGCCACGGATGAAGAGATAAAAAAGGCATATCGCAGGCTCAGTCGTCAGTATCACCCGGATTCGAATGTCAACAGCCAGCACCCGGAGGTGGCTGAGGAGCGCTTTAAGGAGATACAGCAGGCATATAACCAGATCATGAAGGAGAAGCAGCAGGGCTATACCGGCGGATATCAGAACGGCAGCGCCCAGAGCCGGAGCGGTTACGGATACCGTGGGCAGGGCGGTTACGGCGGCTATGGCGGTTCCGGGAATGCTTACGGCGGCCAGGGTTCTTACAGATCCTATGGCGGTTCAGGTTCCTATGCCGGTGATTCCCAGGAGATGCGCGCTGCGGCAAACTATATCAACGCGGGGCAGTTTCACGAGGCTCTGAATGTTCTGAACCGTATCCCGGTGAACCAGCGGACTGCACGCTGGTATTATTTTGCTGCCGCGGCCCATCAGGGCGCGGGCAATAACGTGCAGGCGATGGAGTACGCGCAGCGTGCGGTACAGATGGAGCCAAGCAATATGGAGTACCGGCAGTTTTTACAGAATCTGGAGTTCGGCGGGACCTGGTATTCGAATATGGGTTCCTCCTATCAGCGTCCGTTTTCCGGTGCGACCGGGATGTGCCTGACGCTGTGCTGCATGATGTCGCTGTTCGGGGGATGCTGTTTCCGGCCGTTTTAGTGAGGTGGATATCAGATGGGAATGCAGTATCGAGTGGTTTTGTGAGAAATGAACCGTGAATTGACAGGAAATATTAAAATAACTGAGGTGAAAGAAACTCCGCAGACTGCAGAGGTGATCGAGGCGAAAAAAATCCGCATCCCGGTCCGCAATCTGGTGGAGTTTGTTTTTCGTTCGGGAGATATTGACAACCGGGTCGGCAGGGGTGTTCAGCGGGAGGCGATGCAGCAGGGGAGCCGTATGCACCGGAAGATACAGAAGCGCATGGATGCGGAGTATCGCGCGGAGGTTTCTCTGAAACATGAGACGATCATGGGGCATTATGTTCTCTCGGTGGAGGGGCGTGCGGACGGGATATTCCGGCGGGAAGATGCAGGGGAACCGGCATTTCCGTCGGGTAAAGCGTCGATGACTTTGCCGGGACGCAAATCGGTGGTGCCGTCAGGTGAAGATTCGAAGGCTCTGCCGGAACGCGAAACGCCGATATCTCATGTCCGGAATGACAGTGATAACCGGATGGAAAATTGTATGTATTTCATTGATGAGATCAAATGCATGTACGCAAACGTGACCCGTCTGGAGCATCCGCAGCCGGTGCATCTGGCGCAGGCGAAATGCTATGCATATATTTTTGCCGCGCAGAACGGGCTCGACCGTATGGGTGTCCAGCTCACTTACTGCGATCTGGACACAGAGACGATCCGTCGATTTGAGGAGATTTATTCCTTTGATGATCTGAGTCTCTGGTTTGAAAAACTGATTGAATCTTATCGGAAGTGGGCGGATCACCAGTACGAGTGGAACCTGATCCGCAGGGACTCCATACTCCCGCTGGAGTTTCCGTTTCCCTGGCGTCCGGGACAGAAGAAGCTGGCGGAGGATGTCTACAGAACCATCGCCAGAGAGAAAATTCTGTTTTTACAGGCACCCACCGGTACAGGGAAGACGATGGCGGTCGTATTTCCGGCGGTGAAGGCGGTGGGAGAGGGGCTTTCGGACAAGATTTTTTATCTGACGGCGAAGACCATCACCCGCACGGTGGCGAAGGAAGCCTTTGATATTCTGAAGGCGGCGGGCTATCGCGGCAGGGTTCTGATCATCACGGCGAAAGAGAAAATTTGTCCGCTTGAGGAGACGGACTGTAATCCGGTTCACTGTCCTTACGCGAAAGGGCATTACGACCGTGTCAATGACGCGGTATTTGAGCTGATGACCACGGAGCATGACTATACGCGTGAGAGGCTGCTTTCCTGTGCGGAAAAGCATCAGGTCTGTCCGTTCGAGATGGCGCTGGATCTCTCGCTCTGGTCTGATGTGATTATCTGCGATTACAACTATGTGTTTGACCCGAATGTATATCTGAAGCGCTTTTTTGCGGAAGGCGTGCGGGGAGAGTATCTGTTTCTGATTGATGAGGCGCATAATCTGGTGGAGCGCGGCAGGGAGATGTACAGCGCAGATCTGGTAAAAGAAGATTTTCTGAAAATGAAGCGTCTGCTCCGGTCATACAGCGCGAAGCTCGCGTCCGCCCTGGAGAAATGCAACCGGCAGCTGCTGGAGTGGAAAAGGGAGTGTGAGCGTTATACGGTTCTCGAGAGCGTGGGAAGCTTTGCGTTCTCCCTGATGCGTCTGATGTCGCTGATGGACGAGTTTTTACAGCGCCGCGCGGAGTTTCCGGAGCGGAAGGAGGTCACGGAGTTCTATCTGAATCTCCGGCATTTTATGAATATGTTTGAACGGCTGGATGAGAATTATGTCCTGTACACCGATTTTGACGGAGACAATCAGTTCTGCCTGCATCTCTTCTGTGTGAATCCCGCGCAGAACCTGCAGGAATGTCTGGACAGGGCCAGAAGCAGCGTTTTCTTTTCCGCGACGCTGCTGCCGGTTCAGTATTATAAGGATCTGCTCAGCGCGCGGGCGGATAACTATGCGGTCTATGCTGCGTCCTCTTTTCAGAAAGAGCGTCGGCTTCTGTTTGTCGCGCGGGATGTGAGCAGTCTGTATACGCGGAGAAACCGGACAGAATTTGAAAAGATCGCCGCCTACATCCGGACGGTGATTCAGGCGCGGCGGGGAAATTATATTGTGTTTTTCCCGTCTTACCGGTATATGGAACAGGTGCGGGAGGTGTTTTCGGAACAAAACAGCGGAGATGTTGATTGTGTCGCGCAGAGTATCCATATGCGCGAGGAGGAACGGGAGGCGTTTATCGCGGAGTTTTCCGGGGAGCGCGAGCGTTCCATGGTGGCTTTCTGTGTGCTCGGCGGTATCTTTTCCGAGGGGATTGATTTAAAACACGACCGGCTGATCGGCGTGCTGGTGGTGGGAACCGGTCTGCCGCAGATCTGCAGCAGGCGGGAGGTGCTGAAGTCCTATTATAACGGGGAACCGGAGTCGTCCGGAAGGGCGCACGATCCGGATGTCTGCGGCGAAAATGGTGGTTCCGTCGTTCGAAATCTTCGTGATGAAAACGATGCTTTCAGCGTTCGGAATGCTCGCAGCAGGAAGAACGGGTTTCCCTACGCCTACCAGTATCCCGGCATGAACAAGGTGCTGCAGGCGGCGGGGCGGGTGATCCGGACCGCACAGGATTACGGGGTGATCGGGCTGCTGGACGAGCGTTTCCTTCGCCGGGATTATCAGGCGCTGTTTCCGCGGGAGTGGGATGATTATCGGGTGTGCAGCCTGGAGACGCTGCCGGGGCAGTTGGAGGATTTCTGGGAAGAGCTGCCGCAACCGTGACATTATGCAAAAACAGAATAACTTGATATATTTAAGAAAATAATTACATCCAAAAACCGCATAAGCCAACTCGTTGACATAGCTATAGTGGAAA
>JAJQEU010000064.1 GCA_021201535.1 Clostridiales bacterium | reverse complement strand
CCGCAGGGCGGTCCTCCGATGGGACGGCCTCCCATGGGCGGTCCGCAGGGTGGCCCTCCGATGAATCGGCCTCCGAAGGACGAGCCTCCCAAAGGCAAGCCTCCGGTACCCCCGAAAGACGGGAAAGAAGGATGTGACAAATAATCTATGTTAAAAGGGAAAATCATTTTACTGGGGGTATGCGCATGCACTCCCGCTTATCAGGCCGCAGACATTGTCATGGCGCTGCGAAATGAGGAAGCTGACGTAAAAGTGATCATGACAGAGCATGCAACTAATTTTGTATCACCGCTGATACTGCAGTCTCTGTCCAAAAACCCGGTTCAGGTCGATCAGTTCGCTCCTCCGGCTGTGTGGGACAAATCCTACCAGTCATGGACTATGAGCGGTGATCTGCTCCTGCTCGCTCCCGCCTCTGCCGACATGATCGGCAAGGCGGCGAACGGCATCGCGGACGATCTGCTCTCTACCAATGTCCTCTCGTTTGAGGGGCCGAAGCTGATCGCAATGAACATGAGTCCCATGCTTTATCGAAACGCGGCCGTACAGCGCAACGTCCGGCAGCTGGCAAACGACGGATATTATTTTATCGACAACGGCAACCCGAACAATCCTTCCGGTATACCGGGTGTCGGTCAGATTGTCGATGCCGTGATCCGATGCGTGTAACAGACCTGTTTCAAAAAGGATAAAATGAAAGAATGTAAAATGAAAGGAATTTCCTGTGAATAGGAACACATTCCTATAGCGTGAAAAAACCGCCACATCCATGGATCATCAACCATGAATGCGACGGTTCCTTTTTACTATGAAAGCGTTGTCAATAGACTGTCAGACGGGGGTGCTTGCACACCCGAATGACAGGATATTAGACAACCAAGCCGGTATGAGCAAGTAGCGCGATAGCGCGGATTGCGAATACCGGCGGCCATCGCGGGAGCTCGAAGAGCGGAGCGATGGGCTTTCATTGATAGTGATGACTGCGTAGCAGTCATTTCCTTCTACTTCACTCCCGCGCTCAGATGATCCCCCTCCACATCCATGAGGATGGTATCCCCCGCGCGAACCTGATCCGCCAGAATCAGCTTCGCGGAGAGCGTCTCCACATGCTTCTGGAGAAAACGCTTCAGCGGCCGGGCGCCGTAGACCGGATCATATCCGTGATCCACGACAAACGTTTCTGCGGCCGGCGTCAGCTCCACACGGATCTCGCGATCCTCCAGACGGCGGTTCAGCTGATCCATCATCAGCCGGATGATATTTCCGATATTATCCTTCGTCAGCGGCTTGAACAGGATGATCTCATCCAGCCGGTTCAGAAATTCCGGCCGGAAATTCCCGCGCAGCTCGTTCATGACATGCTCCTCCGCCCCGGCGCTGATCTCACCGTTCTCATCAATTCCGTCCAGCAGATATGCCGAGCCCAGATTCGACGTCATGATAATGATTGTATTCTTAAAATCAACGGTCCGTCCCTGGGAGTCCGTGATCCGTCCGTCGTCCAGCACCTGCAGCAGCACATTGAATACATCCGGGTGCGCCTTCTCCACCTCGTCAAACAGCACAACGGAATACGGTTTCCTGCGAACCGCCTCGGTGAGCTGTCCTCCCTCATCGTAACCCACATATCCGGGAGGCGCTCCGATCAGCCTGGATACGGAATATTTCTCCATGTATTCGCTCATATCCAACCGGACAATGTTTGCCTCAGAGTCAAACAGGCTTGCCGCCAGCGCTTTCGCCAGCTCGGTCTTGCCCACGCCGGTAGGCCCGAGGAACAGGAAAGACCCGATCGGTTTGCCCGGATCCTTGATGCCGGCTCTGGAGCGGATGATCGCCTCCGTCACCTTCGTCACACCCTCATCCTGACCGACGACACGTTTATGCAGCTCCTCATCCAGATGCAGCGTCTTGTTTCGTTCACTCTCCGTCAGTTTGGTCACCGGAATCCCCGTCCAGCGGGAGATGATCTTTGCGATCTCATCCTCGCTGACATTCTCATGCACCAGAGACATATCCTTATTCTTAACTGTTTCTTCCTCCCGCGCCAGCTGCTTTTCCAGCTCCGGCTTCCGGCCGTACTTCAGCTCCGCCGCTTTGTTCAGGTCATAATCCTGCTCGGCCAGCTGAATCTCTTTATTCAGAGACTCCAGCTCCTCGCGCAGCTTCTGCACGCGCTCCACCGCTTTTTTCTCATTATCCCACTGTGCTTTTCTGGTCTGAAACTCATTCCGCAGCTCCGCCAGCTCTTTCTGAAGATTCTCCAGGCGATCCCGGCTCAGGCTGTCGTCCTCTTTTTTCAGCGCCGTCTCCTCGATCTCCATCTGCATCACGCGCCGGTTCAGCTCATCCAGCTCCGTCGGCATGGAATCCAGCTCTGTCTTGATCAGGGCGCAGGCCTCATCCACCAGGTCGATCGCCTTGTCCGGCAGGAACCGATCAGAAATATAGCGGTTGGAGAGCGTCGCCGCGGAGACAAGCGCGCTGTCCGTGATCTTCACGCCGTGAAACACCTCGTAGCGTTCCTTCAGGCCGCGCAGGATAGAGATCGTCTCTTCCACCGTCGGCTCATCCACCATGACCGGCTGAAACCGGCGCTCCAGCGCGGCGTCCTTCTCAATATACTCTCTGTACTCGTCCAGGGTCGTCGCTCCGATACAGTGCAGCTCGCCGCGGGCCAGCATCGGCTTCAGCATATTGCCCGCGTCCATGGCGCCGTCCGCCTTACCGGCTCCGACGATCGTATGCAACTCGTCGATAAACAGGATGATCTGTCCGTCGCTCGCCTTCACTTCATCCAGAACCGCCTTCAGACGCTCCTCGAACTCTCCGCGGTATTTGGCGCCGGCCAGCAGAGCGCTCATATCCAGGGCAAACAGTTTTTTCTCCTTCAGTCCCTCCGGTACGTCGCCGCGGACAATCCGCTGTGCCAGACCCTCGACCGCCGCCGTCTTCCCGACGCCCGGCTCGCCGATGAGCACAGGGTTATTTTTCGTTTTTCTCGAGAGAATACGGATCACGTTCCGAATCTCGCTGTCCCGCCCGATCACAGGGTCCAGCTTCTGATCGCGGGCGCGCTCCACCATATCATAGCCGTATTTCTCCAGGGTATCGTAGGTCGCCTCCGGATTGTCTGATGTAACGCGCTGGTTGCCCCGCACCGTGGAGAGTGCCTGAAGAAAACGCTCTCTCGTGATGCCGTACTCCCTGAAAATCTCCTTCATCGCCGGATTCGGATAGCGAAGCATGCTCAGGAACAGGTGCTCGACGGACACATACTCGTCGCCCATCTGCTTCGCCTCATCCTCAGCCGAGATCAGAACCTTGTTCAGCATCTGGCCGATATGCACCTGACCGCCGGAAACCTTCACCCGCTTTGCCAGATGCCGCTCGGCATTGTCCGTAAAATGTTCACGGTTGATCTCCATCTTCTCGATCAGCTTCGGGATCAGCCCATCCTCCTGACGGAGCAGCGCGACAAGCAGATGCTCCTGTTCAATCTCCTGATTTCCGTATTCATAAGCCAGCTTCTCACAATCCTGAACCGCTTCCATCGACTTCTGTGTAAATTTCTGAATGTTCATAACGCTCCTCCTTTCAAAGCGGACACGTCTGCTGACGCAGACAACACGATTCATGAAAAATCAAAACATTTTCATGGCACATATGTTCTATATTCTGTGTAATAATCTCTGTTCTTCTCAGTTATAGCACAAAAATTAGCACTCGTCAAGTGCGAGTGCTAATAATTTTGTTTTTACTGTTCCAGAAGTTCTTTCACGATCTGATTTACCATACCGGGATTTGCCTTTCCCTTCATGGCCTTCATCGTCTGTCCGACCAGGAAGCCCATCGCCTTCTTTTTGCCGTTTTTATAATCCTCGACCGACTTCGGATTGTCTGCAAGAATCTGTTCGATCGTGCTGCGCAGTTCGCCCTCATCGTTGACGGCTTTCAGGCCGTGTTCCTCCACGTATTTCTCCGGGTCGATATCATGTTTGAAGATTTCCTCAAAAACCTCCTTTGCCACGGTGCCGTTGATCGTACCGGCATCGATGAGATGAATGAGGGATGCGAGATGCTCCGGCGCAAAGGATATATCGTCGGCATCCTGCCCGCTTTCATTCAGCAGACGCATCGTCTCACCCATGAGCCAGTTGGAAACCTTTTTGGGCTTGCCGCAGATGGCGCTGGTCGCCTCAAACAGATCCGCCATGTGCTTGGTCTCCGTAATGATCTTCGCATCATACTCCGGAATATCATATTCTTTTTTATACCGCTCCAGCTTCTCCGGACGCAGCTCCGGCTGCGCCGCGCGGATGGTCTCGATCCACGCGTCGGAAATCTCCACCGGCACCAGATCCGGGTCGGGGAAATAGCGGTAATCCTGTGCGTCCTCCTTGGAACGCATCGCATGGGAGGATTCTTTGTTATCGTCCCATCGGCGGGTTTCCTGCACAACCTTCCTCCCCAACTCCAGCAGCTCGATCTGACGCTCCCGCTCGCCCTCGATGGCCCGGGCGATAGCCTTGAAGGAGTTCAGGTTTTTCATCTCGGTACGGGTGCCGAACTTCTGCGATCCCATCTCGCGGACGGAAAGGTTGACGTCGGCACGCATGGAACCCTCGTTTAGTTTACAGTCGGATGCGCCCAGATACTGGATTGTCTGGCGCAGCATCTCCAGATAAGCGATCACCTCATCAGCGGAGCGCATATCGGGTTCGGAAACGATCTCAATCAGCGGCACGCCGGAACGGTTGAAATCCACGATGGAGACATCCTCCCACTCATCGTGAACCAGCTTGCCGGCATCCTCCTCCATGTGAATCTCATGGATACGGATATCCTTTTTCCCGCCCGCGGTCTCGATCTCCACATGCCCGTCGCGACAGATGGGCAGATACAGCTGGGAAATCTGATAGTTCTGCGGATTATCAGGATAAAAATAATTCTTCCTGTCAAATTTACAGTGCCGGGTGATCTTGCAGTTGGTCGCCAGGCCGACCGCGATGGCATATTCCACCACCTGTTTATTTAATACCGGGAGCGAACCGGGCATGCCGGTGCAGACCGGGCAGGTGTGGGTGTTCGGCTTTCCGCCGAACGCGGTGGAGCAGGAGCAGAAGATCTTTGTCTTAGTCGCAAGCTCCACATGGACTTCCAGTCCGATGACGGTTTCGTAATTCTTACTCATATCTTGCTCACAGCGATTTCATTTTTGTTTCTCAGCCGACGAATTTATCTCAAAATCCATATCGGCCATATCCTTTTCTCTATAGAATCAAATCGCCGCATCCTCCTTTCTTACTCCTCTGTCTGTGTCGCAGCATTGTTCTGTGCACTCCCGGATACAGGATCCTGTTCCTGTACCGGCACCGCCGCGGGCGCATGCTGATACACCCGTGTCCGCTCGTAGCTGTAGGCCGCGCGGATGATATTTTTTTCTTTAAAACAGTCGCCGATCAGCTGCAGACCGATGGGCAGACCATTGCTGTCCGTGCCGCAGGGCAGTGAAATCCCCGGAAGTCCCGCCAGATTGACAGAAATCGTGTAAATGTCGCCCAGATACATGCGGATCGGATCGCTTAAGGACTCGCCCAGCTTCGGCGCCGTGGTAGGCGCGGCGGGACCGAGGATCACATCATATTTTGCAAACGCCTCGTCGAAAGCTTTTTTGATCAGCGCCTTCACGCGGAGGGCTTTCAGATAATAAGCGTCATAGTAGCCGGAGCTCAGCACAAACGATCCGAGCATGATGCGCCGTTTTACCTCAGCCCCGAATCCCTCGGAGCGGGATTTTTTATACATATTGTGGAGGCCGTCGTACTCCGCCGTGCGGTAGCCGTACTTCACGCCGTCAAACCTGGACAGGTTGGAACTGGCCTCGGCACAGGCGATCACATAGTAAGCCGGAATCGCATATTCTACCAGTCCGAGGTCAAACTCCTCGACAACAGCGCCCTTCGCCTCCAGTGCCTTTGCCGCCGCCAGAACAGCCGCTCTCACCTCCGCGTCCAGACCTTCCCCGAAATAATCCCGCGGGATGCCGATCCGCATCCCCTGCACATCATCCGCCAGTGCTTCGGTAAATTTCAGATCATCGCGCTGTACAGAAGTAGAATCCCTGCTGTCATAAGAGGAAATCACCTCCAGAATCGTCGCACAGTCGGTCACATCCTTCGCAACCGGACCAATCTGATCCAGAGACGAACCGTAGGCGATCAGGCCATATCGGGATACGGTTCCGTAGGTCGGCTTGATACCCGTCACGCCGCAAAAAGAACTGGGCTGACGGATGGAACCGCCGGTGTCGGAGCCAAGCGCGTAAGGTATCTCCTCCGCCGCCACCGCCGCACAGGAGCCGCCGGAAGAACCGCCGGGCACATGCTCCGTGTTCCACGGATTTTTCGTCTCACCAAATGCGGAAGTCTCCGTAGTACTGCCCATGGCAAACTCATCCATATTCGTCTTGCCGATGATCACGGCGCCTGCTTTTTCCAGATTCTCCACCGCGGTCGCCGTGTAGGTCGGGATAAAATTATACAATATTTTCGAAGCGCAGGTTGTCAGGATACCTTTTGTACACATATTGTCCTTGATCGCCACCGGGACGCCGGCCAGCGGTCCGGTCAGTTCTCCGCTGTCTATCAGCGCCTGCACCTCGTCCGCCCGTTTTAAAATCGCCGACTCATCCAGGACGGTCACAAAACCGTTGATCTGTTCTTCCCTCGCGCGCACCGCCGCCAGAGCCGCCTTCGCCGCCTCCACAGCAGTGACTTCCCCTGATTTTATTTTTCTGCCGAGCTCCACGGCAGTCAGACTCATCCATTTCTCAGCCGGACGGTCGGAGCGGCAGACGCCCGGATCCGTCTGAATCCCTTTTGCTGTACTCATATTCATGCCCTCCTACTCGCCAATCGTCTTCGGCACCTTAAATCCGCCGTCCTTCAACACCGGGGCGTTGGCCAGCGTCGCCGCACTGCCGTCCCCGTTCGTCACAACATCCTCGCGGAACACATTATGAACCGGAAATACATGGGACATCGGCTCGATGCCGTCGGTATCCAGTTCATTCAGCTGATCGATATAATCCAGCATGTCCGCCATATCCTTCTTCGCTGCCTCGGCCTCCTCCGGGGTGAGCTCCAGCTTCGCCAGGATGCCCACGTACTCCATCGTCTCATCCGAAATCACATTTCGCAGCTTCCCATCCTCGCCCATCACCTTCGTGACATGGGTCGTCATCGCAGCGTCCTCCTCCGATGTATCGTCCGCCACTGCGGCGCTGACTGTTTTCGCGTAAATACCGATATCCGCAATGCCTGTGTGATTCCATCCGGCTCTCTTTAAGACGCCCTCCGGGAGCATCCCGCATTTCTCCATCACCTCGCCGGCATGGACGTTCGCGACGTCGGTCTTCGCCCACACACGTCCGAAGCCAGCCTCTCCCATGAGAAAACGGATAATCTCCGCCAGTGCCTCCGAGGCATAGCCGTGATGCCAGTACTCCTTTCCGACGCGGAAACTGACCTCGGCGCTTCCGATCCGCTCATCCATGGAAATCACCTCGATCACTCCGATAGGCTGCTCTGTGTCATTTAACTCAATCGCCCAGCGATATGTCTCGCTGTTCTCGTATTCACTCTCCCACTGTTCCAGATATGCCGCCGTGCTCTCCACGCTCTCCTGCGGCTCCCAGGTAAGATACCGTGTCACTTCCGGGTCACTGGACCAGTTGTAAAACATGCTCTCGGCGTCCTCCGGGGTGAACCGGCGCAGCGTCAGACGCTCGGTCGCCATCATTTGGGTTCCCAGATGTTTCATATATGTCTCCTTTCTGCTGATCTGTCTCTATACTCCGCAGTGCTAAACTCAAAATGCTACGCATTTTTCGTTTTCCGGGCTTCGCCCTATCGGATTTGAGAGATAGTCATCTGCTCACATGCAAGTATGACGCATCTGACTATCTCTCAAATCCGGCACTGCTCATTGCCAACGCTAAGGCTCCAGCCTGCTTAAATCCCGCGGGAACAGCGTCGCCTCGCGCACGTTTTCCTCCCCGACCAGATGCATGGTCAGACGCTCCAGACCGATGCCCAGACCGCCGTGGGGCGGCATCCCGTGCTTAAAGGCCGCCAGATAATGCTCCATCCCCTCCGTCTCCATCCCGCGGGCCGCGGCTTTCGCGATCAGCTCATGATAATCATGGATCCTCTGTCCGCCGGTCGTGATCTCCAGTCCGCAAAAAAGCAGGTCGAAGCTCAGCGTGTATACCGGATCCTCCGGGTCATCCATCGCGTAAAACGGACGTTTCTTCGACGGATAATGCGTCACAAACACAAAATCCGCGTCATACTCTTCCTTAAAAAGCTGTCCGATCAGGTACTCCTCCTCCGGCTCCAGATCAAACGGATTCCGGAACTTCCGGTCATATTTCTCCGCAACCATCTGCTTCGCCTCGGAAAAACGAACCTGCGGGATACTGTCCACGCGCGGCGTCTCTATCCCCAGAATCTCCAGATCCGCAGCGTACTCCCGGTTCAGCAGGTCCATCGTGTACTGAAGAAATCCGGTCTCCATCGCCATGATCTCCTCAAAACTGTCAATATATCCCATCTCAAAGTCGAGGGAGGTATATTCATTCAGGTG
The DNA here is from genome assembly GCA_021201535.1 of Clostridiales bacterium. Classification (GTDB taxonomy): domain Bacteria; phylum Bacillota; class Clostridia; order Lachnospirales; family Lachnospiraceae; genus Eubacterium_I. The sequence continues at coordinate 42,254 of JAJQEU010000064.1, read as the reverse complement.
GCGCTTTGTGTTGTGCTTCTCGGCGCGGAACACGGGCGCGGTCTCAAACACCCGGTCAAACACACCCACCATCATCTGCTTATAGAACTGCGGACTCTGCTGCAGGATCGCCGGCCGGTGGAAATACTCCAGCCGGAACATATTCGCCCCGCCCTCCGCGCTCTTCGCGCCGATCTTCGGCGTGTGGATCTCCGTAAATCCCTGCCCGTACAGAAAATCCCGGAAACCCCTGGTAATGCCCTCCTGGATGCGGAACTTCGCCCGCTCCCGGACATTGCGCAGGGAAACCGCGCGGTTGTTTAATTTCGCTTCCAGCGACGTATTCATTTTCCACTTTGAAATCTGCAGCGGCATCGGCTCCGCCGGCTCCGACAGAATCCGTACCGTCCGGATGCGGATCTCAAACCCCTGCGGCGCCCTCTCCTCCCGGTTCACGCGTCCCGTAAACTCCACCGTGTCAGCCTCCCGGATATCCTTCAGATCAAACTCAGAAAGGCCCTTTTCATAGACGCACTGCAGCAGTCCCTCGCGCTTTCTCAGGACGATAAACGCTACATCGCCCATATCGCGAATCGTGTGCACCGCGCCGTTCACTCTGACGTCACAACCGTCCATCTCACGCGCCAGGATCTCGCTGATCTCCAGCGTCTCCTTCTTCGCAACTCCTGTGATTACTTTCATGACCATATACTCCTATCTAAACTGACATGCCTGCTTCGCAGGCACCACCATCTATGAAAGTCGATGACTCCGCTCTGCGAGTCTACGCTCCGCTCCGGTCGGCGCTAAACAGACGTCCCCCGGACGTCTAGCGCCCCGTCATCGCCGCCGGTATTCGCAATCCGGGCTATCGCCCTACTTGCTCATACCGTCCTGGTCATCGAATATCCAGCCATCTAGTACCTCGAATATTAAGTAACTAGCCATATCGCTTGCCTGATTTCCCATGTGCCGCGTTGTCGTCAGTCGACGTAGCCACCGCTACGCCTCCTTCCTCCGCCTTGCACATGAAAAATCATTCGGCGCGCTATAGCCAGTTATTAATTATTCGATGTACTAGCCATGCAAGCATGTCCATCTGTCTGTCTATTGACGACACTTTCATAGTAAAAAACGCCCCGAAATGTCCTGTGACATTTCGGGGCGAAATATAACGTACTCGTAACTATTCCGCGGTACCACCCGCATTGAGAGCATCATATATACCCTCCGCTTCATATGTGCACCCGGGAAATCATTTCATCTGCCTGAGCAGCAAAGTCTGCATCTGCCACAGCAGTCTTTTTCATCCTGCCTGTGCGGCTGTCTTCCGCAGGGGCACCGGCACATAACGGGTGCCAGCCGTACAAACCTACTGAAGTCAACGGTATGCTGCCATTCATCCCGTCCGCATACGCGGCTGCTCCACGTTCAGTCTGTCTGCTCCGGAGTGTTCCCTGTGTCTCCTCCTCCGAACGGCGCTCTCAGTCCATGACGCCCTATCCCTGTCGGTATCTGAAAACAAGAGTCTCCATCTGTGCATTTCTCTGTCTTTTCATGCCTCCGTATCATAGCATATTTGAGGGTGGTTGGCAAGAAGGAAAATATTGATTAACGTGTCAAAAGATTGGTCATTGTCAATCCTGCTGAATCAGGGTATAATGAGCGCAGGCAATAACCGGATCAATGATATCATACAGTGCCGGGAAATATATGAGCATCCTTATCTGTAAAACAGCAGATATTGCTCCTTCTGCTAAATATAAGGAGGGCAAAAATGGCTTTGACAAAAAAGAAGCTCCCCATCGGAATTGAAGATTTCGAAAAATTGCGGCTAAATGATTTTTATTATGTGGATAAGACGGGGATGATCCGCGATCTTTTAAATGACTGGAGCGAAGTGAGCCTGTTTACCCGACCCCGCCGTTTCGGAAAAAGCCTCAACATGAGCATGCTGAGATATTTTTTCGAAATCGGAGATCACAAAGCGCTGTTTGACGGTCTGGAAATATCAAAAGAAACGGCACTCTGCGATAAATATATGGGGAAATTTCCTGTGATCTCTGTTTCTTTAAAGGGAATCAACGCACTGTCCTTCCGGATTGCTTTTGATATGGCTGTAGATACCATCAATACGGAAGCGAGGCGTTTCCAATATCTTCTGGACAGCAATCTTCTCACAGAAGAGGAAAAAAATAAATTTCGACGCATGCTTCATGATGATATGGATGAAAAAACATTATACAGCAGTCTGAAAATTCTCTCTGAATTGCTGGAGAAGCATCATAAAAGCAAAGTCGTCATCCTGATCGATGAATATGACGTCCCTCTGGCCAAGGCGCATGAAAACGGATATTATGACGAGATGATCTTCCTGATCCGCAACCTGTTTGAACAGGCGCTGAAGACAAATACCAGTCTTCAGTTTTCGGTGCTGACCGGATGTATGAGAATTTCCAGAGAGAGCATATTTACCGGATTAAATAACGTTTCCGTTTTGTCGGTAGCTGATGTTGAATTTAATGATTTTTTCGGATTCACGGACCGGGAGGTGAAAAATCTCCTCGAGTATTACGGATTGTCAATTCATTATGATGAGGTCAAAGAATGGTACGACGGTTACCTGTTTGGAAACACGGAGGTATACTGCCCCTGGGATGTCATCTGCCATGCAAAAAAATTGCGTGCAGATTCGGAAGCGCAGCCGGAAAATTACTGGATCAACACCAGCGGGAACGATGCCGTCCGGCGTTTTATCCGGGAGTCTGACAACAACGGCAGCACAAAGCGTGAGATTGAAAAACTTCTGGCCGGAGAGACCATCACAAAAGAGATTCATCTGGAACTCACCTATCGGGATATGTACACCTCCACAGAGAATATCTGGAGCGTCCTGTTCACAACAGGATATCTGACACAAAGAGACAGACCGGACGGGAACCGGTTCGCTCTCGTTATCCCAAACCGGGAAATACATTCGATTTTTGCCACACAGATTATGGATCTTTTCCGTGAAAATGTGCGGAAAGACGGAGAGCGTGTGAACCGTTTCTGCGAAGCTCTGAAAAAAGGCGATGCGAGGGGCGTGGAGGAGCAGTTTGGTGCTTATTTGCGAAGAACCATCAGCATCCGGGATACTTTCGTCCGGAAAGAGCGAAAAGAAAGCTTTTTCCACGGCATACTTTTAGGAATCCTTGGCGTAAAAGATTCCTGGATCGTCTCTTCAAATGCGGAGTCCGGGAACGGTTACAGCGATATTCTGATTGAGATCGAAGAGGAAGAACTCGGCATCATCCTGGAAATCAAGTATGCGGAAAACGGTGATTTCGAAACCGCATGCCTTGAAGCGTTGAACCAAATCGAGGATATGCGCTATGATGAGAAGCTGCTTGACGAGGGGATTGAAAAAATTCTGAAATATGGAATCGCCTGTTATAAGAAACGCTGTCGGGTTGTTCTGACTGATTCTGTTTACAGTGAATGACAACTCCCCACCGTACAGGGACATATCCATTTTTCTGTAATAATGAAAGAGAATGGCTGAACACAATAACCATTATGTTCAGCCAGCGCTTCCTATACGGAAGCCATATCCTTACCCTTCTTTCTCCGCTTTCTTCCGAAGAGGAACCACCGGAACAGGAGAATCACAACTGCCGCAATCATCACCATGACTCCAACCGGCAGCAGTATATCAGACACGAACCGGCTTCGCAGGTTTGTCGTCAGCAGAAAATGAAGCTCCTCCATCTCATCCACCACATTTCCGGACTCATCCACGATGCTCATAACTGTACTCTTATTTCCCGCCGCATCTGTAGCAATGACCTGCAGCGTCTGCCGCTCATCCTTACTGCTCAGAGTGTGGGTAAACGAGCCGTCTGTCACGTCCGCGGCATCATACTCTGTGGATTCGCCGTCGTTGATCACCGTCACGCTGTCCAGACGGACATTATCCGCAGCGCTGATCACAATATCATGCGTCTCCTCTCTCAGCTGTTCCCCGTCTGTGATACCGGAAACCAGAACCGTCGGAGCCGTCTTGTCCACCACAAACCCGATCTGCTTCTCATTTGTGTTATAATTTGCCGCGCGGTCCTGCGACATGAAGGTCAGGATATACTCGCCCTCCGTCTCAAAGTCAGACGAATCCAGCGTGTAGGTATACTGTTTCCAGCTCACATCGTCGCCGCTTACCTTCACTGTGTAATCCTCATCCTCCTCAAGCGTGCTCAGATCGCCGTTCAGATTCCTCGCAATCTCACAGGATTTCAAAATATCCACGTTTGTCTCGATCACCACGATGGTCGGCTCTTCATTCGTATAATAGCTGCCGTTTTCACCGACCAGGGCGTTTGTCGCGCTGTCAAACGTATAGACAGAACCAAAACGGTTGACAGAGAATGTCACGGCAGCCTCCGAACGGTTTCCGGCCAGATCACACACCGTGGCGGTCATCGTATACATGTCGTCCATTTCCCGCACGTACTCAAAATCATCCATCAGAATCTCCATGCCGTCCGACGTGATGGTCTCCCTGCCATCCGGACGGATCACGCCGTTGTAATAACCGACGATTTCCACCGTGACAGTATCGGTATCACAGTTTATATCGCTGCATCTGACACCCGGCTGTACGACGCCGTTGTTCGCTGAATAATTCTCAATATTATAAATCTCGACCTCCGGGTTCTCCGTATCTATCACAAAATAATCCATCGTATAGTCATCCATCGGATTTGCCGCAAGATCCGCGCCGGAGATGGTAAAGGTATATTCCCCGTCCGCATGAAAGCTCACGGCAGCGATATGATGATCTCCGTTTCTCACCCATCCGGAAATCTCCGGCGTGATGTCCGATCCGTCTCTGCTCACTGTTATGGTTACGTCAGAAGCATCAAAATTATGCTCCAGAATGTCAATGGTCGCCACACGGTCCGCATCATAGTAATACTCATTCTGCGGGCTGTTATTGTCATAGGTAACGCTACAGGTCGGTACGGTTCTGTCGATCGTAAACCGATCTGTCGCGCTGTCATCTGCCTTATTTCCGGCCAGATCCTGAAACGACACCGTAAAAGTGTAATCACCGTCGGCACTGAATGTCACGGTAGCCGTGTGCTTTGTCGCGTCGCCGCTCCCGGTCGTCGTCCATCCGCTGATCGCCGGCGTCGCGCCGTCGCTGCTCGTGATGGTAAATACAACGTCGTCCGCATCGAAATTCCGCTCCGTGATCACCACGGTTGCCGTCCGCGCATCGCTGTAGTATGTCCCGTTGGCCGGACGGTTGTTGTCATAGGTCACTTCGATGATCGGCTTTGTGATATCGATATGATAAGTCTGGCTCACAGAACCGGTATACCCCGTATTATCAACGTAAGAAGCCTGTACGCTCACATCATTCTGATTGTTCGCGGAGGCCAGGAGCGTCAGGTTCGCGGAGAAGGTATCCGTGATCTCACAGCTTTTGCTCTGAGTCAGATCATATCCGGCCTGCGCGCTGTAATCAATTGTCTCTGAAATCAGACTTCCCGCCGTGTAGCTGCAGCTTCGCAGACCTGCATAGGTCTCCTTCATTGTCAGATTAAATGTCACATCCGTGTTATAATAATCCACACCGTTCACTGTACGGCTCGGACTGGTGAGCGTCGTGATGGCCGCGCGGCCCGCGCTCGCATGTCTGGCCGCGCTCTGGACAATCTGGCCTTCTGTTTTACTGCCTGTATTTCCGGACCAGTCAGTGACAACCACCTCTACCGAACCCCTGAAATCATCTCCGCTTACAGGCAGTATGATCGTCTCCGATGCGCTCGCGGCCGGCTCCGTGCTTCTCTCAATGACCGTCACCGTTCCGTTCTCATCCGTCACATAGAAGGTCATCTGCTTCAGTCCGGCGGTCGCGTCCTTCACAGCTGCCTGAACCGTCAGTTCTGAATTTGCAAATACATAACCGAGCTTCGCGTAATTGATCGCTTCCCATGTTCCCGCGGAGTTCACCGAATAGGTAAAGGTCACATCCGTCGGGCCGGCAGTATCCACGCACACGTAAGGATTGTAATCTGTGATGACCGCCGTATTTCCCGCCAGATCCTCGTATCCCGTGATCAGCAGATCGTAGTTGGCCTGTGCGCTCAGGCTGAGCGTATACTCCGCCCTGTCCTGCCCGGAGTGTATCGTTTTTCCGTCCAAAGCGTTCAGCGACGCATATGCCGACGTACTCCCGAACAGATTCGCCCCGCTATTTTCTATCGCATACGCCCTGTCTGCACTCATTGCATCCTTTAATTCCTGATCCCGGATATTGGCATCCGTCACTGTCAGCGTCAGCGCCGTACTGCGATTAAAGTAATATCGCCCGGCCGTCTCATCGATCACCGTACCGCCGTATGTCCCGGTAATCTGAGGAGCTGTCCTGTCGATCACCAGCGCCGTGCTGACATAGCTGCCGTTCAGATCTGTGCTGTCCAGACTCACGGAAGATCCCTGCACCTCGCCGCCTTTTGTCATGACATTGCCCGCCGCATCTGTATAGGAGACAGAAATGTTATACTCGTCCTCTTCCGTGAGAGTAAACCGCACCGTACAGGTTTTCGTATCCTCGTCATAAGACCATATGCACTCCGGCGTATAGGACTCTGTCAGTATTCCGCCGACCTGCAGCGTGTAATCAGTCAGACCGATCATACTCTGAGTGCCATCCGCCCCGGTCGTATTCTGTACCAGTGCATAATCTTCGGTGATTTCGATAGTCACCTCAATATCTGAGCTGTAGTACGCGGTGTAACCTGTTGTCGGAGCCGCATTTTTTTTATCATTGCTCTGCGCCGTATCTGAATCCTTCACCAGCCGATACGCTTTTGTATAGCGGATATTAAAAACCGGCGCTGCATGATCCAGGATAAACTCTCCGCTCTGATATATCCCGCTTTCCACGGTCAGCTCTTCATTTCCGCTGATCATCACATTCCCTGCGCGGTCGGCATAATATATTTCCACAAAATAATTTGCCGGATTCTCGTCCCCGTCAAAAGTGTATGCCGCGGTGTGCAGGCACTCGCCGGCCTTTCCGTCCCCGTCCCACTCGATCGACTCATCGTTTCCGCTAATCTGTACCGATATCTCACCGGTCGTCACATTCCGGATCGTGACTGTCAGATCAGACGGATTCCAGTACTTGTCATTATCACAGATCACCCAGTTCAAAGTGACGTCGCCGCCGTCCACATTCCGGTAGACAGGCACGCCGTCCGACTCACAGTCGGTCGTTCCCGAGATGGTATGAGAGAGAAGCTCCGGCGCCAGAGTATCCAGCACAAGGGTTCCGCTCCGGTACAGGCCGTCGTCCGAAATCGTCGAGAAGGAATCATCCGCGCTTCTCACCAGCACATTGCCGGATCCATCCGCATATTCCGTCTCAATCACGTATTCGATCTCAGCGCCGTTTTCTGTGATACTGTACGGCAGATGCAGCTGCGCCTCGATCGTATCATCAGATGTGTTGTAATCTCCCCACACAACATAGGGCTGCGTATCGCTCACAGCAGAAGAGACCTCCACGGCGCTGCCGTTCACCTCCACAGTAATGGTCGGATAGATCGGAGACGGTTCTCCGTCTGTATAAACGACATAGCCGTCCGCATCCGTCACGACATGTTCCATGAAATAGCGCTCCGTATATACCAGCGTCACCACCTCATCCGACTGCGCCTCGTCCTGATGGTAAAAATAACAGTTCTCATACGTGCCGTCGTCATCCGAAGCCGGGTAAATCACCTGAACATCCGGATTCACATTGTCGATGATCAGTTCCGTATCACCCGTGTATTCCGCACTTGCGCCGTTTACGGTCCGCACGTTGCCGGCGCGGTCCGTGATCTCAGTGAGCACCAGATGCCCGTTGATCAGAATGTCGTCTCCGTCACTGTATGCGGCCACAGGCAGAGATATCGTAAACTTCGCACGGAGAACACCGTCTCCTGTATCATCCGTCAGAGCGCCGTCACGTTCTGCGGTCTGTGCCGTGCCGCCGTCATACAGGTAAGAAATCGTCTGCACGCCGGACAGATTATCCTGCAGATACAGCACAACATCCATGTACTGTCTGCCGAAGAAATATTCCCGATACAGAACGAGACCGCAGAATTCGTCTGTAAACCCCTGGTATATATCGCTGGCATATTCCGCCAGGATATCATCCTCCGGCATGGTATCGTCTGCACAGATATGCTGTTCCGCAGCCGGTTCGGAGACATTCCGCGCCAGGTCGGTCACCGTGCCGGAGGAAAGATCGTAATACGCATCATCCGTGAACGGAATATACAGCGTCAGTGTTCCCTGCACCGCTTCGCCGGCATTCTGTTCCATCATCTCCTGCAGATACAGGTAAGCAGCCGTATCCGCCGTGATATCATCGCCATAGAGGTCTGTCGCCGTCAGCGACGCCATCAGGTAATCCAGAACCTCCGCGCAACGGATATGATCATCCTGAACACAAACCCTCAGCCAGATACCGCCCGGCTCATTAAAATAGCTGCAATCGTCGCCATCATAGGACGCAGAGGGATCCGTCTCCTCAAACCCGTTCTCCGGACTGTATGTTCCGTAAGCCAGATCCACCACGGGAGCAGTCTTATCCACAATGAGCTGCGTGCTCATGTAAGTTCCATCGAAGTCAGCCGTTTCCAGATCCACTGCGGATCCCTGTACGATCTCTCCGACCTTCACGATATTTCCGGCCGCGTCCACATAGCCGACGGTCAGTACATAATCACCTTCATCCGGAATCGTAAACTCTCCCGTGCAGCAGGCGGTTGTCTCATCATACTCCCACACGACCGCGGGCAGATCCTCACACTCGCCGTTCACCAGCAGAGTAAACTGAGGAAGATCGATAACGGTGCCCGTATCATCCTCTTCCACCGCTATATAATCATCGTAAATCTTTACGGTCACATCAACAGAACCGTCATAGTATGCTGCGTAGCCGGTCGTCGGCACAACGCTGTCCGCTCCTTCAATATCCGATGTGATGTCGTCCGCCGGCATGCCTGTCGCGTCGGAAACCAGCCGGACGGCCTCACTGTATGTGATCTCAAAGGTCGGCGCGCTGTGATCCAGAATAAACTCTTCACTGGTGTACGTTCCGTCCGCCACAGCCAGAGCCTCATCCGCACTGACCATCGCGTTCTGCTCATCATCCACATAGAAAATCTGAACGTCATAATTCGCCGGATCCGTATCCCCGTCAAACGTATACGCCGCTGTGTGCAGATCACCGTCCTGATCCCACTCGATGGACGTATCATCCCCGCAGATTTCTACGGCATGATTTCCGGTTGTTCTGTTGCGGATCGTCAGTGTCATGCGGGACGCATCCCAGGAATCATCGCCGGCATGGATGATCCAGGTCAGCGTAACGTCATCGCCATCCACATTCTGATATACATCCACACCGTCCACCTGATACAGAGTGGTTCCCGTGATCGTATAAGAAATCAGCTCCGGTGCGGCTTTCTCCTCCTCCGCAAACACACTGGTGCTTCCGAACAGTGCCGTATCGGAAAAAACACCGGACGCCACCACCAGAGCCAGAATAACCGCCAGTATCTTCGTTCCCTGTTTTGACAGATTCTTTTTCATCGCTTTCCTCCGCTTATTGTCCACTATTGTCCATAATCTGCTGTTTCTGTACCATTCCTGACCCGGATGAACCGGAACAGAATTTTGCCATTTTGCGCAAAAAATCGTTTCTAAGCGCCTAAATAATTTCCTCCGAATGTATCATGACGATCTCCCGCTCAATCATAAAGGCGCCGGTTGTCTTCCTGCTCACTGCATATCCGTAAAACGTTTTCTCTTCTCTCACGGGTGAAGATTCTCCCGCCACTCCGTTTCTGTCCTGCAGGAATTCCGTCATATCGCCTGTGGTATGGATCTGTTCTGTCTCACGGATCAGCTGCGACGTGCTCTCTCCGCCGGCTGCATTCTCTTCCTCAATCTTCTGAATCTGACGCCTTGCCGTCCTGCCGCTGAGATATCCGGCCACACCCCTGATATCCAGAACAAAGAACAGAATCACCGTGATCGCCGCCAGAGCCATGCAGGCGATGAGACAGCCAAGAAACAGATAATGGTACTGTTCATATAATTCAATATTTTTCAAACTTCCTCCTCCTGCTGTTCCTCCGATCTTCTGCCAAATTTACTGTTGATTACCTGCTCCGCCTGAGAAAGAGACTCATTCAATGCCTTCAGGCTGTCCTGTATCCCGCTCTCCTGACTCTCTGTCAGAGAGTTAAAATCAGTCTCCAGATGCTCCCGGATATTCTCCAGCTGCTCTTGCATCTCACTCTGCGTAACGCCGCTGTTTTTGAAATCATCGGCGCGGGATATGATCTGAGATGTCATTTCACGATACATAATAATGGCTGTGTTGGGATTATCCATCTCCACCAGATTACCCGCGGTCAGCTCCACCAGATCATCCCAGTAATCCCTGTAGGATACCGAAGAATCGCCGGTATTGTCCACCCTGCCGATGATTGAATAGTATTCAGAAATCCGGAACAGACATTCCGCCCGTACGATCTGATCCTCGCTCAGATATTCCGATGCCATTGCTACGCCGAAGTAATGCTTTGCCTGCATCCTGCCATTTCCGGTCTCCAGCTTGTAATAATATAAAATTCCGACTTCAAAACAAAATTTATCATACCCTTCCCGGTTTTTATTTTTAAAAGAAGTCTCGTTCGTCTGGCCGCCGTTCGTCGCGATCAGAATACTCTGCAGCATACTGCTCTCATCCGAAGTAAAGGTATCATCCTCCGAGAATTCTTTCAGCAGTGCATTCCACGCCTCCTCATTCTCAGGCTCCAGACTGATGGCGTTTCGATAATACGCGATCCGCTCATCGCCGGACGCTTTCTCCGCACTGCTGATATAATAATCATACGTGCTCTTTTTCTCAGAGTTCTCCAGATAATAAAATGAAAGAGATGCCGCACAGAAAACTGCGGCCGCCGCAGCCGAAACGATGAATTTGCGAAGCTTTCTGATCTGTTTTTTCCGATATGCGATATCTGCTTCTCCGAAATGCTCCAGGTCGTATAAAAGCCCGGCGCAGCTCGCGTACCGGTCGTCCGGATTCTGCTGCGTACACTTTGTTATGATAGATTCCAGTCCGGCAGACAGATTCTGGTTCCACTGACGAATCGGATACATCTGATAGGGGGGACTGCCCGGATTATGTCCGGTGACAAGATGATACATCGTGGCTCCCAGGCAGAAAATATCCGTTCTGGCATCCGTCTGCCCATGTCCGCCGTACTGTTCCGGCGCGGCATATCCTCTGGTTCCCAGACAGGTCGTATCTCCCGGACTCGAAAGCTTGTATTCCCGGGCAGCTCCGAAATCAAAGAGCACGATCGTCCCATCCGGCTTCAGCATGACATTCGACGGCTTCATATCCCGATAAATAATCGGCGGTTTTCGGGAATGAAGATAGCCCATCACACCGCACAGCTGCTTTGCCCAGTCGATCACATCCTCCTGATGCTGCGGACCGAACTCAGCCAGCATATCTTTCAGCGTCCTTCCCTCAATAAAATCCATGACAATCAGAAAACTGTCGTCACTGTCGATCACATCCACGATACTGGGAAGATTCGGATGACTCAGTCTCTTCAACAGGTTTGTCTCAACAATCAACCCCTGCTTTACCAGATCAAAGTCCTTCACGCCGTCCTTCCGGACCTCCTTGATTGCCCAGGTCTTGTTGGCACGCTCGTTGATCGCCATATAGACCACGCTCATGCCGCCCTCCCCGCATTTATTTAATACCCTGTATTTGCCGTCCACCAGGGAACCTATCTCCAGCATAGTCTCCTGACCCCCACCAATCAAAATAAAAATTTTACCGGCATTCGTTTGTAAAAATCTAATCGCACCGAATCAGAACGGATGAAATATTGTCTGATTCCCTGCGGTATTTATCCAGCTCTGTCAGCTTCTCGATTCCCTCCTGCATCATCTTCTCCTGAAACAGATGCCGCGGGCAGAGGTAAGCATACATCTCCTTTTTTGAAATCGCATGACGGAACCCATCACTGCAGACAAGAAACATACTGCCCGGCACGATGGTTCCGAAAGAAAAATCCGGCACGATCTCATCAGAAGCGCCCACACACTGCAGCAGAACATTCCGTCTGGGATCTCTGCGGGCCTCCTCCCGGGTCATGCGTCCCTCATCTATCTCCCTCTGAATAAAAGTCTGATCCTTCGTCAGCTGCTTCAGGTCCTCCCTCAGCAGATAAACCCGGGAATCGCCTACACTCGCTATATAATATGTACGCTCCGCCAGCAGCAGGATGACCATCGTCGTCCCGAGATCCATATGCGCCATATGGCCGTATGTACTGATGCGCCTGTTGATGCTGTAGATCATTTCCGTCCACCGTTCTGCCAGGATCTCCATACTGAGTCCCCGATACAGCAGATCCGGGAACTCATGTTCAAACCAGTCCGATATCTGCCGGACTGCAGTCGCGCTGGCCAGTTCGCCTCTCTCAAGTCCGCCCATACCGTCGCAAATCGAAGCCAGGCATACGCTGCCCCGGTCTGTCCCTGCTACCTTTACCAGAACCGAGTCCTGATTGATCCTTTTCCTTATACCGGCATCCGTATGTGCCGCAATCTTAAAATCCATTGATCCATGCCCTCCCTGCCGTTGTATATCGTTATATATCCGCCCGAAATCTCTTTATACCCGAATACCGGCGGCCATCGCGGGGCGCTAGACGTCCGGGGGACGTCTGTTTAGCGCCGACCGGAGCGAAGCGTAGACTCGAAGTGCGGAGCAATCGACTTTCATAGATGTTGGCGCGCTGCGACAGCAGCGCATGGGAGTTTTCTGATAAGAACAGAAAAACACTCCCATCCTGTACAAGCAGTTACATAGTTTAAAGTAAAATAAATGGCGAAAAGCCGAATTTCAGACATCCCGTATCAGATACAGGATGCGGAACACATCGTGAAGTTCAGAAAGTAGCGATGTGTTTGAAACGAGAACACTATAACACAATTACTTTTCATTGTCGAGTATATAACTCATAAAATTTTCTTTATAAATCTTTCACAAATTCTTTATTGTTTTCCGGCCATTATATGTTATACTTGCACAATATCATATCTTTCTTTCATATTGGCGATATTCAGAACAGCCCTGCACCGGCAGCCTGCACTCTGACGCATCATCAGTACTTTGCGATGTCAACGATAAATTCACCGTGTCATTTCGCACTTTGATAACTGAACAGGCTTTACACCTCCCGTCCAAACCGCTATAATGATTTTATCTGAAATCAGGGAGGCGGTGACATTATGGAAGAGAGGGATGATCTGATGCCATCCAGCGCGGAAACAATCGAAGCCCTGGCTCGCAAGCTGGAGCGCACCCGCATTCTGCTTGATCTGAAAGAATGCAAAACCATGGATGATTTCCGGGAAATCACGGAAAAATACGAAACCCTTTGCAACGACGATAAACAATAATATTCAGTAACCATTCAAATCGAGACTCTGAAAGAAGGCAATGTTGAAAAAGCACTGGAATATCTTGAAGCGAACAATGCGCGCATCGAAAAAGCATTAGAAGACTGAATCTGATTTCGGATGGGCCGGGAAATTTATGTTGAAATCCCGGTCAATCAGTGTTATAGTATGTGTAAGGAAAGCACCCGCTCCAAAGTGGATGCTCCCGGAATTAGCGTTTTGTCCTTACGGACGCCGCCTATCCTGTGGATCAGACAGGATAGGCATTTTTATTTTCGCTTCTTCCTTCTCTTGTCGAGAAAGTTCAGCAGTGCTACCAACAGGCTTCCAAAGGCTGCCAAAAGGCCCAGTATCCCGAGGATGACCATTACGGTCTCATAAGCCGTCATCCGCACCACCTCCCTTCCTATGTATTCAGGCCGGGAGGCTGTCCACCCTGTCACGGATGCTATAGGACATGATAACACGGTTTTTATTCCTGCGCAATTTCTTTTCAGGATTTTTACGTTATATAAAAGCATGCGGATATATTCTGTTTTTCATTTACTCACCGTGAATAAAGAAGCCGACACGCACGATATGTAAACAGCCGTCGCCGGTGTGACTAATCTCTTCGAGATTACGTCTGTTAGCGAGGCACAGCATGGTGCGCCTCGCTAACCCTGAAGAAATAATCTGAGGTAGATTTCAGCCGGAGTATCCGTAAGGATTCTCCGGCTGAGCTGCAAAATTTCAATTCAATGGCGGGATTTTACCATAGAAGACCTGACATTTAAACTTTTACAGACTTTTTTCATACTCCCGTCATGTCTTGCGCGATCGTGTGCGTAGCATTTATAGTGAACGACAAATATTTTTGACACTCACGATATTTTTCGACAGTTCCTAAGCTCTCGCTTTTCTCATCCTTCGTCTGAAAAACATAATCCCGCCAAACGCAATCAGGATGATAATGATCCAGCAGATCCAGGTCGCCGTATCCCCGGTCTTAACAGAATCGGTTGCCTGAGCATTCCCTGTCTGCACAGACAGCAGGGTCAGATCATGGCCGTCATACTGAACTGTCAATGTAAATACGCCTCCGCGCGGCACCGTAACCGTATCCCCGCTCAGCGACACACTCTGTCCGGATTGAATGGTGAAGCTCTTCTGCGCCGCCACATTGCCGTTTTCATCCTTTATATAAAGCGTATGGCTTCCAAATTCAAGATTGCTGAAAGAGGCATATCCTTCCTGATTCGTCGTTGCAGTCAGAACAGATGAGTGCATCTCCAAAGACAGACCTGAAATCGGATTACCGTCTCCATCTACGATACAGATGATACCCGTCACATATTTACTGCTGGTCGAGCTGCTGCTCCCGGTCGTACTGCTCGCGGAAGAAGTATTTCCGTCAGAGGATGAAGTGCTCCCCGTTGTCGTACTCGAGGACGAGGAGCTGCTCCCTGATGAGGATGAAGAGCTGCTGCTCCCCGTACTGCCGGAGCTGCTCGTGCTGCTCCCGCTTCCGGAAGATGTGCTGTCGGAAGAACTGCTGCTCGACGCAAGACTGATTCGGAAGTTCTGGGCGGTACGCTTCAGCGTATTGGACGTATCTCCGTTCACACGGAACTCCGCCGCCAATGTGTTGCTTCCGCTCGTGTTCGCCTTATTCTCAAATGTCTGTTTCATAATCGTGATTTTTG
Source organism: Clostridiales bacterium (assembly GCA_021201535.1). Taxonomy (GTDB): domain Bacteria; phylum Bacillota; class Clostridia; order Lachnospirales; family Lachnospiraceae; genus Eubacterium_I. The sequence goes on along the minus strand of JAJQEU010000064.1, from coordinate 27,042 downwards.
TACTTCCGCTTGCCACCGTGTAATCGATGCCTTCCTCCAGTTTCTCACCATTCAGCCAGAGATCGATAAATTCTCCCATCTCGCCGGAGGAACGGAACTCCTCATCATCATATTCCGTCAGAATATAATCATGCGTGCCATCTTCGTCCTCGCCGACAGATACCAGAATATCATAGCCGTCATCCGTCTCGTAATAAACATTATCATTTGTGTTATCCAGAACAGTGAGCGTTACATCCACCGAAGAAGATTCGAATGTATAAGTGTCACTGGTAAACGCAGCCTCCACTGTAATATCAAATTCTCCCGTCTCCTGGGCGACGCCGTAAATCTCGCCCGTTGACGTGTTAAGTTCCACTCCCTCCGGCAGTTCTCCGGATGTAATAGAAAATGTAACATCCGTCCAGTCATACATATTATTTGTCGTGACAAGACAGGAGTACGGAACATATTTTACCGCGTCTGTCAGATCCTCTGTCACAATCTTCGGATTCTGTGCGCGTCCGGTCAGCGTAATCACAATCGGCACCATACCGTCCGCATAGATGGTCAGCGTTCCCTCAATCTCTCCTTCCCCGTCCGGAAGAAGACGAATTTTCGCGAGATTGCTCAGTTCTCCGTATTTTGCAGTGCTCTCTGTCGTTGTAAAGGCTGCCAGCGTGTCATTGCCCTCTCCGCCTACCGTCCAGTAGGAATCCAGTTTGCAGTTTGTGGCATCCAGTTCCACGCGCAGTCCGGTCAGTGTTTCACCGCCGACATTCGCTATGAGGATATCATGCTTGTACTCAAAATATTCATCCAGGAACACTTCCCGCGTGTTCGGTCCGCAAACATACAGCTGTGATTTTGACGTCTTTTTTATAAATGATACCATGTAATTTTTTACATTGCCGTCTATGATCACGCTGAACTCGACCGTGCCGGCTGAACAGTCGATGGTATCGCCGGAGTTTATTTTCGTTCCGTTCACATACACCTCGATCCGGTCCGCATCAGCCGTCCAGAAGTCAGGCTGCAGTTCAGACATATCCGCGTCTTCATCATTGATGAACACGGTCTGATATCCATAGCCGTACATGGTATCCATGTTAATACTTTTCCCGTTTTCCACGATATAGGTATCCAGCGCCTCACCATTCTGCTGCACGCCGGTAACCTGGAACCAGGGATCGGCTTCACCGACAATGGGGGCATCGGTATAGCTCCGAACATAGGCCTCATCATATTCTGCCATATACTCAATCGTACGCACATTGACCTTCCAGACAGATCCATCCTCAAAGAAAACAGTAAAGTAAACCCCTTTGCTCCCGTAATTATAATTTGCCTTGTAGCCGCGGGGAACCGAAGTCTGATCAACAGGAATCAGTTCTTCCTTAATATCCTCCGCATCCGCCGCATCCTCAAGAGAATCATACAATCCAACAACCGCCTTTGTTACATAGCTGTTGGCATCGTAACCGTATGTTGACCCATATGCGTTCAATACGCAGTAATACTCATCGTCTGCAGAATAGCCATCCTCCAGCATATAATATAAACCCTGAACGCTGTCTGCTGCGGCTACAGCACCGGTTGTCAGATCGACAGTTACGTTATTGATGGTTATCTCACTGGCGTCATAACACACAACATCCGTCATTTCATTTCCATCGCAGGTATAAATATGCCCCTCAATATAGGATGTTTCATCAGCGCTGACACAGAATGCATAGCAGGCATAGTTGACCAGCGACCCGGTCAGTGTGTCAGTATACACCAGGAAGAACAGATTTTTGGTATCATAAATACTTGTTGTCGGATCATAAACACCCAGATACCCCGCATCCACCTCTTCCATATCCTGATTCAGTATCTGATCTGTAATAGAAACCGCATCCGTGCTATAAAGATAGTTGTAAAACTCTGCGAATGTATAGACATCCGTCTGGATATAAGGATGTTCATCCGCTTCCGAAGTAATGCCAAGATAGTACTCCGTGTTTTCTTCATGTCCCACAACGGTCCATTGTGTTACCTCTACTGTCATAGTAAGCTGAGTATTGGTCGTCACCTCAACCTGGCTCGGTTCTACCTCCGTGCGGTTGCCGTCTTCGTCCTGAGTATACAGCTCATATTCTACACTCTCGGTAACAGTACTCAGGAGATAAACCTTCACCTGATAGCGAATGTTATCGGCATCCAGCTGATTCTCACTGCCAATAATCAATTCCATCGTATAAGTGGAAATATCTTCTCCCGTGGATAAATCAATGGTCTCGTTGTTGCCGATGGTGTACTTCTCATATACCTCGATCCCATCCATATCGTCCTTCACATATTTCCAGACAGTCGTCGCTGAATCTGCGATCTCCATCTGGTTTCCTTCTGAATCCCGAAGCATTTCCAGAACAGCATCCACCGGCACAGATGTTAATTCTTCTTCTGAATAATCGCTCAGAATCAGATATGCATTGACTTCACTCAGCGGAAGTAAGGACATCTGCGACATCGTGTCATCAGACGCATCCGATAGGCTTCCGCTGACTTCCTGCGTTCCGTCTGTATCCTCTGCCGTCTCAGCGTTCGTTTCATCGTCGCCCTCACTCGCTTCCTCTTCCTCCGTCACCATCTGCCCCGAACCGGACAGAGCCGCAGCAGCCTGTATGTTTGCTTTAGAAGACACATCCTCAGTCTCTCCGGCGCCATTCGCTGCGTTCAGATCCCCATCGCCCGTTCCCTCATTATCCTCCGTTTCGTTTTGCGCAGGATCTGCCTCTCCCGTATCTCCCGCTGACAGAGATACAGTCATTCCGTCTGTTCCGGCTGCATTGCTCTCCAACGCATTCTCACTGATTTGCCCGTCACCCGTCTCATCCGATTCTGTCACACCCATGTCTTCCACAACGCCCCAGACACTGTCCGCCGCGTTCCCCACATAGGACAGCGTCGGCACGACCAGAACGACCGCCAATATCACAGCCAGAATCTTCGTCCATTTTTTCATTCGGTTTTTCTCCCTTCTGTTTCATTTTGACCCATTGTGATCAGTTCATCTATATTAAAAATTTGAGATTTCCTCAAATTACCTGTCGAATAATCGAAGTATAGCTCCTCTTCATATACATCACACAGATCCGGTAAATACGCAATCGTTTCCCAATCACTGTTATACAGCAGACCGTAATATTCTCCGTCTGTCGTGTAATACTGCGCCACGATATTGTCTCCCACCTGTGTGATATAAGTGAGATAAGCATCCTCCTCCAGCTCACAGATTTCTCTGCCGGACGTGAGACTGTAAACCACCGGCGTACCGTGAAGCGGAGACTCAATGCGAAATGAATCCGTATAAAACTCCTCATACAGGGAGGCATCCGGTATCTCACCCTGTATCTCCGAAAGAACGCTGCCGTCCCTCGCACTGTAAGTAATGACCGTTCCGTCATTATAAGTCACTTCCAGACAGGATTCTCCCTCCTCACGGACAAACTGCTGATCGTACACCTGATCGGCATCCGGTATACTGATCTCGCAGATCAGATCTCCCGTCATCCGGTACAGGCGGAACTCTTTGTAGGAAAACAGCATGACAGTCTCTCCATCCGCGCTGATTCTCGCCTCATCGTGATCATAGCCGGAATCATAAGTAAAAACCTCCGCCTCCGCATGATTTTCATACTTCAGTATCCTGATTTTATCGGAATCCATACTGCCAACCAGAGCGATTCCGTTTGCGATCTCAATAAAATCACCCGCCGTGTTTTCAAAACGCTCCGTCAGCTGCGCGTCAGAGTCAAAAAACAGAATCCCATCCTGATACAGTACAGCCGTGTGCGTATCACTCACAGCAAAACGGTACAGATTCTCGGAGGTCGTCACCAGAGGTTCCTGATCGCCCGTGACCGGATCAATCCGAACCAGAATATTTTCCGACTGTACATATATCCCGTTTTCGTCCGTCTGTACGCCAAAGCCGCTCTCCGCCTCAAATCCTCCGGTCTGAACCATCTGATCCATGTCAATCACCGCAAACACAGACGAGGATGCGTCCGATCCGGAAAAAGCAAAATACTGTTCATAAAATCCGCCTTCAAAATGTGTGAACCCGGATGTATTGTCAAAAATATCCGTCTGCCCATCCGGATTCTCCAGATCAAATACAGACAGCGAGCCGTCGGAAAAACTCGCACCCAGCAGAGTTCCGTCAGCGTTCAGCGCAAAGAGGTTGTCACTCGGATTTGCAAAGCTGTCATTTACCGTCACACTCTGAGATCTTCCTCCAAAATCAACACGGCATTTTTCCTCTCCCGTCGCCGTATCGTAAACAACGGCAAAAGAATCGTCCTTACAGACCGCTGCCGCCGTTCCTCCGTCCCCGGAAACACAGATCGCCGTTGCCGGCTCCCCGGTCCACAGCACCGTTCCTTCTGAAATATCATAAGCGCAGATTCCGTCACTCCCGGCATAAAGAATGGTATGGTCATTCAGATACTGCACTTCCGCCAGCGCGGAGGATACAGCCGGCAAAGAGACAATCTGTTCCGCCGTCTCGGTGTCAATCACACATACAGATCCGGAATACACACAGGCCGCTGTGGTTCCATCCGAAGCAATATCCATGTACAACGGATTGTCCGGGAGCTCTGCTGTCCTGTATATCCTGAATCCGTCCGACAGATCATACACGCCGAGGGCATCCGTGAGCGCCATCTGTGCCTCCGCCGTGTAATCCGGCTGAAGAAAACTCCTTCCCGTCGGCAGTGCCTGCAGTGCATAGGACAGCGCCGCATCGGAGTCCCCCTCCGCCAGAGAGGTCTGCGCATACTCCGCCAGCTTCAGCCAGCTCTCCGTCGTCTGCATCCGTTTCAGTCCGGTCAGCGTCATCCCCAGCCCGAAGAAAAATATCACCGCCAGAAGAACGCCTCCCCGCACGGTATTTCGCCGAAACCGCTTCGTACGGTCGTCGTTTTCATACAAACCCGTCAGTGCGTCCAGCATCTCCGCAGCGCTTTGATATCTCAGCTCCGGATTCGGACACATTGCTTTCGCGATGATCTCTACGATCTGAGGACTGAATTCCTGCTCTGAAAGTCGAACTACTTCCATAGCATTTGCAGACGGACGCTGCCCGCTCAGCAAATGATACAGGGTCGCGCCAACGCTGTAGATATCTGACCGGACGTCAGGCTTGATTTTTTTCCCGGATGAAGTAAATGGTTCCTGGACCACTTTCAATGTCTGATCAATACTTGTCAGTGTTTCTGTATCCTGATTGCAGGTGTCTATACTCTCAGTACCAAAAGAGGAATAGTCCAGACCTAAATGCTCCGGAGATGCATAACCCGGACTGCGCCCCACGACATGTTCTTCTCCGAGAGCAAGCGCGATGTTGAAATCAATCAGGCAAATATCGCCGGATGGTGTACACATTAGATTGGCCGGTTTAATATCGCTATGTACATACCCTCGCGGGGGATTACCATGAATCGGGCTATGAAGATAACATAGCGCATCCAGAAGTTGGCGTGCCCATAGAATTACCTGCGGCTGTGAAAAACTCTCGCCACGCCTCAACGCTATGTCAAGACTTTCTCCCTCAACATAATCCATGACCGTATATACAGTTTCGTCCTCAACCACAAAATCATAAACCTGGGGAATATACGGATGTTTTAAATCTTTCAATGTATCCACTTCACGTCGCAGCAGTTCCGGGCGGGTCGTAATTCTGCGCTTGTCCGCTTTTAAAACAACATTTTTTCCCAGGCGCAGATGTCTCGCCAAATATACTCTGCCGGCTCCGCCAGAACCGATTTCTTTTATAATCTGATAGGTTGAAGCAATAATCATTGACATATGAGTCTTACCGTCCTATTTCTTCACTTTTTCTCCGTACTCCTGTTCCAGTTCAACACGCAACCTGACCGAACGCGCTTTCGATATACGCCAGAACAAGATTCCTGCCAGCAGTGCACCGACCGCGATCACCGCGCCGATATAAAACAGGGTTTCATCTGTTATCCAGTTCATTTATCTTTCTCCCTGGTAAATCCTCCATTCGCTTTAACACCCGTTTTCAGTATGTTCGAACCAAAGCCACTGTAATATTGTCATGTTCCCCACGCCGCTTGTCCTGTTCAATCAGCTCCAACGAACGCTGCGTCATGATATAATCATTGCATAATTCCGACGGACGCAGGCTCTCCTGTATCTCGCACGGTAGCATCTGATTATAAAATCCATCTGAACAGAGCAAATATACCGCATCCTTCCTCGCAACACCGAAAAACATCTCCGGATATACTTCTTTCGATGCCCCCACGCACTGGCTCAACACATGCCTGTTTGGATCCCGTTGCGCCTCTTCTCTGCTCAGAATTCCCATGCGCACCTGATTATTTACAACCGTCTGATCCTCTGTAAGCTGCCTTATCCCATCTTCTGTCAGTTCATAAGCTCTGGAATCTCCAACATTCATCACATAATAGCGCACCTGTGTGATCAGAATCGCTACGATCGTCGTACCGAGACGCATGTTATTACGATTCCCGTACATCTGGATTTCCCGGCTGCAGGTTTCAATCAGCCTTTCCCAGGAAGTACGGACAACAGAATCCGTAAGCGTCACACGACACAAATCAGGCAATTCCTCCTGCGACCAGTTCTCAAAAGCCCGGATCATAAACGTACTAGCCACATCTCCGCAGGACAGGCCTCCCATACCGTCACAGAGAACCGCCAAAACCATCCTGCCGTGTACCGTGTCGATCACATTTATCAGAACTCCATCCTCATTGGAAGAACGGCTGGTTCCTATGTCCGTGTTGGCTGATATCATAAAATCCATTGCTTATCCCTCGTCATCCGAACATCCGGAATTCAAATTCCTCATTTGAAAACTTCAGACGCATGCCATGAGAAAGCTCCGTCTCCACATTACTCGAAATCATTCGTCCATCTACATAAGTATGATTGCTTGAATTTGTATCCAGCACATAATATTTTCCGTCACGTATCAGAATTGTTGCATGACTTCTGCTGACCGTCGGATTGTCCCTGATACAATAATCCGCATAATCCCGCCTGGTTCCAATTCGAAAAACCGGTTTGTCAAGCAAGATTTTTTCATCATTTCTGAGTCGCAGCAGATACGGTACTGCAACAGCATTCTGATCCATCCCGGAAACCAGCGTTTTATCAAATCCAACCGACTCTGACAGAATGGTCCGATCCAGATAATTTAAATCTGTTCCCATTCCGGTATCCGGTCTGTCTGGCTGTTTTACTCGCTGTGCACCCGCTCCCGCCGAGCCGTTCCCCTGCCCTCTTTCCCGATGAGGATTCTGCTCCTCTGAATCTCTTACATGATAAAGATTCTGTTCTTTATGTACATCCTTTCCCGGTATGACAAAACCACCCTGATCCGCAATTTTACACTCGTTCGATGCTTTCTTATGTTTTCTGTTAGTCTCAGTGGCTTTTTTATTCTTTTTTTTACCAGAATATTCCGATGATTTTTTATCCCGCTTCTGTGCTTTATAGATTGCCGCATTTTCTTTATTATAATGTTGGAGCAGATATGCCAGAGACATTATGTCAGCCGCGCCCTTCTCACCATCTGTTTCAGGATATTCGGATACCACAGCGGGAGGAATCTGAATCCGTTCTTCCGCCTTCTCTGGTTTCTCCTCGACAGTCGACTTTCCAGGTGCTGTCGATGAAACAGGCATTTTTTCAGAATGTGGTTGCAACTGCTGTTCCATCTTTCCTCCCACTATCACAACCTGCTGTTCCTTTTTCCACACCTGTTTCACGTCCGACGCACGCGCCGGGACAGATTCTTTTCGATTTTGCCTCTGTTTTTCTTTTTCCGGATCTGAATACAGACTGTCTGACGGACAATCAATTTCATTCAATAGTTTTTTAAAATCCGGCAGAGAAAACCCGGTCTGACAATTCAGATAATTCAATATTCTGGTCACATAATCTCCGTTTTCCATTGGATCATACTGGATTCCGACAACAATATTCTTAAAAAACATTCTAAGATTCATATCTGGCTGTAGTTTTTCCTTCACCGGCACACAAATCAAAGCGGTCTCGCAGGTTGATACATCTACAAACATATAATCCGGATCCAACAAAATCGAATCCGGTTCGATCATGTAATCCTCCGCAGAAAGTATAGCATTCACAATCCACAAAAACACAGCTGTCACGCGTTTTTTGTTCATCATACCAGTCAGAAACTGTCTCACGGTTACCTTTGACGACACCCTATATTTCATCATTTTCATGTGATCCATCTGATTGTACAGTGACTCGGCCAGTCCCGGTATCCGATTGTTCGTCAACATACCGAGGCACACAGTATCAATTACATCCTCTTCGCCGAAAGCATATATCAGCCAAGTATGATTCCCCTGATTCTCAAATCGAAATTCTCCCATATGGTTGTCACCTCTAATCATAATTTTCTTTAATCAGTTTCAACATCTGCCATGAATTAGACCGCTGTATAAAGACACAGCCCTGTTCATTGAAATCCCGGGCATCCTGAAAGATTGCCTCAATCACAATATTTCCTTCTGTATCAATAAATCCCCACTTTCCGTTTATCTCCACAGCCGCATAACCGTTTGAAAATGATCTGGCATCCTCGTAAGAAGCCTCGATCACAAGATTTCCTTCCTGATCTACAAAACCCCATTCACTGTCAATCAGAACCGCCGCATAGCTGTCTGTCTCCAGAAACAACTTCGCGTCCTCATAAATCTGACTGCCAATCTGCGCTCCGGAAGTATCCAGCATCACGATTCCATCCTCTGTCTCCGCAAAAATTCTTTCATTCCGACAGACAATTCCCTTGTCATCCATCACCACAGATTCGTATGCATTATCGCTCAATATATTGCCGGCGGAATCCACCAAATACCAGCTTCCATCCTCTTCCACGGCTCCCACTCCCCCGTTGATAACTGTCGCATCATCATAATCTCCAGCTATTTTTTCAAATTCCAGATCATAATACGCATAGACTCCATTGTCTGATGCCGGCAAAATTTGATCGACAGATGCCCCGAGTCCATCACAGTTTTCCAGATTCTGAACAGCTATCTTTTTATTTCCGGTCAAAGAAATATAAAAGAAATCTCCGTTTTCATCCTGCACCGGTGCAATCTCATCCGTCGTAAACACACCTGCCCACGCAAACTGACATTTAATTTCCTTTGAACCGCTCAGATTAGCATATCCCCATTTTTCATTGGAAAGCACTGCACAGAGGCCATTGCCAAAAACGGAAACATCATCGTAAAAGTCATATCCAAATTCATATACGTACTCAATCTCATCCAGAAGAGCAGTAAAATCACTGCTCAGCACATCTCTGGCCTCCACCTCATCCCGAAGGGCAAAGCATTCCGTATAATCCTCATCCGCAATGTACTGACGAAGTAAAAACGTATACACAGACGGGTCGTTCGAAAAGTGATCCGTCATATATTCTCCCCATGAAATCGCCTCGCCAATCCAATCATTATCCTCATAAACCTGCCCAAGTTCTATACTGACTTCAACGCTGTCCCGCAATGCCAGAGCCTGCTTATAATATGCCGCGGAATCCTCAACGACATTAAGCTCTGCCAGTCTCCTCGCTTCGGTGAGATATTCCTCATATTGCATATTTTTTTCGGCAGCCTGGGAAATCGCCATATAAACGCTTCCTGCCATAGCTGCGACCAGTGCCAGCGCTAACAGATATCTATATCCTTTCACAGCATACTCCTTCCGGTGATCTATTTCGTGATCATCCGAATCTTAATTCACGTATCAAGACTGGTTCACGGATCGTTCCGAGCTTCGCGCTCCCACAATCCTGCCAATCTTTCTTATAAAAATACCGACAGTATCACATAAATCCATGCGCCTCCCGAAGCAGCCGGTGCAAACGGAAGCACGTCCTTTCTTCCCTTTTTCTTTAAAATAAGACAGAAACAGGACTGTACAAAAATAATGATCAACGCGTACATGGTCACCCGAAGACTTCCCATCGGACCAAAAAAGAGGGGAAGAACGGCAAAAAGCTTCACATCTCCCATACCGATTCCCTTCCTGGACAAAAAACGGAGAAGCCAGCAAAACGCCAACAGAACAAGGCAGACAATCAGTTCTCCCGCAATCTCAGTCAATGCATCTGACGCATCCATCGCCATTTCGCAGACAAATACAACTGCCCGCATCACAAGTGCAATCAGAAGAGCCCGGTTTGGAATCAAATGTTCCCTGTAATCTATATAAGCAATCATCCATAGCATTGACAGCATCATCAGTGCTCTCCAGGCAGCTAAAATGTCCAATTCCCCGTCTGCCAGCGGCAGCCAGACAGCCACGGCCAGCAAAGCAAATGGCAAAAGCCTAAAATACCACACCTGCTGTTTCGTCTGTATCTCCGGAACCTCTTCCATCTTCTTTCTCATCAGGTTCTGCAACACGCTCATGACAACCGCTACAAAAATCGTACTGTAGTGAAATATCACTGACATACCACCTGTTTCCTTTCCGTCTTAAGAGTCGGCCGCCTGCCATGCCCTGGTATAAGCGCACTGTTCAAAGTGGAATGAAAAATCTACGCCCAACAGTTTCAAAACATGCACATCATATTCTACAATAATCTTGATTTCGTCACTTCCCCCCGCACAGAACTCAGAAGATGAAAAATCCAGTCCATCTACGCCGCCCCGAACTCCAAGCCAGCGCAGATAGGAATCCGCGCTGCTGCCGTTCATTGTCAGACGATCCTCCGCAATTTCTCTGCAGATTTTATCCAGAACGACTGCTTTCATCTCATTCGCCGCCTCAACCTCGACAAGACTCACAAAGCTGCTCCAGAACTCGTTATCAAAGGCAACATTTGCAATCTCAGCTAATTTCTCATAGGTTTCTGCAGTATCCGAGAGAACTGTGTCGATACTCTCCCTGGCCTGAGTTGCCTTTTCCGATGCATCAGTTTTCAAACTGTCCAATCCTGCCATTGTATAGATATAACTGTAACTCGATACATCCTTGGCGATTCCATGTATCAATGTTCCAATCTTCGCCTGAGCCAGACAGATATTTGTCACCGACAATATGACAACCACCAGAAACATAAACGCGGTCAGTGACAGGGTGGCTTCAATGACGATTGCGCCATCCTGATTTTTCTGTTTTTCTCTTTTTGCCGACATATGCCCACATCACCTCCGAAAGAGCGCACTTAAAATTCAGTAACCCCGTATGGCCTGATAGGTGATTGTATTCAATACGCTGTTACTGGAAATAGAGCCCGTGTATCCAGATGCCAACGGCAACTTCAGCATCAACGGCTTTACCTCCACTGTAACAGTACCCGAAAAATAAACAATTGCCCTGTTCATGGAAAATCCGCTGTCAGAAGATATCTTATAATTCATATTCGCCTGTATGACATCCGCAGTCCGAGCATAGACGGCATATTCATCCCCCATCGACAGCTTCAAAAACAAAATCAGTCTTAAATAATCACTATAGAAAAACGCCGTTGATGATAAATTTCTGGTTCCGGCCGAGTCCGTCGACTTTGATGGATATGAAATCTCCAGATTTTCCGCTTCCTTTACCAGGTCGACCGGCATTCCGTTTTTCAGATAGTTCAAATCCTGTGCCGATTCTAGAGCAGTCAATCCCAAAATAACTACCATTTTAAACAACGGTGCTGGAATAATCCCACAGGATCCAGCTTCAACCGCATCCGCTGCAGCCTCCAGGGCAATCGAATCCGGGTATTCAGATGAAGCTGTCCAGTAACGACTAAATTCAGGCGAAAGATTCAGGGCAAAGCGAATAGCAAAGATCGTACTGTAAGCGGAAGACTTATTTTCTTCGTTTGTTCCGCCGTACAAAATATATTCCACCTCATTTCCAAAGGAATAATTGTTTTCCGTACTGATCATTTTGTTTGTCAGCGTTTTGTTGACTGTAACTGTCAAATCAGTACTCTCCCATTGACTCTGTACAGAAGCGTACTTCGTCTCATAATTCTCCAACGTCGCATCCGAACCACTCAGTTGATACTTTGCCTCCGCCTCATAGGTATCATAGCTGAACATGCTCATGATATACTCCATACCATAAAGATCGTCCCTCAAGTTTAGTAAACTCTGTGAAACTGTTTTGCTGAAATCAGAAAACAAACCTGACACCACCTTTGATATTTTCCCTGCATCAGTGGAAACCAGCCCTTCCGATTGCGCCGTGGCATACGATGACGACGGAAGAGATTCCTGATCCTTAATCTCCGCGCTGCTCACGGAAGAGCTGCCCTCATCCACATGTTCGAGAGCATTCTCATAGTCGTCTTTTTCCGACTGATACTTTTCCTTCTGCTCGTCGGTGCCTGATTCACTGTAGCTACTGAACTGATTTATCAGGTACGTATATACGGTCGGAGTATTGACCTCCGCGACCGCCGGATTATTCTGATCTGTGACGGAAACATTCTGCAGTGTGGAGGAAGAAGTAAATGAAAAACTCTGTTCCGCATAGTCATTCAGGTCGGCAACTCTATAAGAAATCTTTGTCTCATCCACGCCGGATTTCTTCTTCATCTGCGCATAGTTTTTTATACTGCGCAACTTCGTTCCATTATACTGATACTCATCAATTCCGCTCTTTACGCTCCCGAGAAGACTCTTGATATTATTCAAACGATCAATCAGTTCCTGAATGTTCTCTTCCGACAAATCTGTCAACAGATTTTGTTCAATTTCGCTGATTTCCGTCTGATCATCTTTCGCCATACTAATTGTTCTGGCATAACTGTCCGCTGCATTGCTCCATATTTTAAGCTTATTCTGACATATTTGTACCTCTTTCTTCAGTTTTTTCAGCTCATTTACCGCGGATGCAACCTTTTCATAAGCGTCATCATATTTCTCATACAAAGAACTCAGATCACTGCAGATACTCTGAATCTGCGCGTCCACATCTGCCGTACTTGTTGCACCGATATAAGTTTCGGAAATACGGGACAGATTTGAGGTAATCTCATTGTATGGCGATGAGGCATTATTCAGATCCGTCTGTTTCAGATTTTCATACTGTAGAAAAAGTGTGTCATAATGTTCCTGTCTCGTTGCCTCTCCGCCTGCATCCACATTTGTATATTCTTCCAACAGATACAGCTCATTCTTTTCCTCCTCTGACAACAAACTCATAGCCGTTTTGAGATTTGCCATACTCGTACACATGTTCTGTGCCGCGGTTACATAATCTGAATACGCCGTAGTTTGCTTGAGTATCGCATCACAGGCAACCCAAAATTGGATATCATAGACAATACCGGTCTGATAAACCGGCAGAGTCGAATACAGATTTTCCAGAGCCTGACGCGCATTCATAAACCGATACAGACTATCGGCTGCATTCTGTATATATATATCAATCTGTGTCGTACTCACAGAGGACTCCGGAGCCACATAATCCAGATTCAGATCAACTGCCGAATAGATATTCAGATTCTGTGTGTTATACAGATCCTTCACCATTTTTATATGAAGGGTTCGGTAAGTACTTTCCAGTGATTCCAACGTCTGCTTCAACGAATCTATCTCATCCTTTGAAATATTCAGATTGACATATTCCTTCAACTTCTGGTAGGCATCCAATGCCTGTTCCTCCAGATCACTCTCCGCCTCATAATAATCCTGTTTTTTATCAACCAGATCCGCAGTATCCGAAGAATTCTCCAAATCCGAAGCTGAATCCTGAAATAGCCCCAGTATCTCTGACACTCCTTCAATTGGCGCACGGTATCTCATAAACTCCACGATTTCTTTTTTCATCAATGCCGGATTTTCCAATGTACCGTTATCAACTGCCGAGACTGTAAATGAACTGCTTTCCGATTCCGTAATCTGCAACAGATCCGAAATCTCACTGGCATCCCCGGTCAGCAATCCATTGATCATGGCGGAATAGCTGCGCGCCTCCGCTGCGTCCACTCCCTGAGAAATAAGGCATGCCTGAAAATACTCATCCGCTGTCGCCAGAAAAGTATCAATATCCTGACAGGAGGCCAACAATCCATAATAATCATTCAACGTGCTGTCATACTGGGTCAGCACGGTGTTCAGTGTCAGATCCCCGGCAGAATTCACCACTCCCTGCGCAAGCTTCGTCCGGCTCACATCAACAAACAGAAAACAGACCACCAGGACCGGCACCAGAATAATCGTGAGGAATACAGACACTGCTCCATTTTTCTTTATAAATATCCGAAGCATAATTCCTCCTTTGCTATCCGCCCAGAAAACCTGACACTGTTTCCTTTAGCTTGCTGAGCTTCTCTGTCAGTCCGGTGGACTGCGCGTAATCGACTGCCATATCCACATTCTGAATAAAGCCTCCTGTATCTGTTACCGGAACGACGCTGCGCGCGTGCAGTTCCAACACCGTCGCGTCTTTCTGCCCCAATAACCGTATCGGAAACTTTATTTTATAACTGACATCCACTGTAAATGTCGCGTAGATCAAGTGATTTTCATAGGCAAATTCATTTACCGTAATATTTCTGAGTCCCATTCCGGCAAAAAAACCTGTACCCAAATGATTCAAACGATCTACCATATCATCCCGGACATCACTCGCAGCTGAGCTCCCTCCTAAAATACTGTGATATGGCTGAATATCACTGATCGTACCTGGAACCGACCCATTCTCCTCCACCGTTTCCAGAAACGGGTCTGCACACTTCGCCGCCGCCTGCGTCGCCGCCATACTGACGATTGCGTCTACCTGTGAACGCATATAAAACATATTCCCCATATATAATAAAAGCAAAAGAACAAAAAACATCACCGGAAACACCAGCGTTGCTTCCACGATCAAAGCTCCCTTTTCTTCCCTTCTCATCGTTTTCTCCATCGCCCCACAGTCTGCCAGCTGCGGGAGAGGCCGTCCTCTCCTGCCTCTCCCCCAAAAGTTTCCGCAAATCGGCATGCGCTGATAAAACATCTCTCCGTCAGACACAGAACGTTGTACTAATTTGTAATCGCATCTGACGCAGACTCATCAATGCTGTCAAATAAACTGTTTACCAGACTGGTAATCCGCTTACGGAATACCAGCGCCACTATAATTACGATTCCTATCAGGACAATGATACTGACAATATTAACATCGCCTTCCTCATTAAAGAAAAAATCTTCCGCCAGATTTTTTGCACGAAATTTTAAGTAAATAAGAACCCCATTGATTCTATCCATAACCCGGTCCTCCTTTCCCATATTTTTATCTGAACTTTAACAGTTTAGATACTCCCTAAATTGGAAAAAATCGGCACGATAATCATAATGATGACACCCAGAAACATGATAAAAATCGGTATCATCAACTTGCTTGCCGCTTTTTCTCCCTGTCTGTGTGCGTTTTGTTTTCTCAAATTCCACACTTCGGCACTCTGATCTTGCAGCATGGCAGACAGTTCACTGTTCCCCTTCTGTATCCCCTGCGTGATCGTAGCAGAAAATTTCTTTATCTCCGGTATAACACAACGCAGGCCAAGCCGACGTATTGCCTCCATTTCCGATACCCCATTTTCCATATCATCCAGCGCCAGCCTCATTTCCTCATAAAAAAGACCTTCTCCGGCTCTCGCTGTAACTTCCCAGGCTTCCCTGAGGATCATTCCCGCATTTGTCAGCAACGCCAGTTTGGAAACCACTTCAGAAAAGTCATTCATAAGCGCTTCCGACCGCTTTGTAATCTTTTTCGATGCAAGTGTCAGAACATAGTAGACAGCAACGAATGCAAATAAAAACATAACGCCCATCGCCGCCGCAGAAGCTGAGAGACCGTATAGAACAAATCCAAGTAAAAACAGCAGCATCCCATAGGTAAAAGCCCTCGCATAAGTGACACGCATATAATAATCCACATATTTTTTTTCGTATAAAATATCAAGTTCCTGTCTGAGTTTCCGATCAAACTTCGACCTGTACTTATACTTCGACATCTGCATCACTGCGTATCCGGTAGAGTACAACTCTTTCAGCGGATATTCCTTTTCATCCAATCCGTCAAACAGACTATCATATTTCCGTGAACCAAAAAGTATCACCAACCACATCAGCAGACAGATGCAGCCAATTCCCAGAATCAGCATATCTTTTAATGATAAAAAAATCATACAGCCTCCTCCTCGTTCGACTGAAGCAGGAAAATTTATATCCTGATATCTAAAATCATTTTTCCTATAAAATATGCCACAATAAAACAGATAATTGCGACTGTCGTAGAAAACACACCTGTAGCCGTAGCAAAATTCGCGGCAAATTCCGGGCTCATAAATTTAATGAGCGCAATCAGGATAATCGGCATCACAATCATTAAATTCTGTTCTGTTTTGCCGGATGTAACAATCGTCTCAATATCCTCTCGAATCTCAAGCTTGTCATTCAGAATCGTATACGTATTCTGAATTATATCTCTGATATTACCGCCTTTCCGATAGGAAACCCGAAATACCTCCGCAAAACTTTTGATGTCATCAATATTACTCCTAGTGCCAAAATCATAAAAAAGGTCTTCAATCGGAACATTATTTTGCACCCCCGCAATAATGACCTCCATTTCTTTCAAAATCAGGGCATCTTCCTCGTACTGAATCTGCAGATCATGGTAAGCGGCATACAGTGAATCCACCACATTATTTCCAGCGCCAAGCGAGGTTGTGAGACCGTCCAGCATATCCCGGAACTGTCTGGTCAGATCCTTTCTCCTCTTTTCCACAATCTGTTTCGTTCTGATCGGCATGAACAATTTCCCTGCGACAATGCCAACCGCCACAGAAATTACAATATTTAAAACATAAGTCATTAGTGTCGCCTGGCTATACTCGTCCTTTGCAAGACCACCGTAAAACAGGTATCCCACCGCCGCACCGACCGCAAATGCCACCAGAAAATACAGCATTTTTTCCTTACCGGACATGTAATAAACTTTATAGTTGACCACCTGCATATTGGTGGCGGATCGGTAATACTGCGGTTCAGGAGCCCCCTTTTCCTTTGAATCTGTTACAAAAATCCCCATTGTTCTCCTCCTGCATTCCTATAGATCCTGTCATAATTCCGACTCCATCTCCATTTGTCTGAACCTGATTGTATTCTGCCTGTTATCATATTTCTTCTTTTATACCGGCAATTTTTAATTTAAAATCATGTATCATCTTATTTTCCGTTCTTCGCAGACATCCAGATACACGCTCCAGCTTACTGTTCTCATCCTCCTCAAAAATATACAGCGGATTCAGCCGAATAGTTCCGTTTTCGTATCCAACCACCTCTGTAATTGCCATGGTTTTTCTTGACTTGTCACGAAGCCGGGACAAATGTATGATAATATCTACAGCGGAAGCAATCTGCTGACGTATCGCCTCAAGAGGCAAACCTGTCGCCCCCTGCAACACCATCGTTTCCAGACGACTCAGCATGTCCTCCGTAGAATTCGCATGGCCAGTAGAAAGAGAACCGTCATGACCGGTATTCATAGCCTGAAGCATGTCTAACGCCTCTCCGCCACGGCACTCACCAACAATAATCCTTTCCGGTCTCATTCGCAAAGAAGATTTAATCAGGTCACGTATCGTGATCTGCCCAGCACCGGAAGCGTTCGCATTTCGTGTCTCCAGACTCACGAGATTGTCTATGCCCGTAATCTGCAGTTCAGCAGAATCCTCTATTGTAATCACGCGTTCATCTTTCGGAATATAGTTAGACAACGCATTCAGAAACGTTGTTTTTCCAGAACCCGTACCGCCGGAAATAAATATGTTATATTTTGCCTTAACTAAAAGTTCCAGTTTACCCGCGATATCTCTGGTCAAAGAACCATAGCCTATCAGCATATCGATCGTCATCGGCGTCTTCGTGAATTTACGAATCGTTACTGTCGGACCACACAAGGCAATGGGAGGAAGCACAACATTGACACGAGAACCGTCTGGCAGCCTCGTATCACAAATCGGATTTGCCTGATTAACCTCCCTCCCTGCGAGGCCAACGATCCGTTGAATCACATCTTCAAGATTTCGCTGGCTCTCAAATTTTTTATTTAATTGAACCAGGCTGCCATCCTGCTCTATAAACACATGATCAGGTCCGTTAATCATAACCTCCGTGATACTATCGTCCGACATGATTGTGTCCAGCAATCCAAACCCCCGAATGGAACTGAAAATCTGCTGTACGATTGAAATACGCTGTTCTATGGAACAATACTGATTGCCAATTCTCTGATTAACAATCTCCTCAATCCTCTCCTCCAGTTCTTCATCGCTGATTTTGCTGAGCGGAAGATTTTCTGTCACATATCTTCTCAGCGACGCAACAAACCGCTGTTCCTCTTCAAACTGCATCCCGACTCCCTTCGCGACTCTCGCATCTACACATTTCTGAACCGCTATACAATATGATCAAACATTTCCATGCTGGACAGCTGCCTGACCATCTGTCGTACCGATACATTTCTGTACCGAGGCGCACCGCCGATATTTTGGGGACCATCTCCAGAAATCAATTTACAATATGTACTATTAAAGCGGTTATATATTGTCACTATATGATCCGTCAGTATAGTATCCATCACCTGCTCCAAAACAAAAAATGTCTGGTACGCCCGGCTGATCTTCCAGTTAGAGATTTCTGACCCATCACCCACCATCACAATTGACTGCATCATGGAATACAGCTCCAGCATATCCGCATCGATAGCAAAATCCATATCCAACACGATATACTCATAATCGTCAACAGTCTGCAGACCGATCAGCAAACGTCGAATCTCATCTGCTCTCAGTTCCATCGCGTCTAATGCCACCTTCGGATGAGAGAAAAAAGCAACGCCACCCTCATCTAACTTCATGCAACTTTCCAATCGTGTCTCCATATTTGCCTTTTTATTTTTCAAGGCAAAAATAACGTCGCTCAAATTAAAACTTCCGTCCCCGGAAAAAAAAAGATCGGCGGACCCGAATTTTTCCAGATTCAAATAAAACACCTTTTTTCCCTGTCTGGCAAAATGAAGCGCACAGGCAGCTGCCATGGTGGAACTTCCACTCCCGCCAACTGGCGACAAAAAAGCAATCCTTTTTCCATCTGTCTCACGAAACCCAGTTCCCGAAATACCCTCCGAGCAGTCCGAATAGATACTGAGAATCTGTTGATAAATAACATCCGCTTTCTGGAATTTGCATACCGCTTTCCGGCCTCTTATCATCTCAATACCGCCAGACTCCACAAAATATGCAAAGCCACATTTTTCCGGAAGTCTCGCGCATTCCACGTCAAACAGATCACTTGCCAGAAAAACATGAATTCTGGTGCTCGCCAATGCCTCTACCGCCGTCTCGCAATCCGTGAAAGAATATAATTCTATTCTTTCTGCATATTTTGTATGAAAAACATCTGATATCCGACTCAAATAATTAACATCATTATCCAATATCGCAACTCTTATCTTCATTTGTCCAGTTCCTCATCTTATTTATTGTTATATTATACGACAACATGAACTATTCGTCAATATTTTATCCCCTGTCAGTTCATATTTCGTGATAAAAACCGTCCGTAAAATGCATAGTAACTATGCAGTTTGCAATAGAATTATTAGAAAAAATGAACCACGAAAATCTTTTTCTGCGGATCAGCCAGGGAGGTAATTTGGTATGAGTGCAAAAATTGCCGATGCAGTCCTGATGGGACAGCGAATCAAAGAGCAACGAACTTTAAAAGGATATTCTCGGGAAAAACTGGCGGAGTTTGCGGACATCACGCCTCGCTTCTGTTATGACATTGAACTTGGTTCCAAAAACATGTCGCTTCATACACTCTGCAATATCGCTGCTGCGCTCTCGATTCCTGCCGATTATATTCTGTTCGGACCGCAATCCGCGGATGACAGGTATACGCCGGTAACCGCGCTGATTCGCACCTGCCCGCCGGATTATCTCGATCATCTGACACAGATCGTGTCACACTACATCCAGGCGGTTCAGAAAACGGAAGAAGAATAAGTCTGAAAAACCCGAAACCATCCGTCACTCCGGATGGTTTCGGGTTTCAGAACCATTAAAATATTTTCTGTGTAATCTACGCTATCAGACGTACTTCGCAGCAGGTGCGAAGTACTGTCCTGAATAAGTTACTATTTTCTTACATCAGCAATCGCAGCGCCCGCACCGCCACCTCGATCGCCGCGCCGGTATCATGCACCACCGGATTCTCCAGCCCCAGCCGCTCCCGCTCCTGGTTCGCCACGGTCAGAAAAACGGAACCGACACGAACGCCCAGATGCGCCGCGACGATAAACAGCGCGGCCGACTCCATCTCGGAGGCCAGGCATCCCAGCCGCTTCCACGCCTCCCACTTTTGTGTCAGCTCATATCCGACCGGCATGATCTCCGGTTCATGCTGTCCGTAGAAAGAATCCTTGCACTGCACCACACCGACATGCGCCGGATAATCCAGCTCGTGCGCCGCCTGCGAGAGAGCCTGTACGACCCGGAAATCCGCCACTGCCGGAAACTCAACCGGCGCGTATTCCCTGCTTGTGCCCTCCATCCGAACCGCTCCGGAGGCGATGACCAGATCTCCGCTTTTGATCCGCTCCTGCATGCCGCCGCAGGTACCCACGCGAATGAACGTATCCGCGCCGCAGCGAACCAGTTCCTCCATGGCGATAGCTGCTGACGGCCCGCCGATCCCCGTGGATGTCACGCTGACTTTCCCGCCGTCCAGATACCCGGTATAAGTGGTAAACTCTCTCACATCTGCCACGAGACGAGTGTCATCAAAATGCGACGCGATCTTCGCGCATCGCTTCGGATCTCCCGGAAGAATGACATATTTTCCTACGTCACCGTTCTGTATGCCGAGGTGGTACTGGATACCGTTTTCTGAATATTTCATGACAGACCTCCCATTTTTCATAAATCACGTGATGATAACTGCGAAGCAGTCTTTTCCGTTTGCTTTTTTGAAAGTGTAACACGCCGGGGAAAAAATGTCAGTAAAATTTCAAATAAATATGTGTGTTCTCTAATGCAGAACATTATGATTCAGCGCATAAAGTCCAATTAGTAATGAAGGGACACTGCACCGGAAATGAAACAGAAACATAGCAGAACTTCTTGACCCGCCGGCAAATATTATGATAAAATATGATTCATCACAGATTATCTTAAAAACGGAGGTTCACAATGGCATACATCTCACGGGAACTTGAAAGAAAGTTCCTGAAACTCAATGATTTTTTCAAAGTTATCCTTGTTACAGGCGCCAGACAGGTCGGCAAAACGACGATGCTGAGACACCTGGCCGAGGATGGCAGAACGTATGTCACCATGGATAATGCCATGGCCAGAGAGCTTGCTGTGTCTGATCCTCAGCTGTTCTTTCAGACCTGGAAGCCGCCGATCCTGATTGATGAGGTACAGAAGGCGCCGGAGTTGTTTGAGCAAATCAAAATCATTTGTGATGAGAACGATGAAAAAGGACTGATCTGGCTGACCGGTTCTCAGCAATATGAGATGATAAAGAATGTCCGGGAAACCCTGGCCGGAAGAATCGGAATATTAGAGTTGTACAGTCTGTCTGCCAGAGAAAAGTCGGGGGTTGTATTCGATGATGATCTGGATTTCTCGCTGACCGCCTTGCAGACACGGCAGCGCAGGCTTCCGAAAAACGATGTGATTCAGGTGTTTCAGCACATCTGGGAGGGCGGCATGCCGCAGGTGCAGGGAATAGACGATGAACTCCGACTGGAATACTTCAATTCCTATATAGAAACATATCTGATGCGTGACGCCACCGAAGCCGGAGGGATTACCGATGCGGTAAGATTCCGCAGATTCCTTACAGGATGCGCCTCTCTCGTCTCGGAACAGGTCAATTACACAACGCTGGCTGAATCTGCTGACATTGCCCCGTCCACAGCAAAACAGTGGCTCAGAGTGCTTGAAGGACTGCACATCATCTACCTGCTCATGCCATACTCCAACAATGCGCTGAAACGGCTCAGCAAAACACCGAAACTGTACTTCTGCGACACGGGGCTTTGTGCATATCTAAGCATGTGGCTGACACCGGACACACTGCGAAACGGCGCCGCAAGCGGTCATTTCTATGAAAATTATGTCGTGATGGAGCTTGTAAAAAACTATGCTTATGCAAAATCAAAGGTGAACCTTACCTGGTTTCGCGACTCCAACAAGAAAGAGATCGACGTCTTTATAGAGGAGAACGATGTCATTCATCCGCTGGAAATCAAGAAAAGCGCTTCACCCGATCGGCGTGAGATAAAAAAATACAGTGTCATAGACAAAGCCTCATTAAATCGCGGCTGCGGCGGCATCATCTGTATGTGTGAAGAACCGATTCCGATTGATAAGGATAACTGTTTTATCCCGGGCAATCTGATCTGAAAGACAGGTTCCATGGCTCATCAGTATCTGAAACAAAATCATCATGTAAACACGTAAGAAAGTGTTTTCGAATATCTGTGCGGTCCTTAAAGCATGGCTTATAAAACCGATCAGCGTTTAGGCGCTTAGAAACGATTTTTGCGCAAAATGGCAAAATTTCTATTCCGGTTCATCCGGGTTAGGAACTGTCACATTCAACACCCGCTCAGATCCCGCACCACTTCCCCCGCGATGATCAGACCCGCCGCGGCCGGCACAAACGCGTTGCTGCCCGGCACCTGACGGCGCTGCAGGCAGTTCCGCGCCGTGCCGGGCGGACAGATGCACCCGCTCTTACAGCTGGTCTCCGAGTCCTCCATGGGCTGCATGGCCGGTTCCCTGGAGTAGACGACCTTCAGTTTTCTGATGCCGCGTTTTTTCAGTTCGCGGCGCATCACCCGTGCCAGCGGACAGACACTCGTCTCATAGATATCCGCCACCTCGAAAGCGGAAGCTTCCATCTTGTTGCCTGCTCCCATACAGCTGATGATAGGCGTGCCGGACTGCTCCGCCTGCATGACCAGGGCAATCTTTCCCGTCACCGTGTCGATGGCGTCCACAACATAGTCATATGCGGAAAAATCAAACTGATCCGCCGTCTCCGGCATGTAAAATGTCTTATAAGTATAAACGACCGCATTCGGGTTGATTGACAGGATGCGCTCTCTTGCCACATCCACCTTATATTTCCCGACAGTCTGACGCGTCGCCAGAATCTGGCGATTCAGGTTCGTCAGACAGATCCGGTCGTCGTCGATCAGATCCAGAGTGCCGACGCCGCTGCGTGCCAGCGCCTCCACCGTGTAACCGCCGACGCCGCCGATTCCGAACACGGCGACGCGCGACTCAAAGAGCTTTTCCATCCGCTCTCTGCCGAGCAGGAGCTCCGTTCTGGAAAATTGATTCAGCATAAATTATTTACCTCGTGCGATCTCCCGTCCCATCTCCGTCAGCATCCTGCGGTCGCTGCAAATATCCGATCCCGTCGTCGTCAGCATATTCCCCGTGATCGTCGCGCTGGCTCCGCTCGAAAACGCCTGTCTCCCGGTCTCCGTCAGCAGCGCCCTTCCTGCTGCCAGCCGTACATCCGCCTCCGGATTCAGATAACGGAAAAACGCGATCGTCCGCAGGATATCCTTCTCTTCCAGCGGCGCTCTTCCCTCCAGCGGCGTGCCCGGAATCGGATTGAGCGCATTAATCGGGATGGACATCACATGGAGCTCCGACAGGCTGACCGCCATGTCCAGCCGATCCTCCCATGTCTCACCCATGCCGATGATCCCGCCGGAACAGACATGCAGTCCTTCCGCCTGCGCCCGCCGGATGGTTTCAATCTTATCGTCATATGTATGTGTCGTGCAGATATACGGAAAAAATCTGCGGGATGTCTCGATGTTCGCGTGATAGCCGGTCACCCCCGCCTCGCGAAGCCGGCGAAACTGCTCAGTCGTGAGCAGCCCGTGGGAAGCGCAGAGAGCCAGCTTGCACTGCCGGCGCATCGCCTGATACGCGTTGATCGCCTTCTCAAAATCACTGTCACTCAGGCGCCGTCCCGCCGTCACAATGGAAAACCGGTCCACACCCTCGCGCTCATTCGCCAGCGCTTCCCGCACAATCTGCTCTGTCGGCAAAAATGCATACTCTTCCACGCCTGTATGGTTGTGACAGGACTGTGCACAGTATTTGCAGTCCTCACTGCACTGTCCGCTCTTCCCGTTGATAATCGTACAGAGATCTACCTTATCTCCGCGAAAATGTGCCCGGATACGGTCGGCACCCCGACACAGTTCTTCCAGAGGGCAGTCGATAAAACCGGACAGGTCATCCTCCCGGCTCAGCCGCCTTCCGTCTATAATCTCCTCCGCTAAAACTGCTGCATTCATTGTTTTCCTTCCTTCCACACTTTTTTCACCGTCTACCCCTGCTTTGTCATCTGATACACAATTACCGGCGAAGCAGAAACTTATGCCCGCGCCTGATTGTCAATATGTTTCAGATGTAAGTGGTTAACATTCTTTTCCTATTATAATCGTAGGAATAACTTTTTTCAAGGAAAGAATCATTTTTATCTGTATTTTTTATAGATGTTTGTGAGGCTGCGACAGCAGCGCATGCAGGTTACCATGCACAGACCTTCCACCGCACATGCGAAGAAGGAGCCGCTTCATGTCCAGTACCTCGAATATTAGCCAGTTATTACATCACGGTGGAGAGCCCATCAAATCAGTGACACCGCCATCTTTATGATCAGGCACACGCACAGCACCAGCAGAATCGTCCCCGTCACCAGACTGGTCTTCCGGGTCTCCATCCGGTTGGCAAATTTAGAAGAGATCCACGCCGCGATAAAGGTAAAGATACAGCAGAAAATCAGCGCAGGAATATAGTCCTGCATATCTCCGAAATATCCATGGGAAACCGCTCCGATCAGCGCCGTAAAAATCATGATAAAGACGCCGGTGCCGACCGCCGTCTTCACCTCATAACCAAGAATAATCGTCAGCCCGAAGAGCATCATCATGCCGCCTCCGGCTCCGACAAACCCGCACCAGAAACCGATATAGCAGCCGACGCCGATGGCAAGGACCCGTTTCATCCAGTCCCACTGCATAAAAAAGGACAGAAAATTCTTCCCCTCCTTTCCCTTCGCGCTCCGCAGAAACCGCAGTCCGCAGATCAGCGAAAGGATGATGGATATCCAGCTCATCTCCGTATTCGGCAGATACTGGGAGAAATAGCTGCCGACAAAGGTCATGATCAGTACAAACGCGAGCATGATCAGCCCGTTTTTCACATCGATCTGTTTCCGGTATTCGTATGCGGCAAAGGCGGCAGCCAGCACATCCGCCGCGAGCCCAATGCCGATGGCCTCATACCAGGGAACGCCCAGCAGGGCGATCAGGATGGGCGCGATGATCGTAGCCGCCGAAACGCTGGCAAACCCGATCTCAATGCCCGCGACGACCCCCGCAAACAGGCAGACAAAAAACACTTGTATCATGGCATTATCCCCCGCTTACATTTAGGCTGTATCATGGCGCTGTTCCCCACTTCCACATAGATTTTAAAGGCATCCCAGTGATTTCCTCCGTCCTTGTGACATCCGCATCAAAGTAACGTTCCAGATAGACGCGGGTCTCGGGAAGCAGCTTCGACCTGTCCGTATCCGGAACCAGCGTTTTTTCACGAACCCGGTCATAGTATCTGCAAAACCATTTGTAAAAAAACGGATTCCAGTGTTTCATGGCGCACAGGTCATAAAGAAAATAGTTCCAGCCCTTTACGATCATAAAATGCTTCGCCCGGGAAGCGGAAACCGCCCTCTCGTTTCCAGGATTGACCGCCAGCCCGTAACGGATCCCCTCCGCGTCGTCAATGTCCAGAAACTCATAAAGCGCCCGGCAGGACCGATGCTCATCACAGATAAAATCTTCAAACACGATGAACTGCATATTTTTCCGGTCAAACGCAGGCAGGTACTCGTCAATGCACGCCCCGTAATTACTCTGCGAAAGGACGAGATATTTCATCCGCTTCTCCATAATCTCATTCCGTGTGGCCGGATCATCCAGCACCGTATGTACATAGCGGTCGAATCCCGCCGCGTGTCCGAGCCTCTGATCATCCTCCACCGCATCTTCCGGCAGAAAACCGCGGGCAAGGAAATATTTGTAAGCAGAGTAGCTTCTGTCAACCGGATTGCGCAGCATAAAGATCATTTTCGTATCCGGATCAAAATTTTTCGTGAGTTTTTTTGCACAGCCGTTAAAGGTAAGCCCGGCGTTCACCTCACCTCTCAGTCTCGGATCATCCTTCTTCAGATATGTGAAATATCGCACCCGATATCCCACCTTCCCCCAGAAAACGGTGCTCC
This sequence comes from Clostridiales bacterium, assembly GCA_021201535.1. GTDB lineage: Bacteria > Bacillota > Clostridia > Lachnospirales > Lachnospiraceae > Eubacterium_I. The sequence continues at coordinate 646 of JAJQEU010000064.1, read as the reverse complement.
ACACCGGAACCCGGTAATACATCGGCTCCTTCACATCACTGCACAGCGCGATCTGCGGATGCTGACGCAGGATCTCATACAGTGTCGATGTTCCGCATTTCTGAAAACCCATGCAGACAAAATCCGGACACCCCATGCCTTTATCCTCCCATATGCCGTCTGTTTTGTATATATCTGTACAAAACCTGAAACGCCGTCCTTCATCATGCGTCTTTCAGGCCGGCCGGAATCCGAAACACCGGCCTCCGTGCAGCTTCCTCAAAACAAACCGGAGCGGTAACGGTATCGTAACAGTATTGTAATATATTTTTATCCCAAAAGCGGAAAATGTCAATACTTACTTAATGTAAATCATGGAAAACACACAAAAAATACACATATGCGAAAGATTTCTCAACGCTTGCCTTACATAATCTCAAATCCTCTACAGCCTTGAAATAATCTTATACGAGAAAATGACACGATCTGTCATAAATTGTATCTGTCCATTATGGTTATCCTGTCTTTTAAGAACGCTTTGAGCGTATTGTTATTTTTTTAACACAATGTGTTTTTTTTAAAGGCAGCCGCGCGAAGTGTTTTCGCGCGGCTGCCTGTCCTTCCGGCCTTCTGTCCTCCTATCTTTCTGTCTTATTCAACGCTCAGT